>NZ_JBFBCH010000005.1:0-419850 GCF_040683055.1 Polymorphospora sp. NPDC051019 | reverse complement strand
CACCGTCTGGAGCCCGAGGACCGCGCCGCGAAGCGGTCGCGGCCCGCAGGGCGAAGACGGTGCACTCAGGCGGCGCGAAGCGGAGCGAGCCAGCCGAGCCGAAGGCGAGGCCAGCTAGCACAGACTCGACTAACCGCCGTAGCGGCGTTGGCGGTGGGCGTACGAGCGCAGTGCGCGGAGGAAGTCGACGCGGCGGAAGTCGGGCCAGTTGACGTCGCAGAAGTAGAACTCGGAGTGGGCCGACTGCCAGAGCAGGAAGCCGGACAGCCGCTGTTCGCCGCTGGTGCGGATGACCAGGTCGGGGTCGGGTTGGCCGCGGGTGTAGAGGTGTTCGGCGATGTGCTCGACGTCGAGGATCTCGGCGAGTTCTTCGAGGGTGCCGCCGGCGGCGGCGTGTTCGTGCAGCAGGGAGCGTACGGCGTCGGCGATCTCGCGGCGGCCGCCGTAGCCGACGGCGATGTTGACCTCGGCACCGCCGGTGCGTTCCTGGGTGCGTTCCTGGGCTGCCTTGAGGGCGGCGGCGGTCTGGGCGGGGAGGAGGTCGAGGGCGCCGACGATCCGCAGCCGCCAGGGGTTGCCCTCCTCGGCGAACTCGACGACGAGATCTTCGATGATCTTGAGTAGCGGGTCGAGTTGGCTGGCGGGGCGGCGAAGGTTGTCGGTGGCCAGGAGGTAGAGCGTGACGTGTTCGACGCCGGCCTGGTCGCACCAGTTGAGCAGGTGCTTGATCTTGACTGCGCCGACGCGGTGGCCGTCGTTGGGGTCGACGTAGCCCATCTCCTTGGCCCAGCGCCGGTTGCCGTCGCACATGACACCGATGTGGCGGGGTACCGGCTTACCGGCGAGCCCCGCCGTGAGCCGCCGTTCGTAAACCGAGTAGAGCAGGTCCCGCAGTTTCATCTCTTGCAGACTAGCGACCATCGCTGTGGAAGGCAGCCGGGCACCTCAGGTGGTCAGGACAGTGCGTGTTCCGGCGGGCGTACGGCGGTGGCCGGTCCGGCACGGCCGGCGCGCCACAGGGCGTAGCAGGTGAGCGCGGCGGCCGCGACCAGCGGCGCGCCGTCGCGGACGAGTCCGTCGACGCCGAGCAGCCACCAGCACAGCGGCAGGTCGACGGCGAGGACGGCGACGGTGATGGCGACCAGTACTCCCCGGGCCCACCTTTTGCCGCGGAGCAGGAAGAACGCGTCGAGCAGTACGACGTTGCCCACCACCACTCCGGCGACGAACCAGCCGACCACGGCGGGTACGGCGACGAGCTTCCCGTCGAAGATCGTGCCGACGGCGATCAGGCAGGGTACGAGCATGAGCGGGCTGTAGGTGAACGCGGCGACCCGGGCGGTGAGCAGCCAGGCGGCGACCGGCGGCTTGCGCGGCGGCGTCGCCCGCCAGGAGATGCCCTGCCGGTCGATGACGAGCCGGCCGGGGTGGCGTACGAGGTGGGCGTCGACCTGCGGCGAGCGGTAGAGCATCCACACGACGGCGGCGCAGAGCAGGGTGAGCGCGGCGAAGCCGAGCAGGCCCGGCAGCGGTGGCAGGCCGGCGCGCGGCACGATCAGCCGGCCGACGGCGAAGACGGTGGTGACGGCGAGGATCAGTCCGAGCGGGCGGGCCGCCGTCCGGCCGCGGCGTACGTGCCAGATGAGCACCAGGAAGCCGACCGAGCGCAGCAGTGCCCAGCCGCTGCGTATGGCGAGCCCGAAGCCCTGTTCGGGGGCGTACCACCAGTTGAGCAGCTCGACCGCGACGGTCGCGGTGGCGGTGGTCGCGAGCAGTGCGGTCAGGCCCCGGACGGCCGGCGGCCGCCGGACCCCCTTCGGAGTCGCGGCGGCCGTCGTCATGCCTGAGATGATGCCCGGCCGGCGCCAGCGGCACACCGGCGGGCCGGGTGGGCCGGCCCGGTGTCCGCGGGCCGGAGGGTGCGGTCAGGCCGTCGGGCTGGACTGCCCGTCGAGCCGGGCGCGCAGCGCGTCGAGTTCGGCCCAGAGTACGGCGGGCAGCTTGTCGCCGAACTTCTCGAACCACTCGGTGATCTGCGGCAGTTCGGCCCGCCACTCGTCGATGTCGACCTTGAGCGCGGTCTCGATCTCGGCACGGGTGAGGCCGAGGCCTTCGACGTCGAGGGCGTCGGCGGTGGGTACGTAGCCGATCGGCGTCTCGACGGCGGCGCCACGTCCCTCGAGCCGCTCCACGATCCACTTGAGTACCCGGGAGTTCTCGCCGAAGCCCGGCCAGAGGAACTTGCCGTCGTCGTCGCGGCGGAACCAGTTGACGTAGAAGATCTTCGGCAGCTTGGCGGCGTCGCCGTCGACGCCCTTGCCCATCTCGATCCAGTGCTGGAAGTAGTCGCCGGCATTGTAGCCGATGAACGGCAGCATCGCCATCGGGTCGCGGCGTACGACGCCGACCTGGCCGGCCGCGGCGGCGGTCGTCTCGGACGAGAGCGTCGCTCCCATGTAGACGCCGTGCACCCAGTCGCGGGCCTCGGTCACCAGCGGCACGGTGGTCTTGCGCCGGCCGCCGAAGAGGATCGCGTCGATCGGCACGCCCTTGGGGTCGTGGTATTCGTCGGCGAGGATCGGGCACTGGTTGATCGGGGTGCAGAACCGGCTGTTGCCGTGCGACGACAGCTCGCCGCTGTCCGGCGTCCAGTCGGCGCCCTTCCAGTCGGTGGCGTGCGCCGGCGGCTCGCCCATGCCCTCCCACCACACGTCGCCGTCGTCGGTCAGGGCGACGTTGGTGAAGACCGAGTTGCCGCGGTCGAGGGTCCGCATGGCGTTGGCGTTGGTGGTCCAGCCGGTGCCGGGTGCGACGCCGAAGAGCCCGAACTCGGGGTTGAGGGCGTAGAGGCGGCCGTCGTCGCCGAAGCGCATCCAGGCGATGTCGTCGCCGACGGTCTCGACCTTCCAGCCGGCGATGGTCGGCTCCAGCATCGCCAGGTTGGTCTTGCCGCAGGCGGACGGGAAGGCGCCGGCGATGTAGTGCACCTTGCCCTCGGGCGAGGTCATCTTGAGGATCAGCATGTGCTCGGCGAGCCAGCCCTCGTCGCGGGCCATGACGCTGGCGATCCGCAGCGAGTAGCACTTCTTGCCGAGCAGCGAGTTGCCGCCGTACCCGGAGCCGTAGGACCAGATCTCGCGGGTCTCGGGGAAGTGCGAGATGTACTTGGTCTGGCTGCACGGCCACGGCACGTCGGCCTCGCCGGGGGCCAGCGGCGCGCCGATGGAGTGCAGGGCGTGCACGAAGTCGGCGTCGTCGCCCATCCCCTCGAGGACCTTGGCGCCCATCCTCGTCATGATCCGCATGGACGCGACGACGTAGGCACTGTCCGTGATCTCGACGCCGAACATCGGCGATTCGGCTTCGAGGGGGCCCATGACGAACGGGATGACGTACATGGTCCGGCCCCGCATGCATCCGCGGTAGAGCGCGGTCATGGTCCGCTTCATCTCGTCGGGCGCCATCCAGTTGTTGGTGGGTCCGGCGTCGGCCTCGTCGACCGAGCAGATGAAGGTGCGTTCCTCGACGCGGGCAACATCGGTGGGATCGGTGCGCGCCCAGAAGGAGTTTGGTTTGTGCTCGGGATCGAGTCGCACGAGGGTGCCGGCGGCGACGAGTTCGTCGGTGAGCCGCTGCCATTCCTCGTCGGAACCGTCGACCCAGACGACCTGGTCGGGCGTTGTCAGCTCGGCGACTTCGTGAACCCACGCGAGCAGTTTGGAGTGCGAGGTCGGGGCCTGCGCGAGGCCACGGCTGGTAGCCGGAGCAGTCATGACTTGGTCTCCTTCAGGTCGACGCTGACCGTTATGCGGGATGCCCGAATCCGGCGGGCGGTTAACCGCCACGCCGTAATGAAGTCACGGAAGTTGCGCTCAGCGTAAACCGATCCGCCGACCTGGGCAGTGGGGTCGGTTGTGAAGAAGTGCACAAGGTACGGCCGACCTGCCGTATTGGGAATCTTTTCGCGCTTACCTGCGCAGTTTCGCGCAAACTTTACGTGGAGATCATCACAGCCACCCGTCGACGACCGTCGCTGTGCGTGATCAATTGCACGTCGGGGCATGTATCACACCTTCCCCTGCCGCCCGATTTGTCCTAGGGTTATGACCCATAAGGGTGCTTTTCCCCTAGTGCCCCGCTCCCTCCCGGAGTGCCGCCCCGGGAGAGTGCCGCCCCACCCCTCCCCCTCGACCGTTGGAGCGGACCCGTGACGATCCCCGCCGACCCCGGCCCGGCCGCTGCCGTGGCCACGTGCGTCGCCACCGACGCCGACCTGCTGGCCGCCGTACGAGACGGCGACACCGGGGCGTACGCGACGCTGTGGATCCGGCACTCGCACGCCGCCAGGCGGCTCGCCTACACCCTGGTGAGCAACGAGGCCGACGCCGACGACCTGGTCGCCGAGACCTTCGTCAAGGTGCTCGCCATGCTCCGCGCGGGGCGCGGCCCGGCGGTCGTCTTCCGCCCCTACCTGCACACCACGCTGCGGCACGTCCGGCACGACCGGCTCCGCCGCGACCGCCGCCTCGCCTTCACCGACGACCTGACCCGGTTCGAGGTGGGTGGGCAACACGAGGACGTCACCCTCGCCCGACTCGAACGGTCGTACGCCATTCGCGCATTCACCCGCCTGCCCCACCGGTGGCGGCTGGTGCTCTGGCACACCGAGGTGCAGGGGGAAACCCCGGCGCAGGTGGCGCCCCGGCTCGGCCTCACCCCCGGCGGGGTCGCCGCACTGGCCTACCGGGCACGGGAGCGCCTGCGGGAGATGTACCTGCGGGAGCACATCAGCACCGCCGTCGATCCGGACTGCCACCCGATCCGGCAACTGCTGGCCGCGTACATCCGCGAACGGCTCGCCACGCGGGCCCGTACCACGGTCGAGACCCACCTCGGCCGCTGCCGGGCGTGCCACGGTCTGCGTACGGAACTGGACGAGGTGAACGCCGACCTGCGGATGGCCCCGACGCCGGGGTGCGCCCCGACCGGCCGGCGCCCGCGCACCCGCCCCGCCCGCGAGAGCTGCGTTCGGTCACCCGCCGGTCACCCCGTGTCGAGCGACCCCGGAGACCACGGGCGCCTCTGTTAAACCTCGTCGCTCGCGCCCGTCAGAATGGGGAGCAACCGGTACGCTCGACGGCGTGCCAGTGACCGCGACGGGCGAGCAGCCGCCAAACTCCATCGATAGACCAGGGCTCGTCCGGAGGATCATCGACCGTTTCGGTCACCTGGTCCGCGAGCTCGGCAAGTTCGGCGCGGTGGGCGGCATCGCGTTCGTCGTCGACCTGCTGATCTTCAACCTGGCGCGTGGTCAGGGCATGGAGGTCCTCGCCGCGAAGACCCTGTCCACCGCGGTGGCCGCCACCGTCGCCTTCATCGGTAACCGCTTCTGGACCTGGCGCCACCGTGAGCGCTCCGGCCTGGCCCGGGAATACCTGCTCTACTTCTTCTTCAACGCGGTCGGGCTAGGTATAGGGCTGGCCTGCCTGGGTATCAGCCATTACGTCCTGGGCAGTATCTGGCCCCGGATCTTCCAGTCCCTGATCGCCGACAACATCTCGGCAAACCTCGTGGGCGCCGCGCTGGGCACGCTGTTCCGGTTCTGGTCCTACCGTCGTTTCGTCTTCGTCGGGCCGGCCAGGGTGGACGCGCCAGAGGTGATCGCGAAGAGCGACTGAGCGCCGAGCCCTCGCCACCCCTCGTCGGGCCGCTGCCCGAACGACTTCCTGCCGTAAGGTGATCCAATGCCCTTTGTCCGTCTACTGCCTGATCGATGGCAGAAGTTCGTCAGCGAGGCCGCCAAGTTCGGCGTCGTAGGCGGCATCAACACGGTCATCAACTACGCGGTCTTCAACGCCCTCGCGTTGACGATCTTCGCGAACGGGCAGCTCAAGGCCACTGTGATCGCCACCATCGTGGCGACGATCACCTCATACCTCATGAACCGGCACTGGACCTACCGGGACCGGCCGAAGTCGGCGATGCGCCGCGAATACGCACTCTTCTTCCTCTTCAACGCCACCGGCCTCGCGATCGAACTGGGCGTGCTGGCACTGGCGAAGTACGGGCTCGGCTTCCACGGTCTGATCGCGCTCAACATCGCCAAGACCATCGGTGTCGTGCTCGCCACACTCTTCCGGTTCTGGTCCTACCGCACGTTCGTCTTCCGTCCGGTGCCGGCCGCCGCCGCAAGCTCGGCGCCCGCCCCCGCCGACCCCACGGCCGCTGCCGCGCCCGCCGGGACGCCCGGCGACGCCACCGACGAGCCCGACGCGACCAGCGGCCCGCCGGGGCGGCCGGCCCGCCCGAAAGCCGACGACGATCCGGCCGAGACCGAACCCGCCCGCCCGGCCCCGGCGAAGGCCGACGCCGACACCCACCCGGCCGACGCACGAGCGGCGGAGGCTGCCGGTACCGGCGAGACGCCGCACATCGACTTCACCCGGCTCACCACCCCGCTCGAACGCGAACTGGCCAACCCGATCGACGTCGAGTTCGAAGCCGAACTCGCCGCTGAACTCGACGCCGCCAACCGGCGTCCCGCCTCCCGCTGACCGGGACACCGGTGCGGTCGGGAACGGGTGCCGAAGCCGAGCTGTTCTTCGAGGACCTGACCCCCGGACGCACCTTCGACCTGGGCGTCACCGCCGTCGACGAGGCCGAGATGGTGGCGTTCGCCCGCCGATTCGACCCGCAGTGGTACCACGTCGACGCGGCGACGGCCGCCGGCAGCCACCACGGCCGGCTGATCGCCAGCGGGTTCTTCACGGTCAGTCTCTTCATGCGCGCCTACGTCGACCACCTGCTCTCCCGGGCCGCCGCCGACGCCTCCCCCGGGCTGGAGGAGCTGCGCTGGCTGGCTCCCGTACACGCCGGTGACCGGCTGGCCGTACGGCTCGACGTGCTGGGCAGCAAGCCGTCGACGGCCCGCCCCGGCCTCGGCACCGTCACCCTCGGCGCGACCATGACGAGGGTCGACGCGTACGGCCGCCCCGAGCGGGAGGTGCTGCGTACCCGGTTCCGGGGCTGGTTCGTGATGCGTGCCGGTCCGGCCTGAGCGGGCCGGACCGTCCCCTACTGCACCGTCTCCCCGGCTGGCCGGGTCTCCCGCGCCTCTTTGAGGATCTCCCGCATCTCGCCGTCGCCGAGGGTGTGCTTGTCGTGGTTGGCCTCGATCAACTCGTACAGCGTGGTCTGCACCCGCTCCACGTGCGGGATGTCGACCAGCACCGACTGGCCGCGCTCACCGGCCGACTCGATCGTCAGCGTGCCGCAGCCGAGCAGCCGTTCGACGAACCGCTGCGACATCGAGTGGTCGTTGACCCGGTTGAGCGGAATGTCCCGCCGGTCGCGGGAGAGCACCCCGTGCTGGAGAAGTACCCGCTCGTTGGTCAGCACGTAGTGCGTGGTGCGCCGGACCAGCCACGGCCAGACGGCGAACGGCACGACAGCCACCACGGCCGCCGCGACCACCACCCACATGCCGATCGTGCCGGCGGTGCCCGCCGGCAGCAGCACGATCGACGCGACCACCGCGGCGACGGCCAGGAGCAGCACCACGACCGGCCGGATCAACGCCTTCCAGTGTGGGTGCAGGTGCAGTACGACATGCTCGTCTTCAGTGAGCACGTCATCGGGGAACGCCACGCCATCCTCCTCGCGTACCGGATCGATCCGCGCTGACGGTAGCGGTTCGCCGCACCGGATGGGGTCACCTGACCGTCGCGTCCTGCGGCGGTCCGACGGTCAACGTAGATGCAGCACGTCACCGGCGGCGACCGCCGTCGGACCGTCCACCGTGTCCACGACCAGCCGGCCGGCACCGTCCACCGAGGTCGCGGTGCCGGTGCGGGTCTCGCCGCCCGGCAGCGACACCCGTACCTCGCGGCCGACCGTGGCGCAGTGCCGGAGGTAGGCGTCGCGCAGCCCGCACTCGTCCGCGTCGCCGGCCGCGGCCCGCCAACGGCCGTACCAGTCGGCGAGGCCACGCAGCAGGGCCCGCAGCAACGGGTCGCGGTCGGTGGCCGCGGCGCCGGCCAGCCGCAGCGACGTCGCCGGCAGACCGCCCGGGTTGGTGGGCAACTCGTCGGCGCGCAGCGTGACGTTGAGCCCGATGCCGACCACGATCGCGGACGGTTCGCCGTTACCGGCCGACGGCACCGACTCGGCGAGGATGCCGGCACACTTGGCCCCGCCGACGAGCAGGTCGTTGGGCCACTTCAGTTCGGCGGGCAGCTCGGCCAGCCGAAGCACGCTCTCGGCCAGCGCGACACCGGCCAGCAGCGGCAGCCAGCCGTATCCGGTGACCGGGGCCGGCGGCCAGTCCCGGTCCGGCACGGCGACCCCCGGTCGCAGTAGGACGCTGGCCGCGATACCCGCCCGCGGCGGTGAGGACCACTGCCGGCCGAGCCGGCCCCGCCCGGCCGTCTGCCGCTCGGCGACCACCACCAACCCCTCCGGGGTGCCCTCGCCGGCCGCCGCGACCGCGTCGGCGTTCGTCGAGCCGGTCTCCCGGCGTACGTCGATCCGGGTCCAGAACCCGCCCGGTACGACCAGCGCCCGCCGCAGTGCCCGCGGGTCCAGCGGCGGACGGTCCAGATCGGTGTACGGCGAGCCCGGCATCAGGCCAGCCTACGGCCAGTCGTACGGCGGTGTGCCGCTGCCGTAGACGGTGCCACGCGGCGGTGCCACGTAGATGGCGGACTCGGGCGGCCGGACGGCCGCCCGGACCGGTCCCGCGTCCACAGCGCCGGGATGATCGTGGCCGTCCACCGTCGGGTGCCGGACCGGTGCGGAGTCGGCGCCGAACGGCCACCGGCCGCGACGCAGCGCGACCAGCACCCACAGGCCACCGGCCAGCAGGGCGACGCCCAGAACCAGCACGTTCTGCCTAACGAGCGGATCAATCACCACGAAACGCCCGGCGGGATTGTAGTGAAATGCACACGACGGCCCGACGGCAAACACCTGAACCATCGTTACGATCCCAAACGTGACCGGACAGCCGAGCGCCACCGAGATCAACGTCCACAGCACCGCCGGCAAGCTGGCCGACCTGGAACGCCGGGTCGACGAGGCGGTCCACGCCGGGTCCGCGCGGGCCGTGGAGAAGCAGCACGCCCGGGGCAAGAAGACGGCCCGGGAACGGATCGCGATGCTGCTCGACGAGGGCTCGTTCGTCGAACTCGACGAACTCGCCCGGCACCGCTCCACCAACTTCGGACTGGACAAGACCCGCCCGTACGGCGACGGCGTGATCACCGGCTACGGCACCGTCGACGGCCGTCAGGTGTGCGTCTTCGCCCAGGACTTCACCGTCTTCGGCGGATCGCTCGGCGAGGTCTTCGGCCAGAAGATCGTCAAGGTCATGGACCTGGCGATGAAGACCGGGTGCCCGATCGTCGGCATCAACGACTCCGGCGGCGCCCGCATCCAGGAGGGCGTGGTCAGCCTCGGCCTCTACGGCGAGATCTTCTTCCGCAACGTGCGCGCCTCCGGCGTCATCCCGCAGATCTCCCTGGTCATGGGACCGTGCGCGGGCGGCGCCGTCTACTCCCCCGCCGTCACCGACTTCACCGTCATGGTCGACCAGACGTCGCACATGTTCATCACCGGCCCCGACGTGATCAAGACGGTCACCGGCGAGGACGTGGCGATGGAAGACCTCGGCGGCGCGCGCACCCACAACACCAAGAGCGGCAACGCGCACTACCTCGCCACCGACGAGGACGACGCGATCGAATACGTCAGGGCGCTGCTCTCCTACCTGCCGGCCAACAACTTCGACGAGCCGCCGACGTTCCCGGTCGAGGCGGACCTCGCGGTCTCCGACACCGACCGGGAACTCGACACGCTCATCCCCGACTCGGCCAACCAGCCGTACGACATGCACCGGGTCATCGAGCACGTCCTCGACGACGGCGAGTTCCTGGAGGTGCAGCCGCTCTACGCGCAGAACATCGTGATCGGCTTCGGCCGGGTCGAGGGGCGCCCGGTCGGCGTCGTCGCCAACCAGCCGATGCACTTCGCCGGCACCCTCGACATCGCCGCCTCGGAGAAGGCCGCCCGGTTCGTCCGCACCTGCGACGCGTTCAACATCCCGGTCCTGACCTTCGTCGACGTACCCGGGTTCCTGCCCGGCACCGGCCAGGAGTGGGACGGCATCATCCGGCGCGGTGCCAAGCTCATCTACGCGTACGCCGAGGCCACCGTCCCCAAGGTCACCGTGATCACCCGCAAGGCGTACGGCGGGGCGTACGACGTCATGGGGTCCAAGCACCTCGGCGCCGACCTCAACTTCGCCTGGCCGACCGCGCAGATCGCGGTGATGGGCGCCCAGGGAGCGGTCAACATCCTCTACCGCGCCGAACTGGCCGCCGCCGACGACCCGACCGCCGTACGGGCCGAGAAGATCGCCCAGTACGAGGAGACCCTGGCCAACCCGTACGTGGCGGCCGAACGCGGCTACGTCGACTCGGTCATCGCGCCGTCCGAGACCCGCCGGCAGATCGTGCGCGCCCTGCGGGTGCTGCGGACCAAGCGGGAGACGTTGCCGCCCAAGAAGCACGGCAACATCCCGCTGTAACCCGGACCGCCGGGCGGCGACCACCGCCCGGCGTCGGTCAGCATCCGGAGTTGGCCACCGTGCACAGCCGCTCCACGGCCCGGGCCACGATCGCGTCGGTCCGCTGCCGGTCGTCGGACACAATCACCACGACCGCGTACAGGTCGCCGAAGCGTAGCGCCACGTACATATGGACCCGCACCGGCTCGATCTCGTCCTCCTCGACGACGGGGCTGCTGCCGTCCTCCACCGGCTGTCGGAGCACCCACTGCGACGCCATCACCGGGCTCGATATGCCTGCCTCTGGGTCGGACAGGATCTTGGTCGCGTTGTACGGTCGAGCCCACATGCTGGGGGCCAGGGCGGCCCCAGCAACAACGAGGGAGGCCGGGCGGAACCTTCTAAGGGAGCTTGTCCGGGTCGATGCGTGAGCCGTCGGGGTTCAGCCCGACCGGGTGACGGCTGAACAGTCCGGGCCCGACGTCTTCCGGTTGGAACACTGCACTGTCCGGGATCTCCACCCGCACGCCGCCCGGCCCGGCCGGCAGGCCCGCTGGCACGTCGGGCGGGCTCCCGTCGGGACCGCCCAGTGGGGCCAGGTACCCGAAGACCATGGCGAGTAGCGCCGACGATGGCGCGTACCTGGGTCCGCCGGCGCGACCGGGCACGGATCTCCTCCGGCGCCGGCCAGGAGACCCCTTCGAGGTCGAGTGCGACTGCCGCGGTACCGCCGGTTCGGGAACGGGATCGCCGTCGCAACGGACAGCGCCTGTGGAATCACGCATCGATGGCCTCCTTCGAGTCGATGATGGCGAGCAGATCGGCCAGTGCCGCCCGGCCGCGCGACAGCCGCGCCTTGACCCTGCCGACCGGCGCCCGGATCTCCCGGGCTACCTCCGCGACCGGCAGCCCGACCAGGTGATGCAGTGCGATCACGGTGCGCTGCTCCTCGGGCAGCCGGCGCAGGGCCGCCACGACCGCGCCCGTGTCGTGCTCGGCGGCGCCGCCTCGTCCGCCGGACCGTGCCGCAGGTAGGCGCGGGCCCGGCTACGCAGGCTGCGCCAGCGGCTGACCGCGACCGCGCGGCCACCACCCGTCCCCAGGACTCCGGATCGTGGTCGTCGCGGACGGTTGACCAGCGCTGCCAGGCCCGGACGTACGCCTCCTGCACCGCGTCCCGCGCCTCGGACCGGTCGCCGGTCAACAGGTGGACCTACCCGAGCACCCGTTGCCGGCTGCACCGGTAGAACTCGTCGAAGCCCTCGGTATCGGGCACCTGCACCTCCCTGGTGTCACAGGCAATACGCCTGGCACCCGGCCGGAGGTTGCAGATCTTGAGAATTTCCCGCCGGCTGGCCGGACCGCGCTCAGAGCGGCAGGTCGAGCCCGTCCAGCGCGGGAGCGGCCAGCATCGCGGCACCGACCAGCAGGGCCAGCAGGTTGACCGCGCCGAATACGCCGACCCAGACCAGCCCCGGAATCCGGGTCAGCCAGGCGAGCTGGTCGGCATCGGACTCCGGCATCCCGCCGCGCCGGCGCAGCCGCTGCAGCTCACCGACCGGCCGTACCCCGCCGAGGAGCAGGAACCAGACCCCGGTGTACGCGAACGCGGCCTGCACGTCCGGCGGAGCGAAGTAGGAGACGCCGAGCACCACCCCGGTGGTGACCACGATGGACACGATGCCGAAGACGTTGCGGATCATCACGAGCATCGCCAGCAGCAGCGCGACCGCGATCCACAGCAGCAGGGTGATCCGGTTGCCGCCGAGCAGCCAGGCACCGGCGAGCCCGATCAGGGACGGGGCGATGTAGCCGGCGAGCAGGGTGAACACCATCCCGGGGCCGGTCGGGCGGCCGGCCGACAGGGTCAGTCCGGAGGTGTCGGAATGCAGCCGGATGCCGTGCAGCTTGCGCCCGGTGAGCAGGGCCGCCAGGGCGTGCCCGCCCTCGTGGGCGATGGTGATCGCGTTACGGCCGATCCGCCACGGCAGCCGGGTCAGCACCACCAGGAGCGCGAGCAGGGCCGTCACCAGCACGAGCAGCGGCGGCGGGTCCGGCTGCGCACCGAACAGGCGGTTCCAGAGGTCTGTCAGCCCGTCGATCGACACAGTCCGCGAGCCTACCCGTCCGGTCGCGACGCCGAGATCAGCTACGGACCGGGCGGAACCCGGCGGCGATCACGTCGAACATCGCCAGGTCGTCGTTCCACCGGTCCTCGGTCGTCGACCAGTAGATCGCGTACGCCTTGTCCGGGGCGGTGATGAAGCCACGGTTGCGGACATGCAGCTTGTTGCCCCGGTTGCTGGTGTAGGTCCACTCCCAGTCGGCGGCCTTGTCCCAGTAGTCGACCGCCCGGATCTCGCCCACCCGCTGGTAGTTGCGCGTCGTCGACCGCCGGTGCCCCTCCTTCGACCTCCAGTCCGCGACCGGGTCGGGTTGCGGCTGGTCGGTCTGGTCGATCATCAGCAGCCGGCCGAACCGGGGCTCCTCGAACCTGACCCGGGTCGCTTCCCGCCGGACCTGCCAGCCCTCGGGCACCGGGACGGAGAAGCCGGTCGGGTCCCGGTGCAACCGCCAGCCCTCCGGCACCACCGGGTCGCCCAGTCCGGTCGGCTCCGGACTTGGGGTGGGGCTGGGAGGCGCGGCGCTGGTCGGGGCAGGCTCGGGCGTCGCGGACGGCGTCTCGGCGGCACCGGTTTCGGCCGGGGCGCTGGTGGGCACGTCCGTCGGCGGGGCGACGGACCGCTCGCCGTCATCGTTACCGAGATAGGGCACCAGGATGGCGACCAGCAGCACCAGGATGGCGGCGAGCGCGGCGCCCAGCCAGATCCGCTGCTTCCGGTCGGGGCTGGATCGTCCGGGTATCTCGGCGGCCCCGATCACCGTCGTCGGCTCACCGCTGACCACGGTCGTACGACCGGGGTCCGTTCCGGTCCGCTGTGCCGGTAGGGCAACCGGGGTCGACCTGGCCGGCTTCGCGGCCGGCTCGGGGGTGGACTTCGCCGTCGTCGGCGTGGGGCGCTCGGGCGCGGCCGCCTTGTCCTCGGTGCCCGCCTCGTCTTCGATGGCCGCCTTGTCTTCGACGGCGGTCTTGTCTTCGGTGCCCGTCTTGCCTTCGGTGCCCGTCTTGCCTTCGGTGGCAATGGCCCCGTCGGCCGGGCCGGTCTTGGCTGTGCCGGCCTGCTCGGGCGTATCGGCCGTCGCGGTGTCGGCGGCATCCTGCCCGGCGGCGGTGCCCGCGGCGACCGCCGCGGCACCGGACGGCTCCGACCGGGCGTCGCGGTCGGCCGGCTTGCCCACCGTCAGGTTTCCGGTCTGCCGGACCACGACGGTCCGGTCCGCCGCGGTCGGCGACTCCGACCGGGCCGGCTTCACCACCGCCGTACGGTCCGCGGACTGCGACTGGCCCACCACCGCCGTGCGGTCCACGGCCGGGGACTGTTCCACCACCGCTGTCTCGTTGGCCGGCACGGTCGGTACGGACACAGCCGGGTCGTCGCCGGCTGCCGGCGATACCGGTGCCGGTGACACGGGGGCGGGCGACACGGGGGCCGGCGCCGGCGTGCCGGTCCTCGGCGTACGTTGCCCTGGAACGACGGTCGGGCGGGGCTCGCGCGGCCCGAGCGGGCTCGGCCGCCGGGCCCCCTCCAACAGCGACAGACCGATCTTCGGGCGTCGGCCGGCGGCGCGGCGGAGCAGCCGTTCGGCCTCGGCCGCGTTGATCCGTGTCTCGGGATCCTTGCGCAGCAGGCCGGCGAGCACCGGCTTGAGCGGGCCCGCCTTCTTGGAGACCGGGGGCGGCTCGGTGGCCAGGGCGGCGAGGGTCGCGATCGCCGACGGCCGCGCGTACGGCGACGCGCCCTCGATCGCCGCGTAGAGGGTCGCGCCCAGCGACCAGAGGTCGGCCTCCGGCCCGTTGTTGCCGTCGCGGGCGCGTTCCGGCGCGATGTAGGCCGGCGAACCGAGCACCAGCCCGGTCCGGGTGACGTTGGGGTCGCCGGGAACGGTGGCCAGCCCGAAGTCGGTGAGCACGACCCGGCCGTCCTCGCCGAGCAGGACGTTGCCCGGCTTGACGTCGCGGTGCACGACCCCGGAGCGGTGGGCCGCCCGCAGGGCGCCGAGAACCCCGATGCCGATCTCGACGGCACGCGCCGGGGTCACCGGGCCATCGCTGGCGAGAACGTCCTGCAACGACCGCGACGGGACGTACTCCATGACGATCCACGGGTCGGCGTCGGTGCGCAGGACGTCGAAGACCCGTACGACGTTGATGTGGTTGAGGCGGGCGATGGCCCGCGCCTCGCGCAGCGAACGCTCCCGCATCTCGCGGCGCTCGTCCTCGGTCAGGCCAGGCGGCGGCACCAGTTCCTTGATCGCCACGTCGCGGTGCAGCACCTCGTCGCGGGCCCGCCACACCCTGCCCATGCCGCCCTGACCGAGCGGCTCGACTAGCCGGTAACGGTCGGCGATAAGTTGGGACGGCACGGCGGACATCCCGTGCACGGTACCCGGACGAGTTGAGGGTCACACCTGCGCCACGCGCGGGTGTGAGGCGTACGTCAGTGCCGGTGCCGGCGCGGCGGCGTACGCTCCTGGCATGTCGGAGGCAGATCCGCAGTTCAGCGTGGTACGAGGCACCCCCACGGCCGAGGAACTCGCCGCTCTCGTCGGAGTCCTCTTCGCCCGGTCCCGACCGGCCGCCGCTCCGACGCCCGCACCCCGGCTCTCCCCCTGGGTCCGGGCCGCCCGTCCCGGCGCCGGAGGCGCGCTCGTCCGGCCGGGTGCCGACGGCTGGCGGGCATCCGCCCTCCCGCGCTGATTCACCGCTCAGCAGCCCGCCCGGCCCCTGGTTCGGGGCTGCCAACCAACCCGACAGCCAGCTACCCTCGGATACCTCATCGTGACGCTGGGGAGGGTCCGTGGGGCTGGCCGAAGACCACCTGGGTCCACGGTGGCTGCACAGTTACGGCGACATCCAGGCCGACATCGGCGCCATGGAGGAGTTCGCAGCCGACCTGGCAGCCGAAGTACGCGACAACTACGCGCCCCACATGTCAGCCGTCTACGAACACATGGCGACCGAGATACCGCAGCCCGCCGCACTCTTCGCCGAACTGGTGTCGTTCCTGACCGTGCACCAACTGTCCCAGCAGAGCACGTCCGACCTCGTCTACCACTACCACAACGTGACCGGCGGCCTCGCCACCTCGGCAGCCGAGATCAGCCGGAAATACGCCGACACCGACGCGTTCAGCGCCGCCACGGTCACCGACGTCAACCAGGCCCTCGACCGGACCGCCGCCGCCGCACCGGACGCCGCAACCACCGACCAGGCCCACTGATGCGGCTCGAAGTCAACGAACGCGGCGAGCGCACCGGTTGGCACCTCTTCGACGTGCCAACCATGTGGGCCTTCATGGAAAACCAGCAGACCGACAACCACTGGCGACTCGTCGCCGGCTGGTCCAGGGCCTACGAACTGACGTCCGCCCACCTGCTCAGACTGAAGACCTACCGGGAAGGCCTGGCCACCGCCTGGCCACCCGAACAGAGCCCGGCCTCGGCCGCCTACTGCGCCCGCCTCGACTACCTGATCCAGCACGTCCAGCAGGTCCACGACGTCGCGGTCGCCAACTTCAGCACGCTCAGCGTCGTGACGACCGCCATCGCAGCATCGCGGGCGGAACTCAAGAAAATCCACGACGAATACGAGGCCGGGTACCAGGCGAGACTGTCGCACGAGCGGCGGTTCAAGGATCGGAACGCGCCCACGCCGCCCAACCTGGATTTCGAGAACCTACCCGCCACCCGGCGCGAACTGGAAGAACTGAACGCACGCGCTCGCGCACTCATGTCCAGCCTCAGCAACACCCTCGTCGAAGCCAGCATCCAAATCAAACAACCACCGCCGTACGCCCCGCGAGGAAAAAGGGACGACGGAGCAACGACCACCACCGCAAATCACGGACCCAGACCTAAAATTCCGCAAATCACACCAATTTCGGTGCCGGTACAGGTCTCACACTTCTCCCCTCTTCCCTCGGCCGAAACTACAGCGCCAACCAATCCGACGAATGGACCCACACTAGGTGGCGCAAGTACACTCACCCCGCCAGCAACGAGCAAGGCCCCGACTCCAGCACCCGGCCCCCTCCAAGACGGACTAGCACATCACCCCGCCACTCTTCCCAGCACGACCCCATTTTTGCCTCCAAGGGCAGGCTTGATCGGCTCGCCAGCCCCACCAAAACCGAGCAATCCAACCATTCCTGCCCCAAGGCCTGAAGCACTGACGACATCGGAAGCAAGGCAACGATCATTACCCTCCGGAGGGATAATCGGAGGCTTTCCAAGTAATAGCCCACCACAAACACCAATAAAACCCTCGCCCGCTTCGCGAGCCAATCCGGTCGGCGGCATAATCGGAACCACAAATTTGGCTACGCAACAGACGAGATCGGATGAAATCCCCTCAGTCAGACAACAACGCTGGACCTCAGACAACCCGTGGCACACGGATGCAGGCGTCCCTCCTGTGCTCCTGCCACCTAAGACGCCTCAACCGACGGAGCCAGGACCGACGATCGGCTATAACCGGTGACCTCCAGAACACTCAAGACCCTGATCTCGGCGGCCTGTACATTATTCACCACCCTTGCAATCACACCTCCGGCGCACGGACAACAACTGCGCGACGATCAGTGGCATCTTCGGTTCCTCAACGTCACCAAAGCTCACCAGATCACCCAAGGCAATGAAGTAAAAGTTGCAGTCATAGATACTGGCGTCGAACCTCACCCAGACCTCCGAGAAAACCTACTCACCGGAACAGATGTAGCTCCGGGTGGCACAGGCGACGGCAGAGAAGACGCGGACTCTCACGGAACCGGGATGGCCGGCCTAATAGCCGCGCACGGTACTCTCGATGAGGCCAGCACCTTGGGGATAGCACCAAAGGCTAAGGTCATCCCCATCCGGGATACCACACCAACAAGCACTGGAGATGGTAACCGGCTCGCAGCCGGAATCGACTGGGCAATCGAAAACGGAGCATCGGTCATCAACATCTCCTCAGCCGGCGGCCCCACAAGCACTCTGCGTGAGTCCGTTAAACGGGCTCTCGAAAGAAACATCGTGATCGTTGCCTCGGCAGGCAACAGACCCACAGATACTCAGGTAGGTTTCCCGGCCTTCCTTGAAGGCGTTGTTGCGGTTGGCGCTGTGGATCGTAACGGCAATCATTCCCCCACATCAGTCACCGGAAGCAAGGTCGAGATTGTCGCCCCAGGCGTTGACATCGTCAGCACCGGGCTCAACGGCGGCTACCGGAAGGGGACGGGGACGTCTGGGGCTGCGGCGATTGTTTCGGGGGCGGCTGCGCTCGTACGGAGCAAGTTTCCGGACCTGTCGGCGGCAGAGGTCGTACACCGGCTGACCGCCACGGCCGTTGACAAGGGACCGCCCGGCCGGGACGAGCAGTACGGGTACGGCGTTCTCGATCTCGTGGCGGCGCTGACCGCGGACGTACCGCCGCTCGGGACGAGCCCCGGCCCGAGCGCCAGCCCGAGCGCCAGCCCGAGTCCCAGCCCGAGTCCCAGCCCGAGCCGGTCGTCGGCCGCCGGTGACGGACCGGACGACAGGCCGTCCGAGGGCTGGCGACCGGGATTCTTCGTGCTCGGCGCGGTCGCCGCCGCAGGGCTGGCCGCTGTCGCGCTGTTCGTCAGCCGGCGTCGCCGCCGCGGTGCCGGCTGAGCCCGCGCCGGCCACCGGCGGAACCCACTGCGACGACGCACCACCGATGGGCATCGACCGGGACGGTAGCGTTCTCGCCGTGGCAATGACAGACGCGCCCCGGCTGGTCCTCGCCTCGGCGAGCCCGGCCCGGCTCAGGACCCTGCAGGCGGCCGGCATCGAACCGGAGGTGCTGGTCAGTGGCGTAGACGAGTCCACTGTCGACTCGACCAACCCGGATACGTTGAGTCTCACGCTCAGCCGCCTGAAGGCAGAGGCCGTCGCCGAGCGGTTGCGTCGCGATGGCCGGGTCGGGTCCGGCGCCCTGGTGTTGGGCTGTGACTCGGTGCTGGCGTTCGACGGTGAGATCTTCGGCAAGCCGGCCGACGCCGACGATGCCACCAAGCGTTGGGCACGCATGCGTGGGCGGTCCGGGGTGTTGCACACCGGCCACTGCCTGATCGACCTCGACCGGGGTGGGCACGCGGAGGCGGTCGCCGCGACGGCCGTCCACTTCGCGGAGGTCGACGACGACGAGATCGCCGCGTACGTGGCGACCGGGGAGCCGCTGCACGTCGCCGGCGCGTTCACCCTGGACGGGATCGGTGGGCCGTTCGTTGAGCGGATCGAGGGTGATCCGGGCACGGTGATCGGCCTGTCGCTGCCGCTGCTGCGCCGGCTGCTGGCCGAACTGGGGGTACGGATCTTCGACCTGTGGCGGTGACCCCGGAAGGGCTTCCGCGCGGTTAGCGTCTGGGGATGACCACGAAGCCTCTGGTACTGACCGATGAACTGCACCAGTACGTCATCGCGCACGGTTCGTCCCCGGACCCCGTGGCACGGGATCTGATCGAGGAGACGTTGGCGCTCCTGCCGGAGAAGGCGGGCATGCAGGTGGCGCCCGAGCAGGCCGGCTTCCTGACCTTCCTGGCCCGGTTGACCGATGCCCGGCAGGCGCTCGAGGTGGGCACGTTCACCGGGATGTCGTCGCTGGCCATCGCGCGCGGGCTGGCGCCGGACGGGCACCTGACGTGCCTGGACATCTCGGCCGAGTTCACCTCGGTCGCGCGCCGTTACTGGGCGCGGGCCGGCGTCGAGGACCGTATCGACCTGCGGATCGGGCCGGCGGCGGAGTCGCTGCGGATGCTGCCGGACGAGCCGTACCTGGACTTTGTCTTCATCGACGCCGACAAGCCGGGCTATCCGGTCTACTGGGCCGAAACAGTGCCGCGCGTCCGTACCGGAGGTCTGATCGTGGTCGACAACGTCCTGCGCGGCGGCCGGGTGCTCGACCCGGCGGCCGAGGCGGACCGGGCGATCGCCACCTTCAACGAGGAGGTGCTCCGCGACGACCGGGTCGACCTGGTGATGCTGCCGGTCGCCGACGGTTTGACGCTGGCCCGCAAGCGCTGACCGACCCGTACGACGAGGCCGGGGTGGGTCGGTGATGCCCCCACCCCGGTCGGCGGATACGCCCACCGAGTGCAACATCCCACACGCTCAACGCTGGTCGAGCGGTTCAGCGATGCCGATAAACTGCCCGTCATCGCCCGCCGGAGGGAGCACACGGTGCGCAAGGTTCTGATCGCCAACCGCGGCGAGATCGCCGTACGGGTCGTGCGGGCCTGCCGCGATGCCGGCCTCGGCAGTGTCGCCGTCTACGCCGACTCCGACCGGGACGCTCTGCACGTCACGCTCGCCGACGAGGCGTACGCGTTGGATGGCGACAGCGCGGCCGACACCTACCTGCGGATCGACAAGCTGGTCGCGGTCGCCGCGCAGGCCGGTGCCGACGCGGTGCACCCCGGCTACGGCTTCCTCGCCGAGAACGCCGACTTCGCGCAGGCCGTCATCGAGGCCGGGCTGATCTGGATCGGTCCGACGCCGCAGGCGATCCGCGACCTCGGCGACAAGGTCACCGCGCGGCACATCGCGCAGCGGGCGGGTGCCCCGCTGGTGCCGGGCACCCCCGATCCGGTCAAGGGGCCCGACGAGGTCATCGCCTTCGCCGTCGAGCACGGCCTGCCGGTCGCGATCAAGGCGGCTTTCGGTGGGGGCGGGCGGGGACTCAAGGTCGCCCGCACGCTGGAGGAGATTCCGGCCCTGTTCGAGTCGGCCACCCGCGAGGCGGTCGCCGCGTTCGGGCGGGGTGAGTGCTTCGTCGAGCGCTACCTGGACCGCCCCCGGCACGTCGAGGCGCAGGTGCTCGCCGACCAGCACGGCAACGTGGTGGTGGTCGGCACCCGGGACTGTTCGTTGCAGCGCCGTCACCAGAAGCTGGTCGAGGAGGCGCCGGCGCCGTTCCTCACCGACGGCCAGCGGGCCCAGATCCACGACAGCGCCAAGGCGATCTGCCGCGAGGCCGGCTACCACGGTGCCGGCACCGTCGAATACCTGGTCGGCGCCGACGGCACGATCTCGTTCCTGGAGGTCAACACCCGGCTCCAGGTGGAACACCCGGTCACCGAGGAGACGGCCGGCATCGACCTCGTACGCGAGCAGTTCCGGATCGCCGACGGGGAGAAGCTGCGGCTGACCGGTGACCCGGTGCCGCGCGGCCATTCGATCGAGTTCCGGATCAACGGCGAGGACCCGGGTCGTGGCTTCCTGCCGGCGCCCGGTTCGGTCACCGCGCTGCGCCTGCCCAGCGGCCCGGGCGTACGGGTCGACACCGGTATCAGCGCCGGTGACGTGATCGGCGGCAACTTCGACTCGCTGCTGGCGAAGGTCGTCATCACCGGGGAGACCCGCACCGAGGCGCTCGAACGGGCCCGCCGGGCGCTCGACGAGATGGTGGTCGAAGGTATGGCGACGGCCCTGCCGTTCCACCGGCTGGTCGTGCGTGATCCGGCGTTCACCGCCGAGCCGTTCGCGGTGCACACCAGGTGGATCGAGACCGAGTTCGACAACACGGTGCCGCCGTTCACCGGCGCGACGACCGCCGCCGAACCGGCCGCCGAGCGGGAGACCGTCGTGGTCGAGGTGGGTGGCAAGCGGCTCGAGGTCCGTCTCCCCGTCGGCCTCGGCGCCGGCACGGCCACCGCCGCACCGGCTGGCGTGGCCCGCCGCCCGAAGCGGAAGGCCGGCGGGGCGGGTGCGTCGGGTGCCGCGGGCGGCGATGCCCTGGCCTCTCCGATGCAGGGCACGATCGTGAAGATCGCGGTGGCGGACGGCGACACGGTGGCGGAGGGCGACCTGGTCGTGGTGCTGGAGGCGATGAAGATGGAGCAGCCGCTCAACGCGCACAAGGCCGGGGTGGTCAGCGGCCTGTCCGCCGAGGTCGGCGCGGTCGTCACCGCCGGCGCCGCGATCTGCACCATCACCGCCGCCGAGTCCGCCTGACGACGGCCTTGATCCCCGATCCCGGGTTGTCGCAGGCCACCGGCGGATAACGCCTGGTGGGGCGGTGTGCTCCGGCCAGATCCACTGATCTTCGTACGACGCTACCGGTGACACCGGCGGCACGGTCGGCCGGCGCGGGTCATGATGCTCTTGTGCGGTTTCTATCCGGCGCGGCACCCGCGCACGAACTGACCTACAGCGATGTCTTCATGGCCCCGGCCCGGTCTGACGTCAGCTCGCGGCTCGACGTCGACCTGTCCACCAGCGACGGCACCGGCACCACCATCCCGTTGGTGGTGGCGAACATGACCGCCGTCGCCGGGCGGCGGATGGCCGAGACGGTCGCCCGGCGCGGCGCGATCACGGTGCTGCCCCAGGACATTCCGATCGACGTGGTCGCCGACGTGATCGCCTGGATCAAGGAACGTCACCTGGTGCACGACACCGCGCTGAGCCTCTCCCCGACCGACACGGTCGGGGACGCGGTGCACCTGCTGCCCAAGCGGGCGCACGGTGCGGTGGTCGTGCTCGACGACGACAGCCGGCCCGTCGGCGTCGTCACCGAGGCCGACTGCGCGGGTGTCGACCGGTTCACCCAACTCCGCGATGTCATGTCCACCGAGTTGCACACCGTGCCGGTCGACGCCGACCCGCGTGCCGGCTTCGACCTGCTGGCCCAGGTCCGCCGGCGGCTCGCACCGGTCGTCGACGCCGACGGCCGGCTAGTCGGCGTGCTCACCCAGAAGGGTGCGCTGCGCGCCACTCTCTACCGGCCGGCACTCGACGCCCACGGCCGGCTGCGGGTCGCCGCGGCCATCGGCATCAACGGTGACGTCGCAGGCAAGGCCGCCGCTCTGATCTCGGCGGGTGTCGACACGCTCGTCGTCGACACCGCTCACGGCCACCAGGAGCGGATGATCGCGGCCTTGCGGGCGGTCCGGGCCCTCGACCCGCCGGTGCCGGTGGCGGCGGGCAACGTGGTGACCGCCGAGGGCGTGCGCGACCTGATCGAGGCGGGCGCGGACATCCTCAAGGTCGGCGTGGGGCCGGGTGCGATGTGCACGACCCGGATGATGACCGGGGTCGGCCGACCGCAGTTCTCGGCGGTGCTCGACTGCGCCGCCGAGGCCCGCCGGCTCGGGCGGCACGTGTGGGCCGACGGAGGCGTGCGCCATCCCCGGGACGTGGCACTGGCCCTGGCCGCCGGCGCCTCGAACGTGATGATCGGTTCCTGGTTCGCCGGGACCTACGAGTCCCCCGGCGACATCTACACCGACGCCGACGGGCAGCGTTACAAGGAGAGCTTCGGAATGGCGTCGGCCCGGGCGGTGAGTGCGCGCACCGCGGAGGACAGCCACTTCGACCGGGCCCGTAAGGCGGTCTTCGAAGAGGGCATCTCGTCGGCGCGGATGTTCCTCGACCCGGCTCGCCCCGGGGTCGAGGACCTGATCGACGAGATCGTGGCCGGGGTGCGCAGCGCGTGCACCTACGCGGGCGCGGCAAACCTGGCCGAGTTCCACACCCGGGCCGTGGTGGGCACGCAGAGCGCGGCCGGTTACACCGAGGGGATGCCACTGCCGACAAGTTGGTGATCTGGTCCCGGGCGGCGGTCGGGACCGGATCCGGGGAGTCGTCGAGCCGCGCCGGGCGCGGTCAGGGCCGGTCGACGAGGCGGCGGAGGACCGGCCGCCCGGCGGCCTCCGGGTCCGGGCCCAGGTCCGCGGGCAGCGCACCACCCAGCCACAGGGTCGCGAAGCCGTGGACGATCGACCACGCGGCGAGCCCGTCCATCCGGGCGTCGGCGCCGGCTTCGCCCCGGGTGGCGACCGCCGCGGCGAGCGTGTCGGTGGCGCGCTGCCGGGCGGCGACCACGGCCGGATTGTCGTGGTCGTAGAGCTCCGGCCGGAACATCACCTCGAAATGTGCCCGGTGGTCGACGGCGAACCGGATGTACGCCACGCCGGTCTCCAGCAGGCTTCCGGTCTGCGCGATGACCGGTCGCAGGGTGTCGGCGAGCCGGTCGAAGCCCTCCGCGGCCAGCACGGTGAGCAGGCCGGCCTTGTCACCGAAGTGGTGGGCCGGGGCGGCATGCGACACGCCGGCACGCCGGGCGAGGTCGCGCAGGCTGACCGCCGACGGGCCCGATTCACCGATCGCCTCGACCGCCGCGGCGAGCAGCGCACGACGTAGGTCGCCATGGTGGTACGCCCCATCCTTCTTGCTCACACCCCCACCATATCTTGTCGTTGACAAGTTGGCTCCCGTGAGCAAATCTTGACGTCGACAAGTTCTCGTTCACCTGGACAAGGAGAACCCGTGGCTCCCTTGATCGCCCTTGTCGCCGGCTTCGCCGTCGCCCGCCTGGCCGGGCTGCTCGGGATCGGGGCCCTCGACGCCTGGCAACCCGCGCTACGGGTCGGGCTGGCCGTGATGTTCGTCGTCACCGCCAGCGCGCACGTCGTACCCAAGCTCCGGGCCGACCTGGTCGCGATGGTCCCGCCCGGCCTGCCCCGCCCCGAACTGCTGGTCACGGTGACCGGTGTGCTCGAACTCGCCGGAGCCGTGGGCCTGCTGATCCCGGCCACCGCCCCCTGGGCCGCCGTCGCCCTCGCGCTGCTGATGGTCGCGATGTTTCCGGCGAACGTCTCGGCGGCCCGGCGCGGGGTCCCGTTCGGAGGCCGGCCGGCCACCCCACTGGTGCCCCGGGCCATCGAGCAGATCTTCTTCGTCGCGCTGGCCGTGGCCGCCGCGCTGCCATGATCCGGCACGCCCGGCGCGTCACGCTCAGGAGAGCAGCGCCGGTGAGCGGGAGGCGACCGCTTCGGTGAACCTGCGCAGTGCCACGGTCACCGGCAGCGGATCCAGCGCCCGGCCGTCCCGCGAACGCAGCGCCACCAGCCCGTCCGCCGCCTCCCGGGCACCGATCACCGCCACGTACGGAACCTTCCGCTTCGCGCTGTCCCTGATCCGGGCGCCGAGCGACCCGTCGGACTCGACCCGTACCCGCAGACCGGCCTCGACCGCCGACCGGGCGAACGCCTCGGCGGCGGGCAACTGGTCGGCACCGATCGGCAGCACCTCGACCTGCACCGGGGCGAACCAGAACGGAAACGCGCCCTCGTGCACCTCGATCAGGTAGGCGAACAGCCGCTCCATGCTGCCGACCAGGCTGCGGTGCACCAGCACCGGCCGCCGCCGGCCACCGTCACGATCGGCGTACGACAGGTCGAAGCGCTCCGGTTTGTCGAAGTCGATCTGCACGGTGGACAGGGTCGACTCGCGCCCGGCGGCGTCCCGTACCTGGATGTCGATCTTCGGTCCGTAGAACGCCGCGTCGCCGGGCGCCTCCTCGTACGGCAGCCCCGACAGCGCCTCGCGCAGCAACTGCTCGCCCCGCCGCCACGACTCGTCGTCCCCGACGTAGCTGCCGCCCGGCCCGCGCAACGACAGGCGGTAACCCGCCGGCCGTACGCCGAGCGCGGCGTGCGCCTCGGAGGTGAGTCGTAGCACGTCGGCCACCTCGGCACCGACCTGCTCCAGGGCGCAGAAGTTGTGCGAGTCGTTGAGGGAGATGGCGCGTACCCGGGTCAGGCCGCCGAGCACGCCGGACCGTTCGGAACGGTACATCCCGCCGATCTCGGCGATCCGCAGCGGCAGGTCACGGTAGGAACGGCCGCGGGCGGCGTACACCAGGCAGTGGTGTGGGCAGAGGGCCGGGCGCAGGATCAGTTCGTCGTCGCCCATCCGCAGCGGCGGGAACATGTCGTCGACGAAATGCCCGAGATGGCCGGAGAGTTCGAAGAGGTCCCGCCGGCCGAGCGGGGGTGAGTAGACGTGCTGGTAGCCGGCCCGGCGCTCCAGTTCGCGGATGTACTCCTCGACCGCGTGCCGGGCGGCCGCGCCGTCCGGCAGCCAGATCGGCAGGCCGGCCCCGGAGAGCGGGTCGGAGTGGAAGATGCCCAGCTCGCGGCCGAGCTTGCGGTGGTCGACCATGTCGGTCTCCTCGATCGGGTACGGGGGCGACCCACTCGCGGAGCACGACGAAGCCCCGGGGCGGTCGCCCCGGGGCTTCGTCGTCGACTGGTTACGTCAGCGCGTCGCGCCGGGGTTCCCCGGCGTCGTCGTCAGCACTGCCGCATTACGCATGCCGCACAGCCTAGCTCTCGCGCGCGCCGCGCCGCCACCCGTTCCTGATCACCGTGATCAGGGAGTTTGCACCCCGACACGCCGACGACACGCCCGTCCAGGTCCCTGATCACGCGGATCTTGGAGGGCTAGCGGAGGCGGGTCAGGGAGACTTCCACGCCCTGACCGGTGTTGGGGGGGCCTGAATAGACGCCCTTCAGCGGGGGGACGTCGGCGTACTCGCGGCCGCGGCCGACGACGACGTGGCGCTCGCCGACCGGTACGCCGTTGGTCGGGTCGAAGGCCGTCCAGCGGCCCACCCACCACTCCACCCAGGCGTGGCTCTGGCCGACCACCGTCTCGCCGACCGCCGCCTCGGGGTTCGGGTGCAGGTAGCCGGAGACGTACCGGGCCGGGGTGCCCATCGCCCGCAGCAGCCCCACCACCAGGTGACTGATGTCCTGGCAGACCCCCTTGCGCTGGCGCCAGGACTGCACCGCGTCGGTCTGCACCCCGGTCGCCCCGGCCTCGTACTTCATCTCGGCGCGGATCAGCTCGCAGAGAGCCATCGCCGCCGCGTGCGGGGTCGGATGGTCCGCCCGCACCGACTCGGCGAGTTCGGTCAGCTCCTCGTCGATCGCGGTACGCGGGGTCGGCAGCAGCAGTTCGTGCCACCGGTCCACGTTGGCCGGTGTCGCCAGCTCCTCCCAGCCGACCCCGCCGGCGCTCGGCAGCAGGTCGCCGGCGGGCAGCGTCTCGACCGTGGCGGTGGCGGTCACCTGCAACGACTCGTGCGCGCTGTGCACGTCGAACGCGGTGACGATGGTGCCCCAGTAGTCCTCGTAGCGGTAGGTCCGGGCCGTCGGCCACACCTCCACCCGCGCGTCCAGCACCGCCTGGCGGGTCTCGTTGCGCGGCGACATCCGGGCCTCGTTGTACGACGAGTCGACCTTGCCGGCGTAGGTGAACCCGGTCCGGTGCTGGATCTTCAACCGCCAACTGCTGACCGTCACGCGTCGTACCTCCGTTGCCGACCGGCGGATCGGGGACCGGGACTCGTCATGCCACGGCCTCGGAAACCCAGGAGACCGCCGACGTCTGCCGGAAGTAGCGGCGGGACACCGCGTCGTTGATCTGCGAGCAGGTTCCCTCCAGGCTGGCCAGTACGCCACCCAGGTCGGTCATCAGCTCGTCGGCGCCGCGGAACTCCAGGCCGGTCCGGGCCCGGCCGACGATGCGCTGCACGTCGGTGGCGACCCCGGCCCGGCCCGGGTCGGGTTCCAGTTCGGACAGGCACGCCTCGGCGCGCGACAGCGCGGCGAAGACCGAGCGCGGGAAGAGCCGGTCGAGCAGCAGGAACTCGGCGGCGTAGCGGTCGTCGAGCGAGCCACGGTAGGTGCGCAGGAACGTCTCCCACGCCCCGCAGGACCGCAGCAGGGTCAGCCAGGACGGGATGCTGCCGCCGGCGCGTACGTGGGTGGACAGGAGCCGGGCGGTCATGTCGACCCGTTCGACGCTGCGGCCCAGCACCAGGAAGTGCCAGCCCTCGTCGCGGCTCATGGTGGCGTCGGTGAGACCGGCCATCACCGAGCAGCGTTCCCGGACCCAGCGGAAGAAGGCGTGTACGCCCTGCTGCTCGACCCGCCGCCGGGCGTCCGGCAGCCCGTGCCAGGTCGTGTTGAGGCACTCCCACATCTCCGACGACACCGTCTCGCGGGCGCCACGCGCGTTCTCCCGGGCCGCGGCCAGCGCCCCGACCACCGAACTCGGGTTCTGCTCGTCGAGGCCGAGCAGCCCCACCACCCGGGCCGAGGTGACCGGCCCGTCGGCGCCGGCGACGCCCATGACGGCGAGCAGCGACCGGCAGGCGACCTCCTCGTCGACCCACGGGTCGGCGACCATCCGGTGCAGGTGTACGTCGAGGATGCGGGCGGTGTCCTCGGCCCGCTCCACGTAGCGGCCGATCCAGTAGAGCGACTCGGCGATCCGGCTCAGCATGCGTCCTCCTCCCCGACCATTCGGGCGGCCCCTTCCCCGACCGTCCGGGCGGACTGCTGTTGCTGCTGTTGCTGGGCGATCGCCGGGCCGAGCCCCGGCCCGGGATCGGGGCTGCGCGGCGCGGGCACGCTGACCGGTTCCACCGGCTCCGGGATCGCGACGAGGACCGGCGGGTCGTCGACCGGGGTGGCGGCCGACGCGGTGCCGGCGAGCACCCAGGTGTCCTTGGAGCCGCCGCCCTGGCTGGAGTTGACCACCAGCGCGCCCTCGGGCAGCGCGACCCGGGTGAGCCCGCCGGGCAGCACCCAGACCTTGTCGCCGTCGTTGACGGCGAACGGCCGCAGGTCGACGTGCCGGGCCCGCAGCCGGTTGCCGATCAGGGTGGGGACCATCGACAGGGCGACCTCGCGCTGGGCGATCCAGCCGCGCGGGTCGTGGCTGACCCGCGTACGGAGTTCGGCGAGCTGCGCGTCGGTGGCCTGCGAGCCGATCACGATGCCGGCACCGCCGGAGCCGTCGACCGGCTTGAGGACGAGCTGGTCGAGCCGGTCGAGGACGTACCCGAGGACGTCGGGATCCTCCAGCCGGTAGGTCTCCACGTTGGGCAGGATCGCCTCCTCGCCCAGGTAGTACCGGATCAGGTCGGGCACGTACGTGTAGAGGAGCTTGTCGTCGGCGACGCCGTTGCCGACCGCGTTGGCGATGGTGACCCGGCCGGCGCGGGCGGCGTTGAGCAGGCCGGCGACGCCGAGCATCGAATCGGCCCGGAAGTGCACCGGGTCCAGGAACTCGTCGTCGATGCGCCGGTAGATGACGTCGACCCGCTTCTCGCCGGCCGTGGTCCGCATGGCGACCTCGTTGCCCAGGCAGACCAGGTCGCGCCCCTCGACCAGTTCGACGCCCATCTCGCGGGCGAGCAGGGCGTGTTCGAAGTAGGCGGAGTTGTGCACGCCGGGGGTGAGCACGACGACCGTGGGATCGTTGACCCCGGTCGGCGCGGCCGCGCGCAGCGCCCGCAGCAACTGCGCCGGGTAGGACTCGACGGGCAGGATCCGGGAGGCGGCGAAGACCTCGGGCAGCACGTGGGCCATCGCCCGCCGGTTCTCCATCACGTAGCTGACCCCGGACGGGACCCGCACGTTGTCCTCCAGCACCCGGAAGGTGCCCTGCTCGTCGCGGATCAGGTCGACGCCGGCGACCTGGATGCGTACCCCGTTGGTGGGGTTGATGCCGGCCGCCTCGCGGTGGAAGTGCGCGCTGGTGACCACGATCCGGCGGGGTACGACGCCGTCGGCGAGCACCTGCCCGGCGCCGTAGATGTCGGCGAGGAACGCCTCCAGGGCGCGTACCCGCTGGGCGACCCCGGCCTCGACGGTCCGCCACTGCTCCGCGGCGATGATGCGTGGCACGATGTCGAGCGGGAACGGCCGCTCGACGCCCTTGAGCGCGAAGGTGATGCCCTGGTCGAGGAAGGCGCGGGCCAGCACGTCGGCGCGTACGCCGAGTTCGGCGCTCGACAGTGGCTGGAGGGTGGCGTGCAGGGCCTCGTAGGTCTCGCGCGGCAGGCCCGGGTCGACGAACATCTCGTCCCAGCCCGGACCGAGGCGGTAGTCCTCGAACAGGTCAGCCATGGCGATGCCGCCTTCCGCTCGCGACCGCGGTCCAGAGTGCCCCGTACCCCGCGTGGGTCGAACCTACGCCGGCCGCGTTGCGGGCGGGTAACACCGGACCGGCGACGGACACGATGGCGGGTCGCGGACACGGGACCTGTCCGCGACCCGCTGGCGGCCGGACCCGTCGCCGAACGGGGACCCGGAGGTCGACGGCCGCGCTTCTCAACGGTACGCCGGCCGGCGGGCGTTCGGCGCACGTGCGGTCCGTCGCCGGTGTGCCGAGGTCGACACCTGGGCGCACGTCCGGCACCTGTCGCGTCCGGCCGCGTACCGTGACGGTCGTCGTCAAGTGCCGGACACCGCCGGCTCTCCACCGCTGGCCGACCGCGCCGAGGTTACGTTGACCGAGTTGCTCACCGCGTCGCCCACCTGGGCCTATCTCGCGTTGCTCGGGCTGCTGGCCGTCGACGCCGTCGTACCCGTCGTACCGACCCAGGCGGTGATGATCACCGGCGGGGCGCTGACCGTCTACGGTCAGCTAGACCTGCGGCTGACCATCCTGGTCGGCGCGGCCGGTATGTTCGCCGGCGACCTGGCCTGTTACCTGCTCGGCCGGTGGACGCCGGCCGGTGCCCGGCTGCCCGCCCTGCGCCGGCCCCGCCAGGTCGCGCCCGCGGGCGCGGAACCACTCCCCGCCGGCACGCAGCCGTCGGACGGGGATACGACCCCGCTGCTCGGTGCCGCCCGGCGGTGGGCCCGGGCCCGCCGCGCGGCGAGCCGCTTCGGTCGTGGGCTGCGCCGGCCCGGGCCACTGGTCATCCTGATCTGCCGGTTCGTTCCCGGCGGCCGGATGGCGGCGTGCTTCCACGCCGGTCGGGCACGCTATCCGGCCCGGCTCTTCGTGACGTACGACGCGGCGGCGGCGCTCGGCTGGGCGGCGTACGGCGGGTTCGTCGGCCACGTCGGCGGCTCGGCGCTCACCCAGTCGGCGTGGCGGCTGCTGGTGGTGGCGGCGCTGGCCGCGGTCGTCTTCGCCGGCGCCGGCTGGGCGCTGGCGCTCGCCGACCCGGCCGGCCGCCGGGCCGCCGCCGCTGCCGGGCCGGGCCGACCGGGCCGGTGACGCCGCTGCCGCCGCTGGCCCGGCGCCGGGCCGGTGGCGCCGCTACTCCGGCTCGTGCAGCATCAGCTGAAGGGCCGCCTCGGTGATCGACCCGGACAGCGACGGATAGATCGTGATGGTCTGGGCGAGCTGGTTCACCGTCAGGTGGTTCTCCACCGCGATGGCGATGGGCAGGATCAGCTCGCTGGCCTTCGGCGCGACCACGACCCCGCCGATCACCTGGCCGCTGGCCGGCCGGCAGAAGAGCTTGACGAAGCCGTCCTGGAGGTCGGCCATCTTGGCCCGCGCGTTGCCGGCCAGCGGCAGCATCACCTGGCGGGCCGGGACGCTGCCGGCGTCCGCCTCGTTCTGCGAGACGCCGACGGTCGCCAGCTCGGGATCGGTGAAGACGTTCGCCGGGACCGTCCGCAGCCGCAGCGGCTGGACCGCCTCGCCCAGCGCGTGCCACATGGCGATCCGGCCCTGCATCGCGGCGACGCTGGCCAGCGGCAGCACTCCGGTGCAGTCGCCGGCCGCGTAGATGCCGGGCACGTTGGTCCGCGACACCCGGTCGACGGCGACGTAGCCGCCCGGCGCGACGTTGACGCCGTACTCGGTCAGGCCCAGGCCCTCGGTGTTGGGCACCGAGCCGACGGCCATCAGGGCGTGCGAGCCGTCGACCGTACGCCCGTCGGCCAGCTCGACCCGCACCCCGTCGGCGGTACGGGTCACCCCGGCCGCCCGCGAGTTGTTGAGGATGGTCATGCCCCGGGACCGGAAGACCCGCTCGATGGCCATCGCGGCGTCGGCGTCCTCGTGCGGCATGACCCGGTCGCGGCTGGAGACCAGCGTCACGTCGACGCCCATCGCGAGGTAGGCGCTGGCGAACTCGGCGCCGGTCACGCCGGAGCCGATGACGATGAGCCGCTCGGGCAGGGCCGGCAGGTCGTAGATCTGGCGCCAGGTGAGGATCCGTTCGCCGTCCGGTCGGGCCGACGGCAGCACGCGCGGGGTCGCGCCGGTCGCGATGAGCACGGTCGAGGCGTCGATCGAGTACGGGGCGTCACCGTGCGCGGGCGTCACCAACACCCGGTGGGTGTGACCGAGCGTGTCGTCGCCGAGCCGCGCCGTGCCGTGGACGAAGATCACCCCGGCCTTGACGAGTTTGGCGTGGATGTCGCCGGACTGGGCCAGCGCGAGCCGCTTGACCCGCTCGTGCACAGCGAGGGCGTCGACGGTGACCGCCTCGAGCCCGTCGGAGTGCACCCCGAACTCCTCGGTGTCGCGATAGCCGGTCACCACGTCCGAACTGGCGATGAAGGTCTTCGAGGGGACGCAGTCGGAGAGCACGCAGGCGCCACCGGCGCCGTCGGCCTCGACCACCGTGACCTCGGCGTCGAGTTGGGCGGCGACCAGCGCCGCCTCGTAGCCGGCCGGCCCACCTCCGATGATCACGATACGGCTCACGACACTCGCCCTTCCCTAGTCACCCTCGGTATCTACGGCAACACCCGCCGCGACTTTCTTCCCTCGATCCGTGCCGACACGCACAGTCGTATTCTCCACGACCGCCTCGCCGAGCTATCGTCATCGCCGTGCGTCATTACGCCGCGTACGGCTCAAACCTCGACCCCGCTCGGATGCGTGCCTACTGTCCGCATTCGCCAATGGTGGGCACCGGCTGGCTGGAAGGCTGGCGCCTCACCTTCGCCGGGGAGGGGGTGATCGGTTGGGAAGGTGCCGTCACCACGGTCGTCGAGTCGCCCGGCGACCGCGTGTTCGTCGCCCTCTACGACGTACATCCCTGGGACGCTGCCCAGCTTGACGAGGTCGAAGGCGTCGTAGCCGGGACCTACCGCAAGCTACACGTACGGGTGGCCACCCTCGACGGCGAGGTCACCGCCTGGGTGTTCGTCTTCGACGGCTACGAGGGCGGCCTGCCGACCGCCTGGTACCTGTCGGAGATCGCCAACGCGGCGGAGAAGGCGGGCGCGCCGGACGACTACGTCGCCCAGCTGCGAACCCGGCCGACCCGCACCACGTCGCCCTAGCCCGGTCCGCCCCCGGGTGCGGCGCCGAGGGGCACCGCACCCGGGCCGGCCAGGTCACCCGGCGGTCGCCTCGACGGTCCGTTCGAAGATGTCGGCCTCGTACGACGCGGTCATGCCGGCCGCGCGGTAGAGGCGGGCCGCCTCGGTCGGGTTGCTCAGGTCGACGCCGAGCCCGGCCCGCTCGCGCCCCTTGGCGGCGTAGCCGGCGAAGGCGTGCCCGAGCAGCGCCGCGCCGATGCCCCGCTTGCGGTGCTCGCGCAGCACGGCGAGGTAGCGCACCCAGCCCTCGTCGTCCTCGGCACCCTGGTCGGACGATTGCAGGATGCCGGCGACCACGCCGTCGACGGTGGCGACGAACCACTCGTCGTAGGCGACGCTGCTCAGCGCGGCGATCCGCTCCCGCCAGTGCTCGTAGGTCATCGGGTCGTAGTCCGGGGTGTCCCGGAAGGCGGTGTCCAGCACCCGGTGGAAGGTCCGCATGTCGTCGTCGGAGGACGGGTCCACCACCCGTACCTCCACCCCGGCGGGCGGCGCCGGCGGGGTCGTCGACACGCCGTCCAGCGGGCGGGACATCCGGGCGTACCGCTTCACGAACCCGAAGCCGGCCGCCCGCAGGTCACCGGCCCAGCCGGTCTCGGTCGGAACGGCTCCGGCCCGGACGGTCATCCGGTCGAGCCCGAGTTCGGCCGCCTTCTCCGCGACCCGCGCGAGCTGCCGGGACAGCAGCACCGCCCGCGCCGGGACGCCGAGTTCGGGGTGTACGTAGACCTCGACGAACTCGCGGGTGGCCTGGTTGGGGTTGTCGAGATAGGCCCAGCCGACGACGGTCCCGTCGGGGTCGACGGCGACCAGCTGGTCGCGGGCGAGGTCGGTGTGCGGTGCCTCCAGCACCTCCCGGACCTCGTACTCGGGGAAATCGGGATAGCCGACGGCCGCGATGTCGCTGGCATGGGTCACCTTGAGCAGCGCCGGCACGTCGTCGATGGTGGGGGGCCGGGTCGACCAGCCGTCAGGAAGGATCACGCCTGGCATTGAACCCGTGACGGGCCGCCCCGCGCCGTTGAATTACGGGCTTCTGTCCGCATGCCGACTGCCCGGCTCCGCCCGCCCGCCCACCGGGTCGTCGAGGTCACCGGCGGGTACGGCACGCAGCCTGGCCACCGTGCTCTCCAGCAGCCCGACCAGTTCGACCCGCTCGGCGACGCCCAGTACGGCGTACGCGCCCGAGGTGATCCCGTCGGCGACCGCGTCGGCCCACAGCGAGCGCCGGATCAGCGGCTCGGCCGGCGGGAACGGTGGCGACCAGCCGTACGCGAGCGCCCCGCCCTCCCCCTCCGGTCCGGCGATGATCGCCTCCAGCGGGGTCATGCCGCTCGCCCGCACGGCCAGCAGGTGTGCACCGGCCCGGTGCTCACGCAGCAGCAGAAGCAGCACCGCCGCCCGGGCACCGGGCGAGTCGTCCGGCACCGGCATCGCCCGCCACGCGGCGAAGAGCGGCATACCGGCCGGGTCGGCGGCCTCGACGACCCGGCCGGCCAGCTCGACCAGCCGGGACACCCGTGGGAAGTCGCCCAGGTTCTCGACCCCCCACCGGCAGCATTCGGCGAGGTTGTGGGCGGCGACGTCGGCCGGGCCGGCCACCCGCAGCGCCCCGTCCCAGCCGTCGGCGACCGCCTCCGGGGCGATGAAGCCCAGGGCCGCCGCCACCGTCTCGGCACGTACGTCACCCAGCGCGCCGGCCCGGCCGGCGACGTGGAACGCCCAGCCGGAAAGGCCGAGCAGCCGGGCCCGGCGCAGCGTGCGGGGGGACTCGCTGAACGCGGTACCGATCTCCGACACGCTGGCCCGGACGGCGCCGGCGGTCTGTTCGGGGGTCAACCGCGCCGCCTCTCCTTCGGCGCCGGCCGGCGGCCGGCGCTCCCTGAGTCTGCCCTCCGGGCCGCCTGTGGAACAGTCTCGGCGTCGAACGCCTCGATCGCCGCCTCGACCTCACCGGCGTGCCGACGGGCGGTGCTGGCGGCCCGCTCGGCGGCGCGACGGGCCGTCCGGCGCCGACCGACCTCCTCCTCGGCCGCGGCCCTCCGGCGCTCCACCTCGGCCAACTCGGCCTCGATCCGGTTCAGTGCCCCGACCCCGTCGTGTTCGGCCGCCTCGCACCGGCGCAGGTCCGTCTCGGCCCGCTTCTGCCGGGTACGGGCCGCCGCCAGCTCGCGGGTCAGCTCCCGGCGCTGCCCGGCCCGGGCCGCCTCCTCGGCGCGCTCCCGCTCGGCCCGCTCCCGCCCCGGCTCGGTCCGCTCCTCGCCGGGCCGCTCCCGCCCGCCCTTCCCCGGCGGGCCGGCCGCCGGTTCCGCCGGGCCCGCGCCACCGGTCAGCAGCCGCAGCTGGGGGCGCGGCACCTCGCCGAAGCCCGCGTAGCTGACCGGCCGGAGCAACCGTCCTGACCGCACCTGCTCGGCGACATCCGCGTCGGACAGTGCCGCGTTGAGGGTCGCCTCGACCTCGGGCAGCGGCAGCTTGCCGGCCGCGACGGCCGGCTCGGCCGCCCGGGCGAGGTCCCGGGCTGCGGCGACCAGCGCGTTCACGGCAGCACGGCGCTGGTTGGACAGCTCCCGCAACCGCTCGCCGCGCAGCTCCCGTTGGGCGGTCCGCAACGCCGCCGACAACTCGACCAGGTCGGCCACCAGCTCCGGCCGGTTGATGGCCAGCAGGTTCACCAGCCAGGCGGCGAGGGTGGGTCTGCGCAGGCGGGCGATCCGCCGGGCGGCGTCGCGGTCACCGGCGGCCCGGGCGGCGGCGACCGCGTCGTCACGGGCGGCGACGAACCGGTCCGGTGGCACCGTGTAGAGGCGCTGCTCGATGTCATCGGCCACGTCCGCCATCCTGCCGTGTCCGTCCGAGCCGCGCAGCGGGTCAGCGGACGCGGGTGCCGGGCTCCAGGCGGGCGTACTCACACCCGGACAGCTTGCTCATGTTGGCGTCGGTGACGGTGTGGCCGGCGTCGCTGAGCAGGGCGTCGTGCAGGGCGAAGGCCCGGCGCGGGGCGACGGCGCGGACGAAGTCGACCGCCTCGGAGAGTTTCAGCCAGGGCGCGGAGACCGGCACGAAGAGCGTGTCGACCTGCACCCCCTCGGGCACGTCGAACGAGTCGCCCGGATGGTAGACCTGATCGTTGACCAGGAAGCCGAGGTTGGGCACCCGGGGGATCTCCGGATGGATCTCGGCGTGCCAGCCGCCGAACGTCTGGATCCGCATCCCGGCGGCGGCGAACGTGTCGCCCGGCTCCACGGCGGTGACCACGCCGCCGAGCCCGGCGAGCTTGGGCAGCACGGAGGCGTGGGTGTGCACCGTCACCGTGGCCCGCTTCGCGAGCGCGTCACCGAGGGCGTCCACGTCGATGTGGTCGAAGTGCTCGTGGGTGATCAGAACCGCGTCCACCCCGTCGAGCGCGGCCGGCTCGCTGAAGCCACCCGGATCGATGACCAGCACCGCTCCGTCGTGCGCGATACGGACGCAGGAGTGGCCGTACTTGGTCAGTTGCATCGTGACTCCCTCGGCACCGAATCGAGATGTCTCCCCGGAAGTCTGCCGGAACCGGCGTACCCGCGCCGCGCGTCTGACGGATCGCCGGACGGTGGGCGGACGCAACCGCCACCGGGTGGGCCGGCGACGGCACTGATCGGAGGGGGACATGGCAGTACGACGGGTCGGCGTGGTCCTGACCGCCGTTGGCGTGGCGGCCGCGCTCGCGCTCACCGGGTGCAGCTCGACCACGGAGTCCACGGCGGACTCGGCGGCGCCGTACCACCAGCAGCAGTCCGGGCAGGACGACGTGGCGGCGGCGCCGGAGGCCGGCGGCGGGCCCGGGGCCGGGCAGCCGGCGGCAGGCGCGCCGGTGCGGTTCCGGATCGACGAGCGGGCGATCATCTACACCGGTTCGATCACCGTACGGGTCGACGACGTCGAACGGGCCGCCGGACGGGCGACCGCGATCGCGACCGGGGCCGGCGGGTTCGTCGGGGTGGACAAGCGCACCAGCGACGACCGGCGCTCGACCGCCTCACTGGAGCTGCGGATCCCGGCGAACCGGTTCGGCCCGGTCGTCGACGACCTGGCCCGGCTCGGTGACCAGGAGCAGCGCGACATCAGTACGCAGGACGTCACCGAGGAGGCCCTCGACCTCGACGCCCGGCTCGCCAGCCAGCGGGCCCGGGTGGAGAGCGGCCGGCAGTTGCTGGCCCGCGCCACCAACCTCACCGAACTGGTGATGCTCGAGAGCGAGTTGGCCAAGCGGGAGGCCGACCTGGCCTCGCTGGAGGCGAAGAAGCGCCGGCTGGACGACCTGACCGCGCTGTCCACGATCACCCTGGTGCTGCTCGGCCCCGAGGCGGAGCGCGACGGGGAGGAACTCGGCTTCGTCCAGGGCCTCAAGGGTGGCTGGGAGATGTTCGTCACATCGCTGCTGGTGCTGCTGACCATCGTCGGCGCGCTGCTGCCGTGGCTGATCGTGCTCGGCCTGCCGGTGGCCGCACTCGTCTGGCTGCTCCGGCGCCGCAACCGCCGCCCGCCGGTCGAGCCCGCCACGGTCACCGCACCCCCGCGGTCCTGACCGGCGACCGCCGGGCCGGCCACTGGTTCGAGCCACGTCCGCCCACCCACCCCAAACTCCCCTATGGGAGTGGGTGGGCGGACCGGCCCAGCACCGTCAGCCACTTCCGGGCCGTATGACGGCCCGGCCCCTCAACGCAGCAGACGACGACGAACTCGACCGCGACCGGGGCCGCGAACAGACCACGAGCAAGGTCGCGGGTAGACCACGACCAGGGCTATCAATTCACCGCGACCAGAGTCGCGAGTCGACCGAGCGCCGCCGCACCGTCTGGAGCCCGAGGACCGCGCCGCGAAGCGGTCGCGGCCCGCAGGGCGAAGACGGTGCGTTCAGGCGGAGCGAGCCAGCCCCGCCGGAGGCGGGGCCAACCAGTTCAGCCAGCCCTCGCGGAGCGAGGGCCAACCAACTCAGAACGTGCCGGCGGCCAGTGCGGCCAGCGCGGTGTGCACCATCACCCGCACGCCGTACCCGATCGCCCGCTCGTCGACGTCGAACGCGGACTGGTGGATGTCGAAGCCGCTGTCGACGCCCGGAACGCCGGTGCCGAGCCGGATCATCGCACCGGGCACCTGGTCCAGGTAGAAGGCGAAGTCCTCGCCGCCCATGCTGATCTCGGCTTCGACGACACTGTCGGGTCCGAGCGCGGCCCCGGCGGCGCCCGCGACGATCGCCGATGCCATCCGGTCGTTGATCACCGGCGGAACGCCCCGGGTGTAGACCACCTCGGCCTCGGCACCGGTGCCGGCGACGACGTCCTTGACGAGCTGGCTGATCAGCTCGGGCGCCTCCCGCCACGCCTCGCGGTTGAGGATCCGTACGGTGCCCTTGATGCTGCCTTCGCCGGGGATGGCGTTGTACGCCTCGCCGGCGTGCACCCGTCCCCAGACCATGGAGACGCCGGCGCGGGCGTCGATCCGCCGGTCGAGCAGGGCCGGTACGTCGACGATCACGCGGCCGAGCGCGTGGATCAGGTCCGCGGTCAGGTGTGGGCGGGCGGTGTGCCCGCCCCGGCCGGTGAGCCGGACCTCGACGGTGTCGGCGGCGGCGGTCAGCGGCCCGGAGCGGACGCCGACCAGGCCGGCGGCCAGTTGGGGGGCGCAGTGCAACGCGTAGATCGCGGCCACGTCGTTCAGCCCACCGGCGGCGATCACCTCGGGTGCGCCGGACGGGATGACCTCCTCGGCCGGCTGGAAGAGCAGGCGTACGCGGCCGGGCAACTCGTCGCGGTCGGCGAGTTGGGCGAGCGCGAGGCCGACACCGAGCAGGACGGTGGTGTGTACGTCGTGCCCGCAGGCGTGCGCCACCCCGTCGACCGTGGAGCGGTAGGGCACGTCCTTGGTGTCGGGCAGCGGCAGCGCGTCGAGGTCGGCGCGCAGCGCGATGACCCGGTCGCCTTCGCCGACGTCGCAGATGACTCCGTTGCCCTTGGGCAGCAGGCGCGGGTTGAGACCGGCCACGGCCAGCTCGCGGGCGATCAGCGCGGCGGTTTCGAACTCCTGGTGGGACAGCTCGGGATGCGCGTGGATGTGGCGACGCACGCTTACCAGTTCGGCTCCACGGGAGGCGAGCCAGCGGTCGAGCTGACCGGGCAACGCGTCGGCCCCGGGCGGAGTTTCGGGCCAGGACGACGCCAGTGGACTGCTGGTGGGCAGTGTCAACGCACTCGTCACGTCGAATTCTCGATCAGTAGAAGTTTGTGATCCGTTGGACAGCCTAGACCGAGGACGGTGACGCTGCGCAACTTCGTTACGGTAGTATTCAGATCGCACAGAGTCACGAAATCCCTGCTGAGTTGCTCGCGCGGCAGCGTGTGCACTGGTTTCGTTCGCCGCCATGTCTCGCACACCTCCTACAACGTGTGACAGTCGCGATGGTCACGTCGGGTGCATAACAAAACGGACGTAAACCCCTAGACCACCACCAAGTGGAGGTGTCGTCCAGTCCTGACGAACGCGTACGGCGAACATCGATCAGACCCGAGCCCGCCCCCACCGTGCCACACCCGCGCACGTTTCGCCCGCACAGGCGGTCCGTCGCCGTCACCCACCGTAGGTACCCGCAGGTCCGGCCGATACACCCCAGCCCCTACGGGGCGTGACGAAACGACGGGCGGCGGCAGCGGCACCCACCTTCGGCCCGGCGGGGCCCGTCGACCCGGACACCCCACGTTACGCAGCGTCCCACAGTCTTCGCCGACCGTATGCGGGCCGCGGGACGCCCCTTTCGGCGAATGGAGCACGTTCGCCGGATCCACGCTCCGCCGAACGGGTAAGGGATTCCGCACGCTGCGTACAACTTTCGGGACTTAGGGCAACGGTGCGGCTGCAACCAGTCAACTTCGGATCGAGGTCCACCCTCGCCTTTTCCTTCTGGCATCCCAACCGCCAAGATAGAGGGGTTGTTATCCGGGACCCTCGATTACCTCGGCGGCATTTCCTGTGACTCAAATTCCGACGTGGAGTGGCGGACCAATCAGCCCTACCAGCGGACGCGCGGCACCAGGCACCACAATCGGCGGACGGTACGCACTTCGCGCAGCCGTCGGCCACGGCGGCATGGGCACGGTGTGGCGGGCAGCCGACACGCTGCTGCGCCGCGACGTGGCGGTGAAGGAGGTCATCCTCCCGCCCGGACTCGCCCCCAGCGACCGCGACGCCATGTACGAACGCACACTGCGCGAGGCGCGGGCCGCGGCGGCCCTGCAACACCCCGCGGTCGTGCAGGTCTACGACGTGGTCACCGAAGCCGGTCGGCCATGGATCGTGATGGAACTGCTCGACGCCCGCAGCCTCGCCGACATGGTGATCGAGGACGGCCCGTTGGCCCTCCGGGCGGTCGCCAAGATCGGCATCGCGCTGCTCGGCGCACTGGAGGTGGCGCACGCAATCGGAGTACTGCACCGCGACGTGAAGCCCGCCAATGTGCTGATCTGTTCCGACGGCCGCTGCGTACTCACCGACTTCGGTGTCGCCCGGATGCCGACGGACGTGCAGCTCACGACCCCTGGCATGGTTCTCGGCTCGCCGCACTTCATCTCTCCCGAAAGGGCCATGGGCAGCGAGTTCGGGCCGCCCAGCGATCTCTTTTCCCTCGGTGTCACGCTCTACACCGCCGTCGAGGGTCGTCCGCCGTTCGACCGCGGTGACCCGATCGAGACGATGCACGCCGTGGTCGAGGACCCGCCCGCGCCGATGACCCGGGCCGGCGTACTCGGACCGATGCTGATGGGGCTGCTGGAGAAGGACCCGGCCCGCCGGCTCGACACCCACACCGCCCGCAACATGCTCCGGGAACTGCTGGCCGGCCAGCTCGCCAGCAAGGCACCGGGCCACCTGACGACCGATCCCTACTCGGTCGTACCCGCGCAGCGGCCGGCCTGGCAGCCGCCGACCCCCCCGGCGGCGCCAGCGGGGTCGGCGCCGGCAGCGGCGCCGCCCGCGAAGCCCTCGCAGCCGGCGCCGACCGGCAACATCGGCGGCCGGGCGATGATCGCCCCCGGCGAGTCGCTGACCGACCGGCTCGCCGCGCTGCGGAAGGCCGGCCGGCAGATGCCGACCCCGGCCCAGTACGCGGCCGCCGGGCTCGACCCCGACAACCCCGGCGCGACCGGCGAGATGCCGGCACCGCAACCGCAACGGTGGGACGAGCCGACCGCCCAGGCCTGGGCGCCCGGCGGCGTGAACGCGGCGGCCACCCAGGTCGGCCCGACCGTCGCCGCCCGACCGTCGCCGCCGCCTGGCCCGGCCACCGTCGCCGCCCCGGTCGTCACCGTCGGCGCCCCGGCACCGCCCGCCCAAGGTGGGCCGGGTGCCGTTTCGCAGGCCGTCGCCGGCGTACAGCGCACCGGAAACTCCCTGATCACCACAGTGAAGGGCTGGCCGCGCAAGATCCAGCTCGCCGCCGCCGGCGGGCTGGCCGTGCTGCTGCTGATCGGCGCCTTCGTGGTCTTCAACGGCTCCGACGACGAGGCACCGTCCACGCCACCGGTGGTCGCGCCCACCGAACCCGCCGGGCCGGCGTTCGAGGTGCAGACGCACGCCGAACGCGGGCTGTCGGTCAACGTGCCCAAGGACTGGAAGCAGACCGGCACCGGGGTGTGGATCGACTTCACCGACCCGGAGGACTCCGGCCGGCGGGTACGCATCCTGGTGGAGAAGGCCAACACCGACCCGATGCGCTTCCTCCAGGCCGCCGCCGGGCGGCTGGACAAGAACGCCTCCTCCTGCGCCAAGCCGTACAACCAGATCGTCCTGCGTCAGGTCGAGCTCGCCGGCCAGCCGGCCGCCGAACTCGAATACACCTGCGGTGACGGCGAGACCAAGCGGCACGGCGTGTGGCAGGCCGTCATCGCCAACGGCACGGCCTACTCGTTCTACCTGACCTCGCCCGAGACCCGGTTCGAGGAGAGCCGGCCGGTCTTCGACGAGATGACCCGCACCTTCCAGGTGACCGGCAACGGATAGCCGTCGCCAGACCACCGGCGGCCCCATCCCGCTCCGGCGGGGTGGGGCCGCGGCGTATCCCGGCCGGATCCCGGTTCCGGCGGGACTGCCGGGCCGGGGCGGCATACCGGGCCGGCCCGTGTTATCAAGACGGGATGGCAACCGGCACCGGCACGACCGGACTAGACGAACTGCGCGAGCGCGCCCGGATCTGGCTCGACGACGACCCGGATCCCGCCACCCGCGACGAACTCCGGCAGGTGATCGACCGGCTGCCGGGCAGCGCGGCCGAACTCACCGACCGGTTCGCCGGGCCGCTGACCTTCGGCACCGCCGGGCTGCGCGGGCCGCTACGGGCCGGCCCCAACGGCATGAACCTCGCCGTCGTCACCCAGGCCGCCGCCGGCCTGGTCGCCTGGCTCGCCGCCCGCGACGCCGACGGCCCGCTGGTCATCGGGTACGACGCCCGGCACGGCTCCAGGGCGTTCGCCGAGCAGACCGCCAAGGTGGCGACCGGTGCCGGCCGGGAGGCCGTCCTGCTCCCCCGCCCGCTGCCGACCCCGGTCCTGGCCTACGCCGTACGACGGCTCGGCGCGGCGGCCGGTGTGATGGTCACCGCCAGCCACAACCCGCCCCAGGACAACGGCTACAAGGTCTACCTGGGAACCGCGCTCGGCGGCCCGTCCGGCGCCGGCGCCCAGATCGTGCCCCCCGCCGACACCGAGATCGAGGCGGCGATCCGGGCCGTCGGACCGCTGTCCGCGGTGCCGCTCGGCGACCCCGGCACCGTCCTCGGCGAAGACCTCGTCGAGTCGTACGTGGACAGTGCCGCCGCCGTGGTCGACCGGGACGGGCCACGCGACCTGACGATCGCCTACACGCCGCTGCACGGGGTCGGGGCCACCGTGCTCACCGCCACCTTCGCCCGCGCCGGCTTCGGCACCCCCGCCGTCGTCACCGAGCAGGCCGCACCCGACCCCGACTTTCCGACGGTCAGCTTCCCCAACCCCGAGGAACCGGGCGCCACCGACCTGCTGACAGCCCTCGCCGAGCAGACCGGCGCCGACATCGCCATCGCCAACGACCCCGACGCCGACCGGTGCGCGGTCGCCGTACCCGACGGCGGGAAGTGGCGGATGCTGCGCGGCGACGAGGTCGGCATACTGCTCGCCGACCACCTGATCCGCCGGGGCCGGACCGGCCTCTACGCCACCACCATCGTGTCGTCGTCGATGCTGCGGACCATCTGCGCCGCCCGCGGCCTGCCGTTCGACGAAACACTCACCGGTTTCAAGTGGATCGTCCGGGCCGGGGCGGGCGACGAGCCCCTCGCCTACGGCTACGAGGAGGCGCTCGGCTACTGCGTCGCCCCCGACCACGTACGCGACAAGGACGGGATCAGCGCCGCGCTGACCGTCGCCGAACTCGCCGCCGGGCTCAAGGCCGAGGGCCGTACGCTCACCGGCCGGCTCGACGAGCTGGCCGCCGAGTTCGGGGTGCACGCCACCGACCAGCTCTCGGTACGCGTCGACGACCTCTCCGAGATCGACGCCGCCATGACCCACATCCGCAACCGCACCCCCGACACGCTGCTCGACGAGCCGGTCACGTCCACGGAGGACCTGCTGCCCGCCGCCGACGTGCTGATCCTGCGCACCGCCTCGACCCGGGTCGTCGTACGCCCCTCCGGCACCGAGCCGAAATTGAAGGCGTACCTCGAGGTAATCGAACCGGTCGCCGCGGACGACGTCCCCGGGGCCCGGGGCCGGGCGGCCGCGTCGTTGCAGGCACTGCGCACCGAAACCGCCGCCGCGCTCGGCATCTGGTGACCGACACCGGGCGCCCGGGCCGACCGGTGCGGGCGCCCGGGCTGCTGTTGCCCGTCGGCCGGACGGCTCGAGGGCTCGGCGGCCACCAGGCGGCTCGGCGGCCGAGACGGTCAGGCGGCTCGAGGGCTCGGCGGCCCGCCGGCCGGGACGGTCAGGCGGTCAGGCGCGGGCGCCGAGGGCGGCGTCGATGGCCCGGGTCAGCGTGGCGATCACCAGCGCCACCGACGGCCGTACGGTCGACTCGTCGAGGCTGACCGTGCCGCCGAACCCTGCGCTGCCGGCGATCTCCTGCAGCCGGCGGTGCGCGTCGTCGATGGCGGAGCCGCTGAGCCCGAGGGTCGGCTCCATCCGCACGGCGGCGATCAGGGTGGCCAGTGCGGCCGTACGCTCGTCGGGCGTCCCGTCCCCGGTGAGCGCCTTCGCCAGCCGGTCCCGGGCATCGGTCTCGGCCGTCGCGTCGGTCATCGGGTAGCGGTGCACGTGGATGAACCCGAGGGCGGTCTCGTCGACATCCTGGACGATCCCACGGGCGACCAGGCCGGCGAGCACGCGGTCGCGCAGGCCGTGCCGCAGCCGCTGCACCCAGGCGGCCGGGCTGTTCGGGGTGTCGGCCGCGATCCGGGCCAGCACCTCGTCGGCGAGCGGTGAGCCGGTCGGCGTCTCGTCGATCACGACCATCGAGCCATCGGAATAGGCCAACCGGCCGGCGAGCGCCAGGTCGACCAGCACCGCCGCGGCCATCCCCAGGTCCAGGCCGATCCGCGAGCCGGTCGCCTTACCGGACTCGTCGTCGTAGGCCAGCAGCAGCAGCTCTTCGGCGAGAGCAACAGACGTCATGGCCCGGAACGGTAGTCGGTCCGCGCATGTCCCGCATCCATCCTGGCCGTCCGATCGTAGACACGCTCCGCCGCCGCTGCCGGCGGGCGCCGTATCCGGGTGTACCGACCGTCGCACCAGCGCCCGGGCCGGTCCCCCCGCCACCGGGCCCGGTCACCGGACCGCTGTTCGCCACCGGACCGTTCCTCGCGGCCGGACCGTTCCTCGCGGTCGGGCCGCCGGACGGCCGGGCCTACGGTCCCGCCGGCCCGGCCGGACCGGTTCGCTTAAGGTGGCCCGGTGCAGGCCATCATCGCGACGCTCGGCTACGTGCTGTCCCCCGACCGCCGGCAGGTGCTGATGCTCCGCCGCGACGCCCGCCCCGACGACCTGCACTACGGGTATTACAACGGCCTCGGCGGCAAGCTGGAGCCGGGCGAGGACGTGGTCGCCGGCATGCGCCGCGAGATCCACGAGGAGTCCGGCCTGGACTGCGAGACCGTCGAGTTGGCCGGCACGGTGTCGTGGCCGGGCTTCGGGCGGTCCGGCGAGAACTGGTTCGGCTTCGTCTTCCGTATCCCGTCCTGGACCGGCGAGCCGAAGCAGGACTGCCCCGAGGGCACCCTGCTCTGGACCGACCTGGCCGACATCCTGGCCGGCCGCGTGCCGATGTGGGAGAGCGACCACCACTTCCTGCCCCTGGTCTTCGCCCCCGAGCCCCGCGTCTTCCACGGCGTCATGCCCTTCAAGGACGGCAAGGCCCAAAGCTGGAGCTGGAGCTGACTCCGCCTGCTGCCCTTCGCCGGCAAGCCGCCGAAGGATGTTGATCTGAGCGGGAGAGACCCTATCCAGCCCGGATAGGGTCTCTCCCGCTCAGATCAACAACGCACACCCTCAGACCAAAGCCAACGATCCCAACAAAGCAGACAGCCATCGCCCGCAACCACCGCAAACCGAAACACCCCGACGAAGCAATCGACGGACAGCTCTGACCGTGACCGGAGTCGCGAGTCGACCGAGCGCCGCCGCACCGTCTGGAGCCCGAGGACCGCGCCGCGAAGCGGTCGCGGCCCGCAGGGCGAAGACGGTGCGATTAGGCGGCGCGAAGCGGAGCGAGCCAGCCCTCGCTCCGCGAGGGCTGGCTCAGCCAGCCGAGCCGCAGGCGAGGCCAGCAAACTCAGAACCGGGGCATACCGCCGAACTGACGGTCGCCGGCGTCGCCGAGGCCGGGGACGATGAACTTCCGGTGGTTGAGCCCTTCGTCGATGGAGGCGGTGACGACGCGCAGCGGCAGGCCGGAGCGGCGCAGCCGGTCGATGCCTTCGGGGGCGGCGAGTACGCAGAGCACGGTCATGTCGGTGCAACCGCGTTCGGTGAGCAGCCGGCAGCAGTGTTCGAGCGATCCGCCGGTGGCGAGCATCGGGTCGAGGACGAGGACCGGGATGCCGGTGAGGTCGGCGGGAAGCGACTCCATGTAGGCGCGGGGCTCGTAGGTGTGTTCGTCGCGGGCGAGGCCGACGAAGCCCATCGACGATTCGGGGAGCAGGGCGAGGGCGGCGTCGGCCATGCCGAGGCCGGCGCGCAGGACCGGTACGAGCAGTGGCGGGTTGGCGAGCCGGGTGCCCTGGGTGGGGCCGACCGGGGTTTCGATGGGGTAGCGCTCGGCGGGGAAGGTGCGGGCCGCCTCGTACACGAGCATGGTGGTGAGTTCGTGCAGGGCGGCGCGGAACGCCGCCGAGTCGGTGCGGGCGTCGCGCATCGCGGTGAGTCGCGAGCCGGCCAAAACATGATCAACTACGAGTACGTCCACGATCGCTCAACCTACCCGCCCGTACGCACCTGTCCTTACCGAGGCGTGGGCGTACCCGTCGGCCCCGTACCGGGCGTGAGTGGATGGGGCGTCCGTCGATGGGCGCGCGAGCCGGATCGCGGGATCGGCGCGTGCGTAGACTCGGGCGTATGACGGCGACAACGGTGTCCGAGCTGTCCCATGTGACAGGGTCAGAGGCGGCTCTTCGTGCTTTCCTGCACGGGTTGCCCGGTGTCGACCAGGTGGGCGCGGAGCAGCGGGCCGCGATGCTCGGCACCCGGTCGATCAAGACGACGGCCAAGGCGTGGGCGATCGACCTGGCGATCCGGATGGTCGACCTGACCACGCTGGAGGGCGCCGACACCCCGGGCAAGGTCCGCGCGCTGTCGGCGAAGGCGGTGCGCCCGGACCCGGCCGACCCGTCCTGTCCGGCGGTGGCGGCGGTCTGCGTCTATCCGGCGATGGTGCCGGTGGCGGCCGAGGTGCTGCGCGGGACCGGGGTGCACCTGGCGAGCGTGGCGACCGCGTTCCCGTCCGGGCAGGCGCCGCTGGAGGTCAAGCTCGCCGACACCCGGGCGGCGGTGGCGGCCGGCGCCGACGAGATCGACATGGTGATCAACCGGGGTGCCTTCCTGTCCGGCCGCTACCTGGAGGTCTTCGAGGAGATCACCGCCGTGAAGGAGGCGTGCGGCGCCGCGCACCTGAAGGTGATCCTGGAGACCGGCGAGCTGGCGACGTACGACAACGTGCGCCGCGCCTCGTGGCTGGCGATGCTGGCCGGCGGCGATTTCATCAAGACCTCCACCGGCAAGGTTCCGGTGGCGGCGACGCTGCCGGTGACGCTGGTGATGCTGGAGGCCGTACGCGACTTCCGGGCCCGCACCGGCCGGCAGGTCGGGGTCAAGCCGGCCGGCGGCATCCGCACCACCAAGGACGCGGTCAAATACCTGGTGCTGGTCAACGAGACCGCCGGGGAAGACTGGCTCGACCCGGACTGGTTCCGGTTCGGCGCGTCGACGCTGCTCAACGACCTGCTGATGCAGCGGACCAAGTTGACCACCGGCGCCTACTCCGGCCCCGACTACTTCACGCTGGACTGATCATGGGTGTCTTCGAATACGCCCCGGCGCCCGAGTCGCGCGCCGTGGTCGACCTCAAGCCGTCGTACGGGCTGTTCATCGGCGGCGAGTTCGTCGATCCGGCCGACGGCGGCAGCTTCAAGTCGGTGAACCCGGCGTCGGAGGAGGTGCTCGCCGAGGTCGCCGAGGCGGGCGCGGCCGACGTCGACCGCGCGGTACGCGCCGCCCGGAAGGCGTACGACAGGGTGTGGGGCCCGATGCCCGGCCGGGACCGGGCCAAGTACCTCTACCGGATCGCCCGGATCGTCCAGGAGCGCGGCCGGGAGCTGGCGGTGCTGGAGTCGCTCGACAACGGCAAGCCGATCCGCGAGTCGCGTGACGTCGACATCCCGCTGGTGGCGGCGCACTTCTTCTACTACGCGGGCTGGGCCGACAAGCTGACCCACGCCGGGTACGGCCCGGACCCGCGCCCGCTGGGCGTGGCCGGCCAGGTGATCCCGTGGAACTTCCCGCTGCTGATGCTGGCCTGGAAGATCGCGCCGGCGCTGGCGGCGGGCAACACGGTGGTGCTCAAGCCGGCCGAGACGACGCCGCTGTCCGCGCTGCTGTTCGCCGAGATCTGCCAGCAGGCGGACCTGCCGCCGGGCGTGGTCAACATCGTGACCGGGGCCGGCGAGACCGGCCGGGCGCTGGTGGAGCACGACGGCGTGGACAAGGTGGCGTTCACCGGGTCGACGCAGGTCGGCAAGCAGATCGCCCGCTCGGTGGCCGGCACCCGTAAGAAGGTCACCCTGGAGCTGGGCGGCAAGGCCGCCAACATCGTCTTCGACGACGCGCCGGTCGACCAGGCGGTCGAGGGCATCGTCAACGGCATCTTCTTCAACCAGGGCCACGTCTGCTGCGCGGGTTCGCGGCTGCTGGTGCAGGAGTCGGCGTACGACGAGGTGCTGGAGTCGCTGAAACGGCGGATGGCCCGGCTGCGGGTCGGTGACCCGCTGGACAAGAACACCGACATCGGCGCGATCAACTCGGCGGAGCAGCTGGACCGGATCCGTACGCTGTCCGACATCGGCGCCGAGGAAGGCGCCCAGCGCTGGTCGCCGCCGTGCGAGTTGCCCGACCGCGGCTTCTGGTTCGCCCCGACGATCTTCACCGGGGTCACCCAGGCGCACCGGATCGCCCGCGAGGAGATCTTCGGCCCGGTGCTGTCGGTGCTGACGTTCCGCACTCCGGCCGAGGCGGTCGAGAAGGCCAACAACACGCCGTACGGGCTGTCGGCCGGAATCTGGACCGAGAAGGGTTCCCGGATCCTGTGGATGGCCGACCGGCTGCGCGCCGGTGTGGTGTGGGCCAACACGTTCAACAAGTTCGACCCGACCTCGCCGTTCGGCGGCTACAAGGAGTCGGGCTACGGCCGCGAGGGTGGCCGGCACGGGCTGGAGGCGTACCTCGATGTCTGAGCGGCAGCGGGTGGCGGTGCGTAAGACGTACAAGCTGTTCGTCGGCGGGAAGTTCCCGCGCAGCGAGTCGGGACGGTCGTATCTGGTGCAGGACTCGAACGTGGCGCTGGCCTCGCGCAAGGACGCCCGGGACGCGGTCGTCGCGGCGCGGGCGGCGGTGAAGGGGTGGTCCGGGGCGACCGCCTACAACCGGGGGCAGATCCTCTACCGGATCGCCGAGATGCTGGAGGGCCGCCGCGACCAGTTCGTCGGCCTGGGGCTGCCGGCCGACGAGGTCGACGAGGCGATCGACCGGTGGGTCTGGTACGCCGGCTGGGCCGACAAGATCGCGCAGGTGTACGGCGGGGCCAACCCGGTCGCCGGCCCGTACTTCAACCTGTCGGCGCCGGAGCCGACCGGGGTGGTGGCGGTCGTCGCGCCGTCGACGCCAGCGCTGCTCGGCCTGGTCAGTGTCGTCGCGCCGGCGATCGTGACCGGCAACACGGTGGTGGTGCTGGCGGCCGAGGAGTCGCCGCTGGCGGCGATCACCCTCGCCGAGGTGCTGGCCACCTCCGACCTGCCGGGTGGGGTGGTCAACATCCTGACCGGCCGGGTGGCCGAGACCGCGCCGTGGCTGGCCGCGCACATGGACGTGAACGCCGTCGACCTGACCGGGGTGACCGAGCCGGAGCTGGCCGCCGACCTGGAGCGGGCGGCGGCCGAGAACCTGAAGCGGGTGCTCCGCCCGCCGGCGGACGCACCGGACTGGTCGGCCGACCCGGGCGTGCACCGGATGACCGCGTTGCTGGAGACCAAGACGGTCTGGCATCCCCGGGGGATCTGACCGCACCGGGCATCTACTACACGCTGTAGGCTTAGCCCGTGATACGACTGGGTGACCTCGAGCGGGCCGTGATGGACGTGTTGTGGGATCGCGGCCCCGCCGCTGACGGGCGGGTCGGGGTGAGCGTCCGCGAGGTCGCCGAGGCACTGCACGACCGCGAGCTGGCCTACACGACGGTGATGACGGTCCTCGACCGGCTGGCCGGCAAGGGCATGGTCGAGCGCGAGCGCGAGGGCCGGGCCTGGAGCTACCGGCCGGCGGCGACCCGCGAGGCATACATCGCCCAGTTGATGCTGGACGCGCTCGACCTGGCCGGCAGCCGGGACGCGGCACTGGTGCGGTTCGCCCGGTCGGTGACCGGAACCGAGGCCGACGTGCTGCGGGCGGCGCTGGCCGCCGAGGCCGAGCCGGCCATGGCGGACGAGGCCGCGGACCGGCGAGGCTGATCCGGTGGTTCAGGCCGTCCACTTCGCCGCATCGCTCCTGGCCTGTTATGTGACCGCCCAGGTGCTGCTGCGTACGGGTTGGTTGGGTCGCTCGTGGACGTGGCACAGTCCGCGGGTGGCGATCGTGTGCTGGCAGGCGCTCGGCCTGGCGTTCGGGTTGTCGGCGATCGGCCTGCCGATGGCGCTGGGGCTCGGGCCGTACGGGACGGGCACCGGCGCGGCCCTGTGGATGCTGGCGACCGACCTGTTCGGTGGCCGGCTGCCGGCGGGGATGACCGTGGTGCACCTGGGGCTGGTCGGGATCGGGTTCGGGGTGGCCGCGACGCTGCTCGGGACGCTGGCCCGCAGCCTGCTCGGCGCCTTGCGCGTCCAGCGCCGGCACCGCGACCTGCTGACCCTGGTGGCGCGGAACGATCCGGCGGTGCCGGGCGCGCTGGTCCTCGACCATCCGAGCGCGGCGGCCTACTGCCTGCCCGGCGTACGGCCGCGTGTGGTGGTCAGTGCCGGCACCCTCTCCCTGCTCGACCGGTCGCAGCTGGCGGCGGTGCTCAGCCACGAACGGGCGCACGCCGACGAGCGGCACGATCTGGTGCTGTTGCCGTTCACCGCGCTGTGCCGGGCGCTGCCCTGGGTGCGCTGGGTGCGTACGGCGCACGACGAGGTGGCGCTGCTGGTGGAGATGCGCGCCGACGACAAGGCGCGGCGGCTGCACGCCGACGAGTCGCTGGCGGCGGCGTTGCTGCGGTTCGCGACCGCGCCGTCGCGGGTGACCCCGGCCGGGGCGCTCGGCATCGCCGACAGCCATCTCGACGCCCGGGTGAGTCGGCTGCGGGTGACCGGCCGGCCGCCGCGACTGCGGGTGGCGTCGGCACTGGGCGTGGCGGCGCTGCTGGTGTCAATACCGGTCACCCTCTTCGTTTCCTGAGCCCGGCCAGCCGCCCGGGCACGCGAGATACCGACTCCTATAGGTAGGCAAACTACGTGTAGCCTGCCCCGCAATGGTGGCCCGACCTGGGCCCGAAGACCGGAGGGTGGCCATGGACCCGCTGCTCCTCGCGCGCCTGCAGTTCGCCACGACGACCTCGGCGCACTTCCTCTTCGTACTGGTGACGCTCGGCCTCGTGACCCTGCTCGTCTACCTGCACACCGCCTGGTTCGTGACCAAGAAACCGGAGTACGAGCGGCTGCTGCGCTTCTGGGGCACCCTCTACGTGATCAACTACGTGCTCGGCATCGGCACCGGCATCGTGCTGGAGTTCCAGTTCGGGCTCAACTGGAGCGGGCTGTCCCGCTACGTCGGCAACGTCTTCGGGGCGCCGCTGGCGATGGAGACGCTGGTCGCGTTCTTCCTCGAGTCGACGTTCCTCGGCATGTGGATCTTCGGTTGGCACCGGCTGCGGCGGGGCGTACACCTGGCGCTGCTCTGGGGCGTCGCGCTGACCGCGTACCTGTCGGCGTTCTGGGTCATGGTCGCGAACGCGTGGCTGCAGAACCCGGTCGGCTACCGGATCGAGGACGGCGTCGCGCACCTCACCGACTTCGGCGCCCTGCTCACCAACCCCGCGCTGGGCAGCGCGCTCGGGCACGTCGTCGCCGCCGCGCTGGTCACCGGCGGGATTCTGATGGCCGGCGTCAGCGCCTGGCACCTGATCCGGCGTACGCCCGACCACGACCTCTTCCGGCGGTCGCTGCGGATCGGCCTGGTCACCACGACGGTCGCGACGATCGCCACGGTCGGCTTCGGCTTCGCGCAGTTCGTCGTGCTCGCCACCACCCAGCCCACCAAGCTCGGCGGCGACCCGGCCGACAGCGCCGCGCTGATAGACGAATGGACCACCCGGTTCGGGCCTGGCGACTACTCGCCACCGGCATGGACCGGTGTCCCGCTCGAACTGATGATCATGATCGGATTCGGTCTGCTGCTCCTCGCCGTACTCGTGCCGCTCTGCTGGCGGGACTACATCATCCGGCTCCGGTTCCCGCTCTACCTGCTGCTGTTCGCCGTACCGCTGCCGTTCCTCGCCTCGATCTCCGGCTGGATCACCCGTGAGGTCGGTCGCCAGCCCTGGGCGGTCTACGGACTGCTCAGCACCACCGACGCGGTCACCCCGGCCAGCGGCGGGCTCATGCTCGCCTCGCTGATCGGCTTCACCCTGCTGCTCGGCGCGCTCGTGGTCGCCAACTGGATCATCTTCGCCCGGTACGCGGCCCGGGGCGCACACCCCGACCTGGCTCTCGGCCGGCCGGTCGACGACCAGCCCGCGGCTCCCCGCCCCGACCCGGCGCTCGTCTGAGGAGGCCCCGATGGAAACCCTCTGGTACGCCCTGTTCGGCCTCTTCTTCGCCACCTACCTGGTGCTCGGCGGCTACGACTACGGCACCGGGCTGCTGCTCGCCCGCACCCGGTCCGTCGACGGCCGGCGGGCCATCCTCAACGCCATCGGACCCTTCTTCCTCGGCAACGAGGTCTGGCTGGTCGCGGCCATCGGCATCCTCATCGGCGCCTTCCCGTTCCTCGAAGGCGAGCTCCTCTCCGGCCTGTACCCCGCCGTCGCGCTCGCGCTGGCCGGTGTCGTCGTCGTCACCGTCGCCGTACAACTGCGCAGCCGGCCGGCCAGCCCTCGGATCCGCACCGCCTGGGACCGCGCCGTCATCGCCGGTTCCGTGATCGCCGCACTCGGTTGGGGTGCCGTGCTGGCCGGGCTGCTCCAGGGGGTCCCGCTGCAGGCCGGGCGGCACGCCATCGGCGTCGGGCACGTCTTCACCCCGTTCGTCGCCGCCGGGGCGCTCGCCCTGCTGGCCCTGGTCACCGTGCATGGCGCCGCCTTCCTCGCGCTGCGCCTGCCGGCCGGGCCGGCCGACCACTTCGCCCGGCTCGGCCGCCGCCTGGCACCGGCCGCGATCGGCGCCGTCGGCCTGGCCGCCGCCGTCGGCGCCCTGTCCGACCGGGTACGCGCCGCCGTCCAGCAGCCGGGTGTGGCCGTACTCATGCTCGTGGTCCTGGTCACCGCACTGGCCGTCGCCGGCACCGCGATCACCCGGCGTCCCGGGCTCGCGTTCGCCGCCACCTCGCTCGCGGTCGCCCTGCCGGTGCTGCTCGTCGGGGCCGCGACCTGGCCGTACGCGCTGTTCTCCAGTGCCGACCCGGCCGCCGGCATCACCGTCGCCGAGGCCGCCGCCAGCGACCCCACCCTGCGCCTGCTGACCTGGGCGGCGCTGCCGCTCCTGCCGGCCCTACTAGGCTTTCAACTGATGAGCTGGTGGGTCTTCCGCGGACGCACCGACGGCCGGGCACCGGTGTACTGGTGAGCAACCGCCGCCCCTTCGATCCGCGCCTGCTGCGCCGGGTCCCCGCGACCCGGCGCCACCTGGCCGTGCTCGGACTCCTGGGGGTCGGCGCCGCCGCACTGGTCATCACGCAGGCGACCGCGCTCGCGACCGTGCTGGCCGAGGCGATCCACGGCCGGCTAGACCGCACCGCGCTCGCCGTCTTCGTCGTCACCGTCGCCGCCCGGGCCGGGCTGGTCTGGGCACAGGGCGTGGTCGCCGCCCGCAGCGCCGCCGCGGTCAAGGCGGCGCTACGGGTCGACCTGCTCGACGCGGTCGGCCGGCGCGGTCCGGGCTGGCTCGCCGGCCAGCGGGCCGGCACGATCGCCACCCTCACCGGGCGCGGGCTGGACGCGCTCGACGCCTACTTCACCGGCTACCTTCCCCAACTCGTGCTCAGCGTCACCGTGCCGATCGCGGTGCTGGCCCGGCTGACCTTCGCCGACTGGAGCTCGGCGCTGATCGTCGCGGTCACCCTGCCGCTCATCCCGATCTTCGGCGCACTGCTGGGCTGGCAGGCCCAGGCCGCGACCGAACGGCAGTGGCGCCGCCTCTCCCGGCTCGGCGGGCACTTCCTCGACATGGTCGCCGGGCTGCCCACGCTGCGCGCCTTCGGCCGGGCCCGGGCCCAGGTCGACGTCGTACGCCGGATGGCCGACGGTCACCGCCGGGCGACGATGAGCACCCTGCGCATCGCGTTCCTGTCGGCACTCGTCCTGGAACTGGTCGCCACGCTGTCGGTGGCGCTGGTCGCCGTACCGATCGGGCTGCGGCTGCTCGGCGGCGGGCTGACCCTCCAGACCGCGCTGCTGGTGCTGCTGCTCACCCCCGAGGCATACCTGCCGCTGCGGGCCGCCGGCAGCCGCTTCCACGCCAGCATGGAGGGGCTGACCGCGCTCGACGAGGCGCTGACCCTGTCCACCCGGGAGAAGCCCGGGCCCGGTGTCACGGCCACCCCGCGCGAGGCGGCGGCCACCCCGGCGCCGGGCGGCGCGATCCGGCTGGAGTCGGTGACCGTCGACTACGGGCGTACGGTCGCCCTGCGCGACGTCTCGCTGACCATCCGGCCCGGTGAACGGATCGCGGTCGTCGGCCCCAGCGGCGCCGGCAAGAGCACGCTGCTCGGCCTGCTGCTCGGGTTCGTCACCCCGACCGGCGGGCGGGTCGTCACCGGCGCCGACCGGTGGCCGGCCACCTGCGACGAACCCGGGCTGGTGCTCGTCGACGGCGCCGGCCCCGCCGACGTCGACCTCGACGCCTGGCGGCGGCGGATCGCCTGGGTGCCGCAACGCGCCCACCTGTTCGCCGCCTCGCTGGCCGACAACATCCGGCTCGGCCACCCCGATGCCCCGGCCGACGCCGTACGGCGGGCGGTGCGCGCCGCGAACCTCGACGACGTCGTACTCGGCCTGCCCGACGGGCTCGACACCCTGCTCGGCGAACGCGGTCACGGCCTGTCCAGCGGGCAGCGGCAGCGGGTCGCCCTGGCCCGCGCCTTCCTGCGGGTCGAGTTCGCCGGCCCCGAGCCGCTGATCCTGCTCGACGAGCCGACCTCGCGCCTCGACGGTGCCGCCGAGGCGGTCGTCCTCGACGCCACCCGTCGCCTGGTCGCCGGCCGGACCGCGTTACTCGTCGCCCACCGGCCGGCACTGCTGCGGGAGGCCGACCGGGTGTTGCGCGTCGACGACGGGACGGTCCGCGAACTGACCCCCGACCGTCCGGCGCCCGACGTGGTGGCGACCGCATGACGCCCACCACCGCCGCCGACCGGACGAGCGCAACGGTCCCGTCGCCCACGCCGGCCCCGGCCGGAACCGGCGGCCGGGCGGACACCCGCGCCGGTGGCCGGGGCGGCGGTGGCACCCCGGCCGGAGCGCGCCGGCTCGGCGCCGAGCGCACCGTGCTGCGGCTCGCCCGCCCCTACCTGCCCCGGCTGGTCGGCGCGGGGCTGCTCGCCGCCGGCACCGAGATCGCCGGGCTCGCCCTGATGGCGACCGCGACCTGGCTGCTGATGACCGCCGCCGGCCGCCCCGAACTCGACACGCTGACCGTCGCCATCGTCTCGGTGCGGGCGCTGGCCATCGGGCGGGGCGTGCTGCGTTACACCGAACGGCTCGCCGGCCACGACGCCGTCCTGCGGATGGTCACCGACGTACGGGCCCGGGTGTTCGCGACGCTGGCCGCCCGGCCCGGCCCGGTCGCCGGCCAACGTTCCGGTGACGCGCTCAGCCGGCTGGTCTCCGACGTCGAGGCCGTGCAGGACCTGGTGCTGCGGGTGCTCGTACCGGCCGCCGCCGCGACCGTGGTCGGCCTGCTGGCGGTCGCCGGCACGGCGTTCGTCTCCCCGGTGGCGGCGCTGTGCCTGCTCGCCGGGCTGCTGGTCGCCGGCGTCGCGCTGCCCGTCGCGGCGACCGCACTGACCCGCCGTACGGCCGACCGGGTGGCTCCGCTGCGCGGCGCGCTCGCCGTCGACGCGGTCGACCTGACCCAGGGCGCGGCCGACCTGGCCGCCTTCGGGGCGACCCGGGGAGCACTCGACCGGGCCGGGACGCGCGCCGCCGAACTCGCCCGGCTCGAACGCCGGCTCGCGGTCACCGGCTGGGCGGTCGACGGCGCCGGCACCCTGGTCGTCGGCGCGACGGTGGCCGCCGTGGTGGTCGCCGCGCTGGGCGCCGACGTCGGCGGGGTCCTCGTCGGGGTGCTGGCCGTCGGCACCCTCGCCGCGGTCGAGGCGACGCTGGCGCTGGTCGGCGCCGCCCGGCAGTGGACGCTGCTGCGCGCCGCGCTCGGCCGGGTCGCCGACCTGCTCGGACCCGACCGGCCGGCCGCGCCCGCACCCGCCGCCCCAGGCCCGCCGGTGCCCGCCGACCCGAGCCCGCCGATGCCCGCCGGGCCGGCCGGCGCCGGGTCCACGCCTGACCGGGCGCCGGGCGGCTCCGGTCACGACTGCCGGCTCGACGGCGTGACGGTGCGCTACCGGGCCGGCGCCGCCCCGGCGCTCGACGACGTACACCTCGACCTGCCCGCCGGCCGCCGGATAGCGGTCGTCGGGCCGAGCGGCGCGGGCAAGAGCACCCTGCTCGGCGTCCTGACCGGCACGGTCCGGCCGACCACCGGCACGGCCACCGTCGACGGCACCGACCTGTTCGGCCACGATCCGGAACGACTCCCCCGGCTCGTCGGCGGCCTGCTCGCCGAGGCGTACGTGTTCCACGCCACCGTCCGCGAGAACCTGCTGCTCGGCCGGGCCGACGCCGACGCCGACGAGCTGGCCGCCGCGGCGGCCGCCGCCGGCCTGCTCGACTGGATACGCCAGCAGCCCGACGGCTGGGACACCGTGGTCGGCGAGGACGGCGCCCAGCTCTCCGGCGGCCAGCGGCAACGGCTGGCCCTGGCCCGGGCGCTGCTCGCCGCGCCCGCCGTACTCGTGCTCGACGAGCCGACCGAGGGCCTCGACCCGACGGCCGCGGACGCGGTCCTCGACGGTGTGCTCGCCGGCCTCGACCCGCGACGCAGCCTGGTGCTGGTCACCCACCGGCTGCGCGGGCTCACGGGCGTCGACGAGGTGCTGGTCCTCGACGCCGGGCGGATCACGCAGCGCGGGACCGCCGCCGAGCTGGCCCGCCGGCCCGGCTGGTACCGCGACCAGTGGCAGCTCCAGGAGGCCGCCGAGCGCGGCTACCTGGCGCTCGGCCCGGCCTAGAGGATGGCCGGGCGTGAGGCCGGCCACCCTGATCCGGATATCCGGACAAGTCCTGACCCGCCGGCGGGCCCGTCCGTGGCAGGCTGGCGACCATGCCCGTCCCCGCCGCCGAGATCGACGACTACCTGCGTACGCTCGGCCAACGGCTGCACGGACCCCGCCGGCTGAGGGCCGACCTGCTCGCCGAGGCCCGCGACAGTCTGGAGGACGCCGCGGCGGCGTACGAACGGGCCGGGCTGGCGCCGGTGGCCGCGCGGCGCCGGGCGGTGGCCGAGTTCGGCACCCCCGGCGAACTCGTCCCCGGATACCAGGCCGAACTGGCCGCGGCGGGGACCCGGACCCTGGCGCTCCGGATCCTGGTCGTGGCCATCGTGCTGCTCTCGTCGGCCGACCTGATGTGGCAGGGCGCGCCGTGGACCGGCGTACGGCCGCCGGCCGGATACCTGGCGCTGTCCGCCTCGCTCGACCTTTTCTGGATCATCACCGGCGTGCTCGCCGCCGGGGCCTGGCTCGGGCTGAGGTACGCCGCCCGGCGCGGTGCGCCGGTTCGGCTGCCCCGCCTGCTCGGCCGGTCGATGGCGGCGTGCGTCGGGCTGGCCGCCGGTGCCGGCGTGACCCTCTACGCCTGGTCGCTCGTGATGTGGGACGCCGCGGTGCGCTGGCCGCCGATGCTGGTCGGGATGGTCGCGACCGGCGTGGCGTTCGTTTGGCTGGCGGGGGCGGTACGCGGCTGCCTGGCCGGTACCCGCTGAACGGCGCCGGTGCCCGGCGCTTCAAAGCGGTGGTACGGACCGGCGGTCAGGTGGCGGCCGGCGGCGGCTCGTCGACGCCGAGGAAGCGGCCGACGGTGGCGCTGAACTCCTGCCATCCGGTCCGTTCGGTGCGCAGGGCACCGTGTCCGGCCCGGGTGAGGCGGTAGGTGCGCCGCTGCCGCCCGCTGACCGTGCTCCACTCGCTCTCGACCAGTCCGGCGCGCTCCAGCCGGCGCAGCGCCGGATAGACGGTTCCGGTCGGCAGGTCGAGCACCCCGCCGCTACGCGCCCTGAGGGCCTCGATGATGGCGTAGCCGTGCAGGGCGCCTCCTTCGAGCACCGCGAGCAGCAGTGCGTCGAGGTGACCGTGCAGCGCCTGCGCCTTCATAGGTAGCAAGGCTACTAATGGTTGGACCGATCTCCAACGGGGTGCGCCGTTCGCCGCCGACGGCCGCACACTAGGGTGTGCCCAGAGTCACCGACCCGACAGACCGGGTCGGCGTCGCAACCTGATTGGACCCGGAGGTCAGCGTGGCCCGCAAGTCGACTCACCGACCCGACGCCGACGAGCCCGAGGTCGAGGCCGAGGCCGCCCTCGACACGGACACGGACACCGACGACGTCGACCTCGACAAGGACGACGACGGGGCCGCCGCCCCGCCCGCCGACCGGTCGCTGTGGTCGGACGTACGGATCGACCCGATCGAGATCGCGCTGCCGTCGGGTGCGGGTTTCACCCTCCGCGCCTACCGGATGTCGTCCGAGGTCACGCCGACCGACATCGGCGAGCGGGAGGACGAGGACCTTTTCGCCAGCCGGACCCGTCCCGTCGTCGACGACGAGGACGACGAGACCGTGGTGATCCTCGACGAGGAGTTCGCCGCGCTGTCGGCGGAGACCGACGAAGAGGAAGAGCAGGACCGCAAGTCCCGCCGCGGCAAGGACAAGAAGAAGGCGGACGCCAAGAAGTCGGACGACGACGAGTCGGCGGACGAGCCGGAGGGCAAGGACGCCGAGATCGACACGGACGAGGCCGCCGACGCCGAAGAGGCCGAGGAAGCCGAGGACGAGGAGCCGGACGACGAGGAGGTCCCGGCCTTCCTGAGCCACCGCGGCAAGTTGCTGCTCTTCAGGACGCCGGAGGCGCTGGTCAGTTTCGTCCGGTCCGGGGCGCCCAACGATCTGACCCAGTTGGACGGTTGGCCCCAGCTTGTCGAGCGACTCCAGCCCGCCGACGTCGCACCGCTCGACGAGGACTCGTACGAACTCGACCTGGTGGTGGAGAACCTCCGCGGCGGCCACGACGTCTGGGACGCGACGCTGCTCATCGAAGCCGGTGAGGTGTCACGTGACCTGGCCTACGCCCTGCGCCTGCCGGCGGTTCTCGACATGCTCTCGCCCGGATCCAGCCTCGACGATCTCGACGAGGCGCTACGGTCGACCGTGAAGGGTGGCCTCGGTGGTTTCATGGGACGCCGCCGCCTGAAGAAAATCGGGGCACAAACGGCAAGTCTTGGTTGGCGCACGATTATCGGGAAGATCTCTGCTGCTGTGGACTGGCGCGACTGACCCCTCAACGGGGAACATCAGTCCTTGGCACACGACATGTGTCCCGGGAGGAGGACGACGCCGTGGCGCTCGTGCGGGTGTACTGCGGTCTCGCATCGGTGGATTCGGCAGCCGCACCGGCCTCGGCCGGCACGACGCTGACAGCCGCAGTGGTCGACGACGCCGGACGGCTGCTCGACGTATGCGAGATCGGCGACGATCCGGCTGGCTATGCCAAGCTCGGTGTCCTGCTCGCCGGCCGATCGAGCGGATCGAGCGGAGCGGTGGTCGCCGCCGACAGCGACGACCACCTGGTGACCTCGCTCCTCACCGCCGCGGGCCGGCCGCTGGCGATCGCCGACGACGACTCGGTGGACGACTACGCCGAGCGGTTCGCCGACGACGACTCGCCCACCGAGATCTCCTCCCCGGCCGGGACCCGTCGGGCCGTCGGCCTCGCCCGGGCACTCCAGGCGGGCGCGATCTCCGCGACGACCCTGCCCGCTCCCCGTGACCTCGCCGCGTTCAAGCCGGCACTCGCCGCCCACCTCGCCCTCGCCAGCGGTCGCCATTCGGCCGCCGTCGCACTGCGCGAGGTGCTGCGCGAGCTGTACCCGGCCGCGCTGCGGGCCTACCCCGACCCCGCCGAGCCGCTGTCGCTGGCGGTCCTCGACGCGCTGCCCGAGCCCGGCATGCTCGGCGGCTCCGGCAATCGGGGCCGGGACACGACGGTGGCGGCCGAAGCGGTCGCCGCCCACCTGGCCGCCGACGGCATCGCCGACACCGAGACGATCACCAATGCGGTGACCGCGCTTCGGCTGGCCATCGCCGAGACCCCGGCTCGTGGCACCAACACGACCGCGATCACGTCGGCGACCGCGGAGGCCGTCCGCCAGGCGGTCGCGGCCGTACGGGCATGTGACGCCGGCTGCGACGCGCTCGTCGCCACGCTCTCGGCCCGGGTCACCGCGCCACCGTCGACCGCCGGCCGTCGCACCCGACGGGCCGCGTCGGCGTCTTCGGAGGCCCCGACGTCGGCACCCCCGGCCGCCGGACCTCGCCCGGTCCACCCCGCCACGGAGCGCACCCCGGTCGGTGGCCGTCGCAATCGCCTCGCGCCCGAGGCCGGCACCGCTCCGGCGGCACCTCGGCCGCTCGCGCCGCCACCGGTGGCCCCCGATCCGGTCGCGCCACCGCCGGTGGCGCCCCGCCCGGCGGCTCCCGCCGCGGCGCTGACGCCCACCTCGGCTCCACCGGTATCGGCCCCGCCGGTGTCCGGGCCGCCTTTCCCGCTCGCCCCGGCGGCCCAGCACCGGCTCGACCCGCCGCACAACCGGCCGATCTCGGCCCCGCCACCGCCTCCGCCGGGCATGACGCCGATCGTGCCGGCCCAGCGGGTCGCCTCCTCCGAGGTCGACACCGACAACCGTTCGCAGCGGCCGTCGCCGCCTTCCGAGCCGTCCGGCCCGGGCCGACGGGCGGCCGCGGCCCGCACGCCCGAAGGGCTGCCCCGACGGGGTGCCGCGCCCGACGCCGACGCGCCGTCCCGGCGTCCCGGCGTCCCGGCACCGTCCACGCCGGACCGGCCGGCCCGGCGTGGCCCGGTGCCGCCGGCCGAGGCGGGCGAGCCGTTCCGGGCGCCGATCACCGCCGCGGCGATCAACAGTGCCCGCGCCGAACGGCAGCGCCCGACCCCGATCGTGCCCCGCCCGAACACCAGGGGTGAGCAGCCGCCGTCGAAGGCCGGCTTCAACGCGACCGACTTCGTGGTGCCACTGCCGGCTTCCCGGCCGCCGGCAGACGAGACGCCGGCGCCGGAGCCCGGTTCCCGGGCGGCCTGGCCCCTGGTCGGCCCCGCCGACGAGAGCGGCGAGGGGACCGACCGGCGGGAGCCGGCGTACGACCTCGACAGCCGGGACCGGTCCCGTGGCGGCCCCGACGAGCCGACCGGTGAGACCCGGGTCAAGCCGCCGTGGCTGGCCGACGACCTGCCGCCGGAGCCACCCTCACTGCGGTTGGTCGAACCGCGCCCGGTCGCCGCCCCGGCGGCGCGCCAGGAGCAGCCGACCGGACCGGCGGGTGCCGCTCGCCCGGCTCCCCGGCCCGACAAGCCCCGCCCCGACGCCCCGCAGCCGGACCCCGCGCCCCTGCGCCTGGTCGAACCCGGGTCCGACCGCGGCCCCCAGCCCCGCCGGGCCGGGCCCGAACGTGCCGCGCCGCCCGTCGTGTCGTCCGAGGGCGACAACGACCTGCTCATCTTCGCCGCCGCGTCCGCGTGGTTCTCCGGGCAGGACGAGGAGGGCACCGAACTCGAGTGGTCGTCCACGGCCGACAGTGGCTGGCGGGCCGCCGAGCAGGCCGCGCAGCCGTCGGTGGGCGCGGAGACCGCCGCCGGGCTGCCGAAGCGCGTCCCCCAGGCCAACCTCGTACCCGGCTCTCCGCTGCGGGAGGAACGGCCGCTGCGGATCGTACGGGACGCGGCCCGGATCGCCGAGAACACGACCGGCTACTTCAGCGGCTGGCGGCGCGGGCAGGAGATCGGCGGATACGCCGTCGGTGGCCGTCCGGGCCGGGAGGCCGCCGGTGGCTGGGACTTCAGCCGGGACCACGGTGGCCGCGAGGAGAGCGACCGGGAATACGAGTACCGTTCGGCCGGCCACCGGTCCTGACGTCGCCCGTACGCCCCGGCTCGTCCGGGGCGTTTCCGGGTCGCCCGGTCCGGCGTCCCACCCCGACGATGGGCGGCCATCACGGCCGCAGCCACTCTCGTCCATCCCTTTCGCAGCCGGAACACGAACGCGGCGGGCCCTCCATCTGGAGGGCCCGCCGCGTTGTTCGGTCTGTGCGTGCCGAGCCGTCAGGCCGGGGCGACGGCCCGCGACCGGCGCATCGTCAGGACGTATTCGACCAGCGAGATCAGCACGTGCTTCGTCGACTCCCGGTTCCGCGCGTCGCACGCCACCACCGGGACCTCGCTCGGGATCGCGAGGGCGTCACGGACGTCCTGCGGGTCGTGGTACTGCATCCCGTCGAAGCAGTTGATGGCGATCAGGTATGGCAGCCGGCGATGCTCGAAGAAGTCGATCGCGGCGAAGCAGTCGGCCAGCCGACGGGTGTCGACGAGCACGACCGCACCGATCGCACCCCGGACCAGTTCGTCCCACATGAACCAGAAACGCGTCTGGCCCGGCGTGCCGAACAGGTAGAGGATGAGGTCACGGTCGATCGAGATACGCCCGAAGTCCATCGCGACGGTGGTGGTCGTCTTGCCCGGCACCTGCCGGGTGTCGTCCACGCCGACACCCGCCGAGGTCATGATGGCCTCGGTGGTCAGTGGCGTGATCTCGGAAACCGAGCCGACCAGCGTCGTCTTCCCGACGCCGAAGCCACCGGCGATCACGATCTTCGCCGATGTCACGCGTCCGGCCATCGGACGTTGCGACATGTCAGAGCCTGCGAAGTCCACTCAGCACCCTCTCCAGCAGTTCAGTGCCCACCGCGTCGTTCGTGTCGTCCAGGGAGGTCGGCTCGTACACCGCCACGAGGCCGTCCGCGGCCATGTCGGCGATGAGGACCCGGGCCACTCCGAGCGGCAACTGCATCCGCGCCGCGATCTCGGCGAGTGATTGCAACCGGCCGTCACACAGCGCGGCGATGTATTGGTGCTCCCGGCCTTGGCCGCCCTTGGCACTGCCCGCGGATCGGCCTCGCACCGTCGTCTCGACGAGCGCCTCGAGCGCGATGTGCAACCGCGGCCGGGTCCGTCCGCGGGTGACGGCATAGGGCCTGACCAGCGCTCCGGTTGGCTCGTCGCGTTCGATCACCTAGCCGTTCACCCCCTTCTGCCCTGCCGACAGTACCCACCCGTCGCAGCTCGCCGTTTCCAGTTGTTGCGACCGTGCCGGTGGAGGCCGGCACGGTCCGGTTCAGCCGAGCATTCCCACCGCGGTACGCGGCTGCGGCGTCAACGCGTCGCCGACCCGGTCGACGAGCAGCGCCATCTCGTAGCCGACCTGGCCGACGTCCGAACTGCGCGCCGCCAGTACGGCGAACGACGAGCCATCCGAAATGGACATCAGGAACAGGAAGCCGTTGTCCATTTCGACCACTGTCTGAAGGACGGCACCACCCTCGAAGCAGCGGGCCGCTCCCTGTGTGAGGCTCACCAGTCCTGAAGCGATCGCGGCGAGCTGGTCGGCCCGGTCACGTGGCAGGTCGCGTGACGACGCGAGGAGCAGTCCGTCCGCGGACACCGCGATCGCGTGGGCGACCCCGGGCACACGATCGGCGAAGTTGGCGAGCAGCCAACCAAGATCCTGCGTAGATGTCATCCCTCATGCTCCTTCTGGCCGCGGGCGACCGAAGCCACCCGCACCCTGCGAAGATTGCTGCCCGTCCGAAGTGCGCTCCGGGCCGGGGTTTTCGTCTTTGGGCTGGGTACGACCGCGCTGCACACCGCGGTGGTATGCGGACAGCAGCCCGCGTACCGCCTCGGGGGTGCGTCGCTGCACCGAGCTCGTCGGCTTGTCCACCCCTCCGGGTACCAGTTGAGCCATCGGTACCCGCTTGGGGAGGCCCGTCTGGGTGGTCGCCGTGGCCGACACCTCGGCGGCGGCCGAAGCCGCCCGCCAGCCGTCGTCGGCCGCGGTCTGCCACCCGGCTGTTGTCGCGGCCTCGCCTCCGCGTGTCGCGCCGCCACCGTTGCCGGCGGCTGTCGCGCCCGCGCTGGTCGCCGCCGGCCCCCTGCCACGGGATTCGCCCGTGGACCACGGCGTGTTCGCCATCGCTGCGTTACCTGTCGTCCCCGTCGATGTGCCCTGCCCCGGTCCCAGGACGCGCGCGGCATCCGCCGTGACGAACTGGTCCGAGCTGTCATCCGCCCCCGTGGTCGTCGATGGCGACGCATCCTCGGGGACCGAGCGCCGGGTGCGGAACCACGCGGATTCCAACTCCCGGAAAATCGGCAGCTCCATCGTCTCATCAGCGAACCGCAGTCGGTTCTCGGGGACCGGAGGTACCGTCAGGCTGGTGTCGGCGGTCCGCCGCGGTATGCGGGGCAGCTCGGTGGTCATGTCCAGTGCCGCCGCCAGATCCTCCGGCACCTGCGGCGTCACCTGCTCCCGCTCACCACCGGCCGGCTCGCGGTCGTCGGCGGCGACCGGGGGCCACGCCGGCGGGACGGCGCCGGACGGCGCCGCGGCCGGGCCGGGCGGCGGTGCGACCGGAGGTGCCGAGACCGGGGGCGAAGTGGCCGGCGGCCCCGAGGCGACCGGCGGCGCAGACACCGGCGGCACCATTCCGGTGCGGGACTCGGGCGTCGCCGGAAGCTGGCGCGGGATGCCGGGCATGCCGCCACCGCTGGCCGCGATCTCGCCGTCGACCGTCCAGTGGTCGTTGGCCCGGCGCTGCGGCAGCGGCTCGTTCGGCTCGCCGTCCGGATGCTGGCGCGGGGTGAAAACATCGACGGGACGGCCACGCCCGTTGCCGTTGCCGCCGTTGGCCGCGGACGCACCCGTCAGGTCGGACCATGCCGGCATGCCACGGCCGCCGGCACCGAGCCCACCACCGTTGAGCGGCATGGGATCGAAGGGGCGCCCACCGAGGCCGGGCCCGGATGGCGCCGGGTCGCCGGGCAGCGGGCCGGCGGCGGGCCGAGCCGGCTCACCACTGCCACCCTCCAGCGCCAGCGGCGCGGCGAAGGGCGATCCCTTCGTCGGGGGCGCCTGAAGGGACATCTCCAGCGCGCCGGCCGCGGTCCGTCCGCTGGAGATGGAGCGCGGTACGAGCACCGACGGGGGCAGCGTGACCTCGGCGACGGTGCCGCGCTCGGTGCCGGGACGCAGTTCGACCCGGACGTCGTGCCGGGCGGCCAGCCTGGCGACCACGACCAGCCCCATCATCCGGGACACCGCGACGTCCATCTGCGGCGGCGAGGCGATCCGGTCGTTGAGTTCGCGGAGCAGGTCGGGCTTGATGCCGATGCCCTGGTCTTCGACGTAGAGCCCGACGTTGTCACCGACCCGGCGCGCCTCGACCATGACGTGCGAGTCGGGTGACGAGAACGCGGTCGCGTTGTCGAAGAGTTCGGCGACCAGGTGCACGAGGTCGTTGACGGCGGGTGCGGCGACCTCGATGTCGCGGTCGACGACTCCGAACTCGATCCGGGTGTAGTGCTCGACCTCGGCCTGGGCGGCACGCAGCACGTCGATGAGCGCGGCCGGCTCGCGCTGCACCCGGGTCGAGTCGGCGGCGGCGAGCACCAGCAGGTTCTCGTCGTTACGGCGCATCCGGGTGACCAGGTGGTCGAGCTGGAAGAGTTCGGCCAGCCGGTCCGGGTCCTCCTCGCCGCGCTCGAGCCGGTCGAGGTGCCCGATCAGCCGGTCGACCAGGATCTGCGAGCGGCGGGCGAGGTTGACGAACATCGTCGACACGGAGGCCCGCAGGGCGGCCTGCTGGGCCGCGGTGCGTACGGCCTCCAGGTGCACGGCGTTGAACGCCTCGGTCACCTGGCCGAACTCGTCGCGGCTGCGGACCGGCAGCGGCTCGGCGACCTGCTCGGCGATCTGCTCGGGTGAGTACTGCCCGGCGATCTTCGGGTCACGCAGCCGGCTGACCGCCTGGGGCAGCCCGTAGCGGGCGACGTTGAGCGCGCCGTGCCGCAACTCCTGCAGCGAGCGGGCCATCGAGCGGGCCACCAGCCAGGCGAAGAAGATGGCCAGCAGCACCGTGCCGAGCAGCAGCCCGGTCTCGATCAACAACTGCCGCTGTACGCCGTCGCGCAGGTCGGTCGCCAGATCGACCACGTCGCCGTCGAGCTTCGTCTCGACCGCACGGATCAGGTTGGCGTTGCCGGCCATCGCCGCGTCCCACTCGTCGGCGTCGAACGGCGCGTCGTCGAGGTTGTCGGTGGTCTTGCCGCGCACGTAGCCGCTGTAGGAGTCGGCTTCCCGCTGCTCGGAGCCGGCGACGGTCTGCTCGTAGAACGCCGACTCGGACTGGTTGGCGGCCGCCTGGAAACTCTGCAGCGCCTGCTGCTGTCCGGTCTGGGTGGCGATGTAGTCGGTGCGCAGCACCGGGGTGAGTGCGCCCTGGATCAGGGCCCGGTGCACCACGATCCGCCGCAGGGACAGGTATTCCTTCGACCGGGAGATCGCGGCGGCGGCCCGCATCCGCTCGCTCAGTTCGGTGTCGCCGGCGAGCTGCGCGGCCGAGTCGCGGATGTCGAGCAGGTCGCTGATCAGCCCCTCGTACGACTGTGCGGCGTCGTTGATCCGCAGGGTGCCGTTGACCACCTGACTGCGGATGCCGGGCAGGTCCACGAGGGTCTGGTCGATGCGGCCGAGCAGGCCGGAGAAGTTGGCCGGCAGGCCGTCGAGCGCGTTGCGCTGCGTGGTGTACGGCCCGGTGGCGTCGTCGACGTTCTTGCGCTGGCCGTCGTAGGTCTGGAGGTAGCGCTCCTTGAGCTGGGCGTTCTCCCCGGCACCGAGCAGCATGACGGCGGCGGCCCGCTCGTCCTGCAACGTCTGGACGAGTTCGCCGGAGACCTGTGAAAGGCTGGCCAGGCTGCGGGCCCGGTCGGCGGTCTGGTGGGTTTCGAGGTGCGTGATGAGCCCGTTGGCACCGACGATCACGGTGGCCAGGATGGGCACTACCATGATCAGCCCGAGCTTGGACCAGATCGGCAGGTCGCGCAGCCGCCCGAACGGTCGACGGAGCCGTGACACCATGGAGTTCGCCGGTTCCGGCTGGCTGCTCACGTCACCGCCCCCCTAGTTCGGCGCCGGTCGGCGGCACCGGGCGCCGCCCATCGTCCGCCCCGGTCGGGTCGGACCTCCGAGATTCCATCACGCCGCAAGTCAAGAAGAAAGCCCACGTTCTTCGGCCCGGAGCGTGTGATGGGATGTTCATGAGGTTTAATAGCTGAACGCACGCCCGGAGTTACCTACAGTGATCGATCCCCCTGTCGGAGTTGTTCTTCTCGCTGGCCCGTCCGGCTCCGGGAAGTCCTACATCGCCCGTCGCACCGGACTCCCCGTGCTCTGCCTCGACGACTTCTACAAAGAAGGCGACGATCCCACCCTTCCGCGGACAAACGGGGTGATCGACTGGGAGTCACCGGCCGCCTGGGATGCTTCGGCAGCGGTCCAGACCATCGCCCAACTGGTCCGAGACGGCAAGGCCGAAGTGCCGGTTTACGCGATCGGCGCGGACCGACGGGTGGCCACGCGGGTTCTCGATCTCGCCGGATCGCCACTTTTCATCGCCGAAGGTATCTTCGCCGCCGAAATCGTCTCGGAGTGCCAACGTGCGGGACTTCTGGCCGGGGCGTACGCCCTGCGCCGGCCGCGAGGTGCCACCTTCCTCCGGCGCCTGGTCCGTGATCTCGCCGAGCGGCGCAAGCCGGCCGGGGTGCTCCTGCGCCGCGGACTCGACCTGCTCCGGTCGGAGCCACGGGTGCTGCGCCGGCAGACCAGCCTCGGCTGCCAGCCGGCCCGCGGCAGCGAGTTCGTCCGGCAGATCGTCGCCCGGGTCCCGAAGACCGACCCGCGGGCCTGACCCGTCCCGCACCACCAGCCGGGCCGGCCCGCGCCCCGGACCCGCCGCCCGACGGGTCAGCCCAGCAGCTTCGCGTACGCCGGCTTGATGGTCTCGTTGATGATCGCCAGCCGTTCGTCGAACGGGATGAACGCGCTCTTCATCGCGTTGATCGTGAACCACTGGAGTTCGGCCCAGCCGTAGCCGAACGCCTCCACCAGCAGCGCCATCTCGCGGGACATCGACGTGCCGCTCATCAGGCGGTTGTCGGTGTTGACCGTGACCCGGAACCGCAGGTCACGCAGCAGCCCGATCGGGTGCTCGGCGATCGACGCCGCGGCACCGGTCTGCACGTTGGACGACGGGCACAGCTCGAGCGGGATCCGCTTGTCCCGGACGTACGCCGCGAGCCGGCCGAGCACCGGCTGCTCGCCGAGGGTGATGTCGTCGACGATGCGGACGCCGTGCCCGAGCCGGTCGGCTCCGCACCACTGGATCGCCTGCCAGATCGACGGCAGCCCGAACGCTTCCCCGGCGTGGATGGTGAAGTGCGAGTTTTCGCGCTGGAGGTATTCGAAGGCGTCGAGGTGCCGGGTGGGCGGGAAGCCCGCCTCGGCACCGGCGATGTCGAACCCCACCACACCGTGGTCGCGGTAGCGGACCGACAGCTCGGCGATCTCCTGCGACCGGGCCGCGTGCCGCATCGCGGTCAGCAGCGTGCCGATCCGGATCGGACGACCGGCCTCGGCGGCCTGCGCCGCACCGGACTCGAACCCGGCCAGCACCGACTCCACCACCTGCTCCAGCCGCAGGCCCAGCTCCAGGTGCTGCTCCGGGGCGTACCGCACCTCCGCGTAGACCACCCCGTCGGCCGCGAGGTCGAGCGCACACTCGGCGGCCACCCGGAACAGCGCGTCCTCGGTCTGCATCACCGCGACCGTGTGCGCGAACGTCTCCAGGTAACGCTCCAGCGAGCCCGAGTCCGCCGACTCGACGAACCACCCGCCCAGCTCGGCCGGGTCGGTGGCCGGCAACTGATGCCCGACCGCCTCCGCCAGCTCGACCACCGTCGCCGGCCGCAGGCCCCCGTCGAGGTGGTCGTGCAGCAGCGCCTTCGGGGCCTTGACGATCTCTTCGTAAGCGATTGCGACCATGTGGAGACACTAGTGGGCGGAGGAACGTGGTCGACATCGTTACGCCGTACCTGCGTTGCCCGGTCTGCCGGCAACCGCTCGCCGCCGGCGCCGCCGGCACCGCGCGGGCGTTGCGTTGCCCCCGGGGCCACAGCTTCGACCTGGCCAGACAGGGATACGTCAATCTCGTCGCCGGGCGGGTCGCGCATGCCGGCGACACCGCGCAGATGGTGGCGGACCGCGACGCCTTCCTGTCGGCGGGCCACTACGACTTCGTCTCCGGGGCGCTGGCCGCCGCGGCGGCCGACGTCGTCGCCACGGTCGACGGCGACCCCACCGCACCCGGCGACCGCCCGGCCGGGCCGCTCGTGGTCGACGCGGGTGCCGGCACCGGCCGGCACCTCGCCGCGGTTCTCGACGCCGTGCCGGGCGCGGTCGGGCTCGCCCTCGACGTGTCCAAACCGGCGGTACGCCGGGCGGCGCGGGCCCATCCACGGGCGGCGGCGGCGCTGGCCGACTCCTGGGGCACCCTGCCGGTCGCCGACGGGGCGGCGGCGGTCCTGCTCAACGTCTTCGCGCCCCGCAACGGTGCCGAGTTCCGGCGGGTGCTGCGCCCGGACGGGGCGCTGCTCGTGGTCACCCCCGCCGACGACCACCTCGCCGAACTCGTCGACCGGCTCGACCTGCTACGGGTCGACCCGGCCAAGGCCGACCGGGTCGCCGGCAGCCTCGCCGACCACTTCGAACTGGCCGAACGGTCCACGCACCGCCGGACACTGCCGCTCGACCGGGCCCAGGTGCGGACGCTGGTCGGGATGGGACCGAGCGCCTGGCACACCGACGGACGCGGGCTCGACGCGCGGATCGCCGGCCTGGCGGAACCGGTGGAGGTGACCGCGTCGGTCGTGCTCGGCCGCTACCGCCCGCGTGGTCGGGCCGCCCGGGCCTAGGTCGACAGGTCGACCTCTTCCCAGCCCGGCGGCGGGTCGTGGAACGGGCCCCGGAAGACCACCGCCCACTCCAGCGCCCACCGGCGCTGGCCGATCGCGTTCGCGTCGATCTGCCCCGGCAGCGGGGTCCCGGTGCGTTCCGCCTCCAGGTAGGCCCAGTCGAGGCAGTAGTAGAGGTCGAGCAGGGCGGCCGCCTCCACCGCGTCGCGGGGGGCGGCGAGCGTACGCGACCGCCACGCGGTGAACGTCTCCCCGGTCGACAGGTCGGGCAGCACGTCCATCAGCCGCTCGTCGGGCGGGGTCAGCGGGTCGAGGTGCTTGGTCAGCCCCAGCAGCCAGGTGAGCGCGAAGACGGCGTCGTAGTGCAGCACGAACGACCGGTGGTCACCGCGCCCGCCCATGACGTACTGCCACTCGGGCGGGGTCACCAGCTCGACGAGGTGCGACCCGAGCAGCCAGCCCATCGCGTCCTGCTGTGCCATGCCGAAGCAGCGGGCCAGCACCACCTGCAACACCGCGGTCCGGGCCTCGATCTCGCCGGTGGAGCGCAGCGCGACCTCGTCGCCCGGCTCCCAGACCAGCGGGAACTGCGGCGGGGGGACGGGCAGCCCGAGCCGGCGTACCTCTTCGACGTTGGCCAGCCGGACCGGGCGGGGATCGGGCGCGGGTACGGTCATCGCATCGTCCCCTGTCGACGGTGGCGTGGGCGGCCGGCTCCCCGGTGGGGCAGGTCAGCGGCTACCGGCCTGCTGGCGAGGGCAGGATAGCCGCTGCCGGACCGGCAATACACGCGGACCCGCGAAGACGCCCGGCTCAGCCGATCCGTTCGATCACCAGCGGGGTCGGGGTGGGCGCGGCCGCCACCACCGTGACCGCCTCGGCGGCGGTGGCCAGTGCCGCCGTGAGCCGGGACGGGTCGTCGGTCCGCAGCTCGTAGAGCGGGTCGCCGGCGCGTACCCGGTCGCCCGGCTTGCGGTGCAACACGATGCCGGCGGCGGCGCTGACCGGGTCCTCCTTCCGTGCCCGGCCGGCACCGAGCCGCCAGGCGGCCACCCCGATCGCGTACGCGTCGACCGACGCGACGTAGCCGTCGGCTGCGGCGCGTACGGTCTCGGTCTCGTGGGCGACCGGCAGCGGCGCGTCGGGGTCGCCGCCCTGGGCCCGGATCATCGCCCGCCACGAGTCCATCGCCCGCCCGTCGGCGAGCGCGGCGGCCGGGTCGGCGTCCGGCAGCCCGGCGGCGGCGAGCATCTCGCGGGCCAGGGCCAGGGTCAGTTCGACGACGTCGGCGGGGCCACCACCGGCGAGCACCTCGACCGACTCGGTGACCTCGACGGCGTTGCCGACGGCCAGCCCGAGTGGGGTCGACATGTCGGTGAGCAGCGCGACGGTCCGCACGCCGTGCGCCGTACCCAGCTCGACCATGGTCCGGGCCAGTTCGCGGGCGTCGTCGACGGACTTCATGAAGGCACCGGAGCCGACCTTGACGTCGAGGACGAGCGCGCCGGTGCCCTCGGCGATCTTCTTGCTCATGATCGAGCTGGCGATCAGCGGAATGGCCTCGACGGTGCCGGTCACGTCGCGCAGCGCGTAGAGCTTGCGGTCGGCCGGGGCGAGCCCCTCACCGGCGGCGCAGATGACCGCGCCGACGTCGCGGAGCTGGGCGATGAACTCGTCGTTGTGCAGTGCCGCCCGCCAGCCCGGGATCGACTCCAGCTTGTCCAGGGTGCCGCCGGTGTGCCCGAGGCCGCGGCCGGAAAGCTGCGGTACGGCCGCGCCGCACGCCGCCACCAGCGGGGTCAGCGGCAGGGTGATCTTGTCACCGACACCGCCGGTCGAGTGCTTGTCGGCGGTCGGCCGGTCGATCGCCGACAGGTCGAGCCGCTCCCCGCTGGCGATCATCGCGGCGGTCCACCGGGCGATCTCCGGCGGGGTCATGCCCCGCAGCAGGATCGCCATGGCCAGCGCCGACATCTGCTCGTCGGCCACCAGTCCCCGGGTGTACGCGTCGACCACCCAGTCGATCTGCGGGTCCGAGAGCACCCCGCCGTCCCGCTTGGTACGGATCACGTCGACGGCGGTGAACGCGCTCATCGCTCGGGCCTTTCTGTCGGATCAGGAATGTGGCGGGCGCGGGCGTCAGCCCGGCCAGCGGGTGGGGACGTCGACGGGTGGCTCGCCCTCACCCGCCCAGAACGTCGCGCCCTCGGCGTCGACCACCACCACCCGGGGCGTGCGGGCGTGTCCCCAGGCGACCGCGTCGGTCGGATCGGACCAGGTCGGCGCCTCCTCCAGGATGCCCGGCTCGACGGGTTCGCCCCCGCCGCCGGACCGCTCCCAGTAGCCGGTCCACACCTGCTCGCCGCCGGCGACGTCGGGGTGCACGAAGACGGTGCCCCGGCCACGCCAGGCGGCGAGTCCCGCCGGCACCGACGGGATCGAGGGGCGGGCCGCCGCCGTCAGGTCGTCGGCGCCGAACGCGTGCGGCAGCAGGTCGGACATCCGCAGCGGCGCCGGCCGGGCCTCGATCAGGCAGTCGGGTCCGCCGTGTTCCCAGAGCAGTTGCCGGCAGCGCCCGCACGGCATGAGCGGCTCGCCGTCGCCGCCGACGCAGGACAGCGCCACCAGCCGGCCGCCACCGCTGGCGTGCAGTGCCGACACCACCCCGCACTCGGCGCAGAGCACCACACCGTAAGCGGCGTTCTCGACGTTGCAGCCGACGACGATCCGGCCGTCGTCGACGAGGGCCGCCGCCCCGACCGGGAACTTCGAGTACGGGGCGTAGGCGTTTGCCATCGCGGCGACGGCGGCGTCCCGCAGCCGGCTCCAGTCGATCTCCATGGTCACGTCGTCCATCCTGCCCTGCTCCGGCCGGTGCGGCTGGCACCGGGCCGGGTCACCCCTTGATGTACGGCTTGCCGTCGGCGGCCGGCGCCCGGACCCGCCCGACCAGACCGGCGACGGCGAGGATCGTGGCGAGGTAGGGCAGCATCGCCAGGAACTGGCTGGGGATGATGCTGTTGATCGCGCCGAGGTAGGCACCGAGCTGGTCGGCGAAGCCGAAGAACAGTGCGGCGAGCAGCGCCCCGGTCGGGCTCCACCGGCCGAAGATCAGCGCGGCGAGCGCGATGAAGCCCTTGCCGCCGATCATGTTCTTGGTGAAGGAGTAGAGCAGCAGCGTGTACGAGGCACCGCCGATGCCGGCGACCATGCCGGCCAGCAGCACGTTGCGGTAGCGCAGCCCCAGCACCCGGATGCCGAGGGTGTCGGCGGCGGTCGGGTGCTCGCCGACCGACCGGGTGCGCAGCCCCCAGCGGGTGCGGAAGAGCGCGATCTGGAGGACGACCACCAGGATCAGCGCCAGGTAGAGGAAGATGCTGCCGCGGAAGAGCGCCGGACCGATGACCGGGATGTCGGACAGCAGCGGGATCTCCCAGGTGCCGAAGTGCGGCGGCTGGTTGTATTCCTGCTGGTTGGTCTGCATCAACCGCTCGTAGAGGAAGCCGGTCAGGCCGATCGCGAAGAGGTTCAGCACGACGCCGACGACGACCTGGTCGACCAGGTAGCGGATCGCGAAGACGGCGAGCAGCAGCGAGATGAAGGCGCCGCCGAGCGCCGCGGCGATCAGGCCGATCCAGATGCTGCCGCTCATCGTGCCGATCAGGGCACCGGCGAAGGCGCCCATCAGCAACTGGCCCTCGATCGCCACGTTGACCACACCGGACCGCTCGCAGAGCACGCCGGCGAGCGCGCCGAAGATGAGCGGCAGGGCGAGCAGGAACGTGCCGCGGACCATGTTGACCATCGGCATGAAGTTCTGGCCGGGCGGCGCGTCGGAGATCTGCCAGCACAGGAACGACAGGACCAGCCCGACGATGCCGACGCCGAGCGCCCAGAGGAAGAAGCGCTTGTCGAGGCCGGCGAGCAGCGCGGCGCCGGCCGCCGCCGCGATGATCCCGAAAAGGATCGCGCCGAAGGTGCCACCGATCTCCAGGGCCGCGCCGCCGGAGTCCTCGCTGAGGGTGAACCGGGCGGACTGCTCGGTGGCCAGGCTGCCGAAGATGATCGCGGCGAGGACCCCGGCGACGAGCAGCCCCAGGCCCACCTTGCGGCCCTTGGTCCAGAAGCCGGTCGCCACGGTCACGTTGGTCATGTCCTGTGCGGTCGTCGTGGACACGCCGCTCACCAGCCCTTCGCCATGCTCGTCTGGAGCCGCGCGGCGCGGGCGGCCCGGAGCTGGAAGATCGCCTTCACCAGGGCCGGCGCGGCGATGAAGATGACGATCAACGCCTGGAGGACGGTCACGAGTTCGAGCGAGATGCCCGCGAAGGACTGCATGGTGTTGCCGCCGGCGCGCAGGGCGCCGAAGAGCAACGCGGCCAGCAGGACTCCCCACGGTTTGACCCGGCCGAGCAGCGCGACCAGGATGCCGTCGAAGCCGATCTGGGCGACGACCAGGGCGGTCAGCGCGTTGGCGGTGGAACCGACGACCATGTTGGCCCCGCCGAGGCCGGCGAGCGCACCGGCGATGACCATGATCATGACGTACGTGGCGGTGACGCTGATGCCGGCGGTCCGGGCGGCGTCCGGGTTGGCGCCGACGGCCCGCAACTCGAAGCCGAACGTCGACCGGTTGAGCAGCCAGGCCACCCCGGCGGTCACGGCGACCGCGACGAGGATGCCGGCGTGCACCCGCAGGTCGTCGCCGAGCAGCCGGGGCAACTGGGCGGACGAATCGACCGGGCGGCTGATCGCGTCGGTGCGGTCCGGGTTCTGGATCCCGCGCTGCACGATGAGCCAGCCGAGGAAGTAGATCGCCACGTAGTTGAGCATGATCGTGTTGATCACCTCGTGGGCGCCGGTGCGCGCCTTGAGGAAGCCGGGGATGAAGCCCCAGATCGCGCCGCCGAGGGCGCCGGCCAGCAGGGCCACGATCAGGTGGACCACCGGCGGCAGCGGCAGCAGGAAGCCGGCGAGCCCGGCAAGGACCACGCCCATGATCGCCTGGCCCTGGGCGCCGATGTTGAACAGGCCGCCACGGAAGGCGAGCGCGACCGACAGGCCGGTGAAGACCAGCGGGGTGGTGTAGGTCAGCGTCTCGGAGATCGGCGCGAAGACCGGCTTCCAGCCGCCGTCGCCACCGATCCACGCGCTGACCGCGCCGGGATCGAAGACCGCGCCCTTGAACAGGCTCGAGTACGCCTCGCTGACCAGGATCCAGCTCTCGGTGAACGCGTCGCTGGGCCGGGCGAAGATGTAGCTGTACGTGGCCAGCACGTCGGGCTCGGAAACGATGATCAGCACTGCGCCGATCAGCAGGGCCAGCACCACGGCGAGCACGGTGACGGTGAAGGTGTTGGCCGCCCACAGGTTGTGCAGGAAGAGCTGGCCGAGGGATTCGCGTCCGCCGTCGGGCTGCTTGCCCTTGGCGTCCGCGGCCGGCTCCACCGCGGCGGTCCGCTCCGTCTTGGCGAGTTCCGACTCGACCGCCGGCTTCTTGTCCGGCGACGGAGGGCTGCTTTCGCTCATGCGTCCCGCCTCGCTACGCTCGGCAGCCGCATGAGTTCAACTGCGCCAATGATTCGCTCGCTGCGCTCGCTCATGCCGATTCCTTATTCACGGGGGCGTCGTCGCCCGCGTCCGGCGTGATGCCGGCCATCAGCAGGCCGATCTCCTCACGGGGGGTGTCCGGGCCGACGATCGCCAGGATCCGGCCGCGATACATCACCGCGATCCGGTCGGCGAGCCCGATGACCTCGTCCAGTTCGCTGGAGACCAGCAGTACGGCGGTGCCGGTGTCCCGCTCGTCGACGATCCGGCGGTGGATGAACTCGATCGAGCCGACATCGACGCCCCGGGTCGGCTGGGCGGCGATGAAGAGCTTGAGCGGGCGGGACAGCTCCCGGGCGACGATCACCTTCTGCTGGTTGCCGCCGGACAGCGTCCCGACGGTCGCCTCGGCCGAGGACGTGCGCACGTCGAACTGCTCGATCCGCTCCTTGGCCGAGGCGGCGATCGCCTCGGGCTTGAGCGCGAGCCCGGCGGCGAACGGCGGCCGGTCGTAGATGTCGAGCACCAGGTTCTCGGCGACGGTGAACTCCTTGACCACGCCGTCGACGCTGCGGTCCTCGGGCACGTAGCCGACCCCGGCGCGCAGCACCTTCTTGGTCGTCCAGCCGTCGGTGCGCTGCCCGTCCAGGCTGATCGTCCCGGCCCGGACCGGGCGCAGGCCCATGATCGCCTCGATCAGTTCGGTCTGGCCGTTGCCCTGCACGCCGGCGATGCCGAGCACCTCGCCGCCGCGTACGGTCAGGTCGACGCCGTCGACGACCCGGGTCTGCCGGTCGTCGTCGACGACCAGCCCCTCGACTTCGAGGACCGCACCGGCCGGCCGCGCCGGGGTCTTCTCGACGGTCAGGGTGACGTTGCGGCCGACCATCAGCGCGGCGAGTTCGTCCCGGCTGGCGTCGGGGGTGGCGGTGCCGACCGTACGCCCGCGCCGGATCACGGTGATCCGGTCGGCGATGGCCTTGACCTCACCGAGCTTGTGGGTGATGAAGACGATCGACTTGCCCGCCTCTTTGAGCGAGCGCATCACGGCGAGCAGTTCCTCGGTCTCCTGCGGGGTGAGCACCGCCGTCGGTTCGTCGAGGATGAGCAGGTCGACCTCACGGGTCAGGGCCTTGACGATCTCGACCCGCTGCTGGATGCCGACCGGCAGGTCCTCGATCACCGCGTCCGGGTCGACCTGGAGGCCGTACCGGGTGGAGACCTCGGTGACCTGGCGACGGGCCCGGCGCTGGTCGAGCAGGCCGAGGAGGCCGCCACGCGTCTGCTCGGCGCCGAGCATGACGTTCTCGGCGACGGTGAAGACCGGCACGAGCATGAAGTGCTGGTGCACCATGCCGATGCCGGCGTTGATCGCGTCCCGGGGGCTGCGGATCTGGATCGGCTTGTCGTCGACCAGGATCTCGCCCTCGTCGGGCTGGAGCAGGCCGTACAGGACGTTCATCAGGGTGGACTTGCCGGCACCGTTCTCGCCAAGGAGGGCGTGGATCTCGCCGGGCTCGATGGTCAGGTCGATGTGGTCGTTGGCGACCAGGTCACCGAAGCGCTTGGTCATGCCGCGCAGTTCGAGTCTCAGCGGAGCCTCCTGACGGACGTGCGACCCGGGATACGGACCGGGCCTCGGACAGGACGCCCCCACGTACGGGCGGCTACGGCCCGCGTGTGGGGGTGTCCTGGTGTTCACGCACCGTGCCGGACCCCTCGGTGATGGTCACCAGTGGGATCCGGCACGGTGTCGCGTGGAACTAGTCGACCTTCGGCTGGGCCGCCGAGGTGACCTTGATGGTGCCGGCGATGATGTCGGCCTTGACCTTGTCGACCTCGGCCTTCAGCTCGGCCGGGACCTTGCTGTCGAACTCGTGGTACGGCGCGATCGAGACGCCGTTGTTCTCCAGCGTGCCGAGGTAGCCCGGGGTGCTGGCGAGGGTTTCGCCGTTGGCGCCCTTGACCACGGCGTCCTTCACCGCGTCCTTGATGTTCTTGACGACGGTGGTGAGGAAGGTGGAGCAGTACTGCTGGGCGCTCTCGCAGCCGTCGACGTCGACCCAGATCACGCTGTAGGCGCCGTTGGCGGCCTGCGCGGCGGCGGCGGTGCCGAGCCCGGCGCCACCGGCGACCGGCATGATCACGTCGGCGCCCTGGGCGACGAGGGTGTCACCGACCTTCTTGCCCTCGTCCTGCTTGACGAAGTCGTTGGTGAACGAGCCGTTCTGGCTCGCCTTGTCCCAGCCGAGCACCTGGACGTTGGCGCCCTTGACCTGGTTGTAGTGCGCGACGCCGTCGGCGAAGCCGTCCATGAAGATGGTCACCGGCGGGATCTTCATGCCGCCGTAGGTGCCGACCTTGCCCGCCTTCGAGTAGCCCGCGGCCAGGTAGCCGGCGACGAACGCCGCCTGGGCGGTGTCGAACTGCATCGGGAAGGCGTTGGTCGCCTCGATCTTGGCGTCGACGATGCCGAACTGCTGGCCGCTGTTGGCCGCCGCGACCTTCTGCGTCGCCTCGCCCATCAGGCCGCCGACCGCCAGGATGAAGTTGCAGTCCTGGTTGACGTACTGGGTCAGGTTGGGCTCGTAGTCGGCCTCGGCGGTGGAGGCGACGTACTTCGGGTCGACGTCCGAGTTCTCGGTCGCCGCCGCCTGGAGACCCGCCCACGCCGAGGCGTTGAAGGAGCGGTCGTCGATGCCACCGACGTCGGTGACCATGCAGGCGGTGTATTTCTCGGCGGCGGTGCCGCCCTCGTTGTCGTTGTCCTCAGGTGCCTCACCGCATGCGGCGGCGCCCAGGGCCAGCCCGCCCACCGCGACGAGCGACACGATCCGCATCCCACGCACAGAGCGCAAGACGGTCTCCTTCCATTGCACACCGCTCACGTCTGCGGTGAATCCACGCACGGGAGCGTACGCGCGCGCCCGCCCAACGGCCGACAATCGTGCACGACTGTTGAGGGCTCGTTACCCTCGCGTAACTCTGTCGTGCGCGAGCCGACCTTCCGCCTTTACCAGAGTCACCCTAACGGCCGACCCAAACGATCGTTTGCCCCTTTTGTCGCATCCCGACGCCTACCGCCAGAAGACCGCCACAGCGGCGTTGACCAGCGTCAAACCAATGATCGCAAGGAAGTGGCCCTTGTTGACCGTCTCCCGCTTCCGGGCGAAGAAGACCATCACGAAGATCATTAACCCGAGCACCAGTTTGATAACAAGCTTCGCCGGATCCGGCTCGGCACCGTCGCGCAGCGGCGCGGACAGCCCGAGCCCGGTCAGCACCTGGATCGCCGCACCCCAGAGCATCGCCTTATTGATCCGGATCTTTCCGGACAGATACTGCACGGCCGCGCCGCCGAGCAGCAGCGCGAACCCGATCAGATGGACATACAGCAGCACGAGACGTAGAGCTTCCACGCCGTTCATCCTCTCCTACCCCGGTCGGCGATCTCGATCCGCCGTCGCCGCCCGGTCCCGGGCTACACCCTGGCCAGCAGCGTGGCCCGGTCGATCGGATCGATCCCGGTGCTGGGTACGGTGCAGGCGTGCGCCCCGGCGACGGCGCCGTAGCGCAGGCAGGTGTCGACCGGCTCGCCGGCCAGGTGGCCGAAGAGGAAGCCGGAGACGAACGCGTCACCGGCACCGTTGGAGTCGACGACCGGCGCCGCCGACCCGGCCGCCGCGAAGGGCCGTACCCCGTCCTCGCCACGCACCAGGGCGTAGCCGCCCTCGGCCCCGGCGGTGGCGACCACGACCCCGGCGCGGCCCCGGTCGATGATCCGGCGCAGGGTGGCGGGGCCGTCGGCCAGCGCGGTCGCGGAGACGAAGACCACGTCGGCGGCGTAGGCGAACGCCTCGTGGTACGGATTCTCGCCGTCCCAGTTGTGCAGGTCGGTCGAGACCAGCGCCGGCGCGCCGGCCAGCAGGGGCAGGGCGTGCTGGCACGGGTGGGTGATCGAGACGTGCACCAGCCGGACGCTGGCCGCGTACGCCGAGACCAGGTCCGCGGGCAGCCGGTCGGCGTCGTCGCCCCGGGGGTCGTACAGCGACAGCCGCCGGCCGGCCGGGTCGACGAGGTTGACCGCCCGCTTGGTGCCGGCCTTCGTGGGCACCGCGTGCAGCGGTACGTCGTACGCCTCGTGCAGCGCCCGGACCAGGTCCCCCTCCCGGTCCTCGCCGAGCACGTCGATGTGCGCGGTCCGCAGGCCGAGGGCCCGCAGCCCCACCGCCACGTTGTCGCCGGTCTGCCCCGCGCGCGGCTCGATCGCGGGCACCATGTAGCTGTCCCGCAGGGGCAGCGGCAGTTCGGGTACGTAGACGATGGTGTCGACGCCGGCGCCACCGAGCACCAGCACGTCGCTGTCGTCGGACAACTGATCTCCTTCAGGCCAGGGTGAGTATGTAGGCGACCCGCTGGGCGGGATCGATCTCGACCTTCTGCGTACGGCCCCAGAGCCACCGGCGCCGGTCGACCTCGTCGAGCAGTTCGTGGTCGGTGCCGTCGGCCGGCACCGGGGTGCGGCGGTCGAGGGCGTACGGGTCCAGGGCGCGGGGGTCGAGGGTCAGCACGCCCCGCTCGACGGCGTACGGGTTGAGCGTGACGACGCAGATCACGGTGTCCCCGGTCGCCGGATCGATCTTCGAGTAGGCGATCAGGGCGTCGTTGTCGACGTCGTGGAACCGCAACGTCCGGAGCTGGTGCAGGGCCGGGTGCGCCCGGCGGATCCGGTTCAACGTGGTCAGCCACGGCTCCAGCGACCGGTTGGCGGCCCGGGCGGCGGCGAAGTCCCGGGCCCGCACCTGGAACTTGTCGGAGTCCAGGTGCTCCTCGCTGCCCGGCCGCCGCGCGGCGTCCTCGAACAGTTCGTAGCCGGTGCAGATCCCCCAGCTCGGCGAGAGGGTGGCGGCCAGCGTGGCCCGGATCGCGAACATCGCCGGCCCGCCCTGTTGCAGGTGTGCGGGCAGCACGTCGTGGGTGGTCGGCCAGAGGTTGGGGCGCAGGTTGGCGTCGAGTGCGACCAGTTCCTCGCCGAACTGGACCAGCTCCTTCTTGCTGGTCCGCCAGGTGAAGTAGGTGTACGTCTGGCTGAATCCGATCCGGGACAGCCCGCGCTGCACGGCGGGCCGGGTGAACGCCTCGGCCAGGAAGAGCACGTCCGGGTACGCCGCCTTGGTGTGCCAGATCAGCCGGGCCCAGAAGTCGACCGGCTTGGTGTGCGGGTTGTCGACCCGGAAGATCCGCACACCGCGGTCGATCCAGTGCCGCAGCACCCGGAAGATCTCGGCGAAGAGCCCTTCGGGGTCGTTGTCGAAGTTCAGCGGATAGATGTCCTGCCACCGGCGCGGCGGGTTCTCGGCACACGCGATCGAGCCGTCCGGCCGGGTGGTGAACCACTCCGGATGCGTGGTGACCCACGGGTGGTCGGGCGCGCAGTGCAGGGCGAGGTCCATCGCCACCTCCAGCCCCAGTTCCCCGGCCCGGGACACGTACGCGTCGAAGTCGGCCAGGGTGCCCAGCCGCGGCGCGATGCTGTCGTGGCCGCCGTCGGCCGACCCGATCGCCCACGGGCAGCCCGGTTCGCCGGGCTGCGCGGTCGGGCTGTTGTTGCGGCCCTTGCGGGCCACCGTGCCGATCGGGTGCACCGGCGTGAGGTAGACGACGTCGAACCCCATTCCGGCGATCCGGGGCAGGTCGGCCAGTGCCGTGCGCAGGGTGCCGTGGACCGGCTCGCCGTCGCTGCCGAGCCCGCCCGTCGACCGGGGGAAGACCTGGTACCAGGCGCTGAACTGGGCGCGGGGCCGGTCGACGTACACCGGACAGTCGGTGCCGGTGGTGAGCAGCTCACGGGTCGGATAGCGGTCGACGACGGCGCGGACCTCGGCACCGAGGGCGGCCGAGATCCGTTCGGCCGGTTCGCGGCCGGTGTCGCGCAGCAGCCCGGCGGCGTCGGCGCAGGTCCCGGCCGCCAGCGGGTCGCGGTCGGCGTGCGCCCGGCCGGCGACCGTGTCCAGCAGCCGGGCGCCGAGTTCGAGGTCGTTGGCGAGCTCGGCGGGCGGCAGGTCGGCCGCCGTCTTCGCCCGTACGGCCCGGCACCAGTCGAGCCACGGGTCGTGCCACGCCTCGACGTGGAAGCCGGCCCGGCCGACCCGGTCCGGCACGACGGTCGCCGTCCAGGTGTCCCGGCCGGCGTCGAGCACGGCCATCGGGACCCGGACCGGGGCGGCGTCGCCGGGGCCGCGCCAGACCGCGGCGACGGACAGCACGCTGTGTCCCTCGCGCCAGACGGTGGCCCGCAGCGGCAGGTACTCCCCCACGACCGCCTTGGCGGGGTGCCGGCCGCCGTCCACGACCGGCGCGACCGCCTCGATCACGATCCGGGCGGTCATCGCGGACCGGTCGGGACGAGCACCCGTACGCCGAAACCGTCGACGTCGACATCGGGCGACGGGCCGACGTATCCGGGGTCGAGCGCGTCGGCCCACCGCCCGCCGGTGTCCAGCGCGACCCGGCGCGGCTCGTCGGCGGTGTTCAGCACCACGACCACCTCCTCGTCGCCGTGCCGGCGGCTGAACACGTAGCCGCCGGGCCCGTCCGGGTCGGACCAGCGGACGGCCTGATCGCCCCGGCGCAGCGCGACGAACCGGCGCCGTACGTCGGCGAGCCGCCGGGTCCAGCGGAACATCGCCGAGGAGGTGTCGAACCGGTCGCCGGCCGAACTCGCCGAGACGAAGCGGCCGGCGGCGAACATGTCCTCGCGGTTGCGCGGCGCCGCCCGGTCGGCCGAGCACTCCCGCTCCAGCCGCCGGGTGGGCTGGCGGAAGCCCTGCTCGGTGCCGTAGTAGAGCATCGGGATACCGATCGAGAACATCAGGAACGCCAGCGCCACCCGCAGCCGGCCGTCGGGTTCGCCGTCACGCAGGAACCGGTAGACGTCGTGGTTGTCGATGAACCGGACCAGCCGAGGCAGGTGCGGACCGAAGGCGTCGGCGGCGGTCGCCAGGCTGTCGGCCAGGTCGCGGGCGGGTGCGGCGCCGTGCAGCGCCCGACTCTGCCGGCGGTACTCGGGATAGTTGTAGGCACTGTCGAACCCGAGCGCGAGGCTGTCGACGATCGGGCCGTCGGCGGTGCTGGAGTATTCGCCGAGGACGAGGAAGTTGTGCTTGCCCATCGTGGCGGCGTACCGCTTGACGTCGGCGGTCAACTCGCGGACGAAGTCCGGGTCGAGGTGGCGGATGGCGTCGAGGCGTACCCCGTCGGCGTCGGTCTCCCGCAGCCACCACCGGGCGACCCGCAGGAGCAGCGCCCTGGTGGCCGGGTTCTCGGTGGCCAGGCGCCGGTAGCCGGGGGGAAAGTCGCCGAGTGCGGCGTGGTCGGGGTCCTTCCAGTCGGCGATCTGGCCGCGCCGGGAGAAGTGCTCGGGTACGGCGAGTTCGACCGGCTTGAAGTCGGTGGTCCAGGCGCCGATCGGGGCCGGGTGGGCGGCGCCCTTCCAGCCGTCGTCGCCGCCCTCGTACTCGAAGATCCGGGCGGCGTGGTTGACGACCAGGTCGAGCACCACCCGGATGCCGTGCCGGTGCGCCGCGCCGACCAGTTCCCGCAGGTCGGCGAGGCTGCCGAGGTAGGGGTCGACGGCGAGCAGGTGCACCGGCGCGTAGCCGTGGTAGCTGTCCGGGGTGGTCCGGGTGACCGGCGACAGCAGCAGGGTGGTGACGCCGAGGTCGCGCAGGTAGTCCAGCCGGCTGGTGATGCCCGCGAGGTTGCCGCCGTGCCGGGAGTCGCCGTCGGCCGGGTCGCCGTACCCGACCGGTCGCGGCCCGGCCTCGAACCGGTCGACCAGGACCGAGTAGAGCACCTCGTCGCGCCAGTCGGCCGGCGACGGGTGGCCGGGTCCGGCGGGCCCGGCCGGGAGGCCGGCGAGCGAGTCGGGGGCCGGCTCGGGCGCCGGCCCGGTGCCGCCGGCCGGCGGCACCGGGGTGGCCCGGTCGTCGACGATCACCCGACGGCCTGACCGGTGCCGGCCGCACCGCGCAGCCGCCACACCCGCAGCGCCGGCCCGTCGCCGGGCAGGGTCACCGTTCCGTCCACAGGGGACACGTCGACCGCGTCGTGGAGACCGGTCAGCGGTGCGTCCAGCGGCAGCTCGATCGCACCGGTGGTCGATCGGACCGCGGCGACCAGCAGCGACTCCGTCGCGGTCTCGCGTACGAACACGATGGCGTCGGCACCGGTGTGCAGCCAGCGCAGGCCGCCGTCCCGCAGTGCCGGCTCGGTCGCCCGCAGCCGGATCAGGTCCTGGTACGACTTGAACAGCACGTCGTCGCGGTCCTCGGGGCGCTGCCACGGCATCGGGGTACGGGCGTGCTCGCCGTTGCGCCCGGTCAGCCCCCACTCGGCGCCGCCGCAGACCATCGGCGTGCCCGGCAGCGTCACCTGCAACCCCAGGCCGACCAGGTGCCGTTCGCGGGAGCCGGTGACGGTGCGGAACCGGGGCACGTCGTAGGAGTCCAGCAGCTGCCACGAGTGGACCAGCGACCGCCAGGAGACCTGGGCGGCGAAGGCCCGCATGGTCCGTACGACGCTCTCGCCGTCACGGCGGGGCACCCCACCGGGTACGCCGATGAAGTCGGGCAGGTCGAGCCCGTCGCCGCGCAGCCAGGTCCACACCGGACGGGTGAAGCCGGCGTGGTTCATCGTGCCCTGCCAGCCGTCGGCGTCGAGGTCGCCGGTGAAGTCGTGGGTGTGCTCGGCGATCAGCATCGCCTCCGGTGCCCAGGCCACGACCTCCCGGCGCAGGCTGGCACCGATCGCGAGGGTGTCCTCCTGGGCGCCGAACCGGCCGGTCATGTTGGCCACGTCGACCCGCCATCCGTCGTAGACGTCGAGCCAGCGGCGCATGACGGCGCCGACCCGCTCGTGGACCAGCGGGCTTCCCCAGTTCAGCTTCGGCAGGCTGGGTACGCCGTACCAGGCCTCGTAGCCGCCGTCGGCGTCGAAGTAGAACATCGACCGTTCCGGCGCGTCGGGGTCGGCCTGCGCGGCCTGGAACCACTCGTGGTCGTCGCCGCAGTGGTTGGTGGTGATGTCGCCGATCAGCCGCATCCCCCGGGCGTGCAGGGCGTCGGCCAGCCGGCGCAGCGCCGGGTCGCCGCCGACGAGCGGGTCGACCCGGTCGAAGCTGGTCGCGTTGTAGCGGTGGTTGGACCGGGCCGGGAAGACCGGCCGCAGGTAGATGGTGTTGGCGCCGAGTGCCTGGATGTGGTCGAGGTGTTCGACGATGCCGTCCAGGTCGCCGCCGAAGAACTGCAACGGCGTCTGCGGTCCCTGGTAGATCACCGCGTCGGTGTCCCAGTCGCAGGGGATCGCCCAGTCGGGCAGGGTCGCCGGGTCGAGCGGGCCGGCGGCCGCGGACCGGGCGAACCGGTCCGGGAACACCTCGTAGACGACGGCATCGGCCATCCAGGCCGGCGGCGGGGCGTACGTGACCAGGCGAAAATCCGTCCGGTCCGGCACGTCGTGGTCGACGACGCCGGCCGCGGTCAGCCAGAGCGGCGCCCCGGTGGCCCGTTCGAGATAGAAGCGGTAGCCGGTGACCGGGTTGTGCGCGGTCACCTCGACCTGCCACCAGGTGTCGTCGGCGCCGTAGCCACCCACCGTCGACCCGGTGCGCTCCGGGTCGACCGCCGCCGGGTGGAAGACCGGCTCACCGTTGACGACGACGCGGACGTGCACCATCGTGACGTCGGCGGCGGCCGGCACCCGTACCCGGACGGTCACGGTCCGGCCGAGGGCGGGCGCCGCGTCCGAGACGTACAGGGACGAGCCGTCGTGGTGCGGCAGGTGCAGCAACTGCATGGGGTTCCTTCGGCTTGTTCGTGGATTCGGCCGGGCCGGGTGGCACCGGACCGGTCAGTCGGCCAGCCGCCACACCTGGAAGGTGGGTCCGTCGCCGGGCAGTGGATCGCCGGGCGCCAGGTCGGGCGCCTGGCCGTAGATGTTGTCGGCGGCACCGATCCCGGGCAGCCGCAGCGGTTCGGGCACCGGTCGCCGGGCGGCCAGGACGAGGAGCCGGTCGTCGGCGGTCTCCCGCAGGTAGGCCAGCCGGTCGGCGCCGACGTGCAGGAGGCGCAGGCCGCCGTGGCGCAGCGCGGAATGCTTGCGGCGCAGTGCCAGCAGGTCGGTGTAGACGGCCAGCAGCCGGTGGTCCCAGCGCTCGCGGTCGTGCCACGGGACCGTACGGCGGCCGTCCTCCGGCCAACTGCCGGAAAGGCCCACCTCGTCGCCGTAGTAGACCATCGGGGTGCCGGGCAGCGTCGCCATCAGCCCGACCCCGACCTCGACCAGGCCGGCCGAACCGCCGGCCAGCGTGCGGAACCGGGGCGTGTCGTGCGAGTCCAGCAGCGACCAGGAGGTGGTCAGGCTGCGCCACGACATCCGGGCGGCGAAGGCCCGCATCGTCGCCACCATCGCCGTCGCCGGCAGGCGCGGCACCCCGACCGGTACGCCGAGGAACGGCAGCGGCTCGGTGGCCAGCCAGGTCCAGACCGGCCGGGTGAAGCCGGCGTAGTTCATGGTCCCGTGCCAGCCGCCGGCGTCGAGGTCGCCGGTGGCGTCGTGGGCGTTCTCGGCGAGCAACAGGGCATCCGGCCGGCTGCGGGTCATCGCTTCGAGGATGCCCCGGGCGACCTCGTGCGTGTTGTCCTCGGCGATCCGCCGGCCGGTGGTGTTGGCGACGTCGATCCGCCAGCCGTCGAGGCCGGCTTCGAGCCAGCGCCGGACGACCGAGTCGGGGCCGTCGAGGAACCGCCGGCGCAGTTCGGCCGAGGTCCAGTTGAGCTTCGGCATCCGCTTGACGCTGACCCAGGTCTCGTAGCCGAATTCGAGGTCGTCGTCGAAGTAGTAGAGGTCGCGGTGCCGGCCGGCGAGCGCGTCGCGGAACCAGTCGTGCCGGTCGCCGGTGTGGTTGGTGGTGAGATCGCCGATCACCCGCATCCCCCTGCGGTGGGCGGCGTCGGCGAGCCGGCGCAGCGCCGCGTCGCCGCCGAGCAGCGGGTCGACCCGGTCGAAGGTCGTCGGGCAGTAGCGGTGGTTGGCCGGGGCCGGGAAGAACGGGGTCAGGCAGATGGTGTCGGCGCCGACGGAGGCGATGTGGTCGAGCCGGTCCGCGATGCCGTCCAGGTCGCCGCCGTAGATCTCGCGGGGGCGGTCCGGCCCGTCTCCGGAGACCGGGTGGTCCCAGTCGCGGGCGACGGCCCAGTCCGGCAGTTGCCGGTCGGCGGCGGCGGCCGAGCGGGCGAACCGGTCCGGGAAGATCAGGTAGACGGCCGCGTCGGCCGCCCAGGCCGGTGGGGCGTGGCCGCAGACGATCCGGAAGTCGGTGTCGTCGCCGACGTCGTGCGCGAACACGCCGGCCGCGGTGAGCCAGCGGTAGCCGCCGGCCCCGTCGAGCAGGAACCGGTAGCGGGACACCGGGTTGCGCAGCGGCAGGCGGGCCCGGAACCAGCGTTCGCCGGTACGGGCGGCGAGCGGGCGGGCGTCGGTGGCGGCGACGAACCGGGGTTCCCGGTCGAAGGTCCAGCGGACCCAGAGCCGTTCGACGCCGGAGTCGGCGGACGTCCGGACGTACACGTCGGTGGTGCCGCCGAGCGTCGGGGCGGGGTCGGGTACGTACAGCGCGGACCCGTCGTGGTGGATCATCGGCGTTTCCTCTGTGCGGTGCGGCCGGTGGCCGCCGCCGTTGCCGGGCGGCGGCCACCGGGTTGATCAGTACTGCCAGTTCGAGGTGGAGCTACCGGTGCCCGAGCACGGGACCGTGTAGCTGTGGTTGGCGCCGTTCTCCCAGGTCACCGCCCCTCCTGAGGTGATCTTCAGGAACTTGAACTGCACCGTCGAGCAGGCCGGCAGGCTGACCACGGTGTTCCAGTTCGGATAGTTCGGGGCCAGCATCGGGCCGATCGCCACGCTCTTGCTGGTCGACCAGTTGCCCAACTCGTGGATGCTGCCGGAGAGGTAGATGTTGTCGCCCCATCCGGTCGGTGAGGCGTTGTTGACGGTGAACTTCACCGGTATCTGCGCTCCCCCGACCACCTGCACCTGGTAGGCGTTGCTGGTGCCGCCCGACGTGGTGACGGTCACCGGCCGCAGGCCGGCGGTCACCCCGGCCGGTACGGTCGCCACGACCCGGTTCGGCGACCAGCTCACCGTCGTCGCGTTGACGCCGTTGACCTTGACGGTGCCGGTGGCGCCGAAGCCGCGCCCCTCGACAGTGATCTTGTTACCCGGCCGGGTCAGGGTCGGGCCGACACTGCCGACGGTCGGCGCGCTCGGCTCGGCCGCCTTGTACGACCACACCCCGACCTGGCCGGCGCCGAGACTGAACGGGGTCACCGGGTTGTTGCCACCGGTGCCGCTGCCGACCGTGATGCCGCCGGCGCCCATCAGGCCGGTGAGCTGGTCGGTGTAGCTGCCGGCCGGCAGTGCGGTGTTCAGCCCGGTGAGCGAGACCGCGCTGCCACCCTTGTTGATCGCGGTCAGCACCACGTCGTTGAAGTAGCGGCGCTCGTAGACGTACACGTCGTTGTTGATCCAGCGGCTCTGGTGCGTGCCGAAGGACAGCGCCGGCTGGTTCTGCCGCAGCGTCGAGAGCTTGTTGATGAGCTGGTACGCCGTGGTGCCGGTGTTGAAGCCCGGCATCATCGGCCGGTTGTACGGGTCGCCGCCGCCGGCGGTGTTGTTGTGCAGGTACTGCTCGGTGCCGTAGTAGACGCACGGCGTACCGCGGACGGTCATCATGAAGGCGAGCGCCTGGTGCAGCCGGTTCTGGTTGTTGTTCAGCGTCAGGAACCGCGACATGTCGTGGTTGTCGACGAAGGTGACCAGGTTCTCCGGGTAGCGGTAGTCGGTCGCCGTCTTGCTGATCGCAGCGTCCAGGTTGTGCATCGAGACGTTGGAGCCGAACGTCTCGCGCATCGAGATGTTGAGGTAGAAGTCCAGCACCGAGATGCCGCTCTCGTTGGCGAAGCGGACGTTGTCGTCGTACAGCGGGTCGGTCTTGCTGCCGAGGTACCACTCACCGAACAGGAACGAGTCCTTGTTGGTCAGGAAGCGGTCGGCCATCGAGCGCTGCCAGCCGGACGTCATGTGCTTGACCGCGTCGACCCGTACGCCGTCGACGCCGCGGTTCATCCAGTAGTCGGCGGAGGTCTTGAGGTAGTTGTCGATCGTCGGGTGCTGCTGGTTGAGGTCGGCGAGGTCGGCCAGGTTCTTGTACTGGCTCTGGTAGCGGTCGTTGTAGTCGGTGATGCCGCCGTTGTGGTGGAAGTAGCCGTTGGTGTCGCCGGTCAGGCCACCCATCAGCGTGCCGTTGTCGTAGAGCCGGCCGTTCTCGGCGAAGCCCGGGTTGGACTCGTCCGCCGGCGAGGTGTGGTTCGGCGCCCAGTCCATGATCACCTTGATGCCCCGGGAGTGGGCGGCGGCGATCAGCGAGTCGAACTCGGCCAGGGTGCCGAAGTGCTCCTCGGTCTTCTTGAAGTCGCGGGTCCAGTAGCCGTGGTAGCCGGCGTTGGGCACCCCGCCGTACGTGGCGGCCACGTCGATGTTGTCGACGTGCGGCGAGATCCAGATCGAGGTGACGCCCAGCCCCTGGAGGTAGTCGAGCTTCTGCTGGATGCCGGCGAAGTCACCGCCCCAGTAGAGCTTCCAGTTGGACTTGCCCGCGTCGTAGAGGCCGGGGCTCTTGGCGGGGTTGTTGTTGCTCGCGTTGCCGTCGAAGAAGCGGTCGGTCGCGATCTGGTAGCAGAGGTCGGCCTTGAGGCTCGCCCGGTTGCTCACCGGGGCGTCGGCGCGGGCGACGCCGGCCGGGCCGACCGTGGCGACGGCCAGGCCGGCGATGAGTAGCGTGGCCACGCGCCATGATCGTCTTGACAAGGGGGGCTCCTTACTACAACTACGGGTGCTCGCCGAGCGGGATCACCGCTCGCTGTCGCACTGCTTGATCAGTTGGTCGGCGAGGTCTCCGGCCAACTCGTACAGCCGATGGGTGTCGTCGTCGGACAGGTGCGCGAAGCGTTGCCGGTTGGTCTCGGCGAAGACCGCGTGGGCGGCGGTGAGCCGCTCGCGGCCGAGCGGGGTCAGGGACACCGCGACCAGCCGCTGGTCGGTCGGGTCGGATCCGGTCCGGACCAGGCCGGCCTCGACGAGCCGCCGGACGAGTCGGGTGATGTTGCCGCGGGTGCAGAGCAGGAGATCGGCGAGCTGGCTGACCGACCGGCCGCCGCCGGTCGGGGCACCGGGGACGGCGTCGGGCGCGTCGTCTTCGAGCAGGCGCAGCAGGTTGTAGTGGGTCGGGGTGAGACCCACCGTCGCCAACGCCCGCCGGTCGCCGTCGTCCAGCAGTACGTAGATCCGCTGGAGCCGCTGGTAGAGCTCGGCGAGTCGGGCGTCCGCGCTGGACAACACGTCCTCCAGATCGAAGATTTTCGATTTGATTACTAGTCAACAAACGGATTGCTGCGAAAGTTACGCCCCCGAAACGTCCCGGGTCAACAGATTGCAGAAAGTTGGCGCAAGAACCTGCAAGACCTGCCGGGAAGTGGATTGCCGCTTGCAGCTCCGGCTGACAGGATGCCGGCATGGCGCTCGTGGAGGCTCATCACCTGACGAAGACCTTCCGCCGGCCAGACAAGGCACCCGGCCTGCGCGGCTCGCTGACGCACCTCGTCCGCCGCCGATTCACCACGGTCCGGGCCGTCGACCGGGTCGACCTGTCGATCGAGGCCGGCGAGGCCGTCGCGTACGTGGGCCCGAACGGGGCCGGCAAGTCCACCACGATCAAGCTGCTCACCGGCATCGTCGAGCCGTCGTCCGGACGGGTACGGGTCGCCGGCCGCGATCCGCACCGCGAGCGGACCGCCAACGCACGACAGATCGGCGTCCTCTTCGGACAGCGCACGCAACTCTGGTGGGACCTGCCGGTCCGCGAGTCCCTGGCCCTGCTGCGCGACATGTACGACGTACCGGCGGCGACGTACCGCGAACGGCTGGCCCGGTTCGACGCGGTCCTCGCCCTCGACGAGATCATGCCGGTGGTCGCCCGGCGGCTCTCCCTGGGCCAGCGGATGCGTGCCGACCTGGCCTGCGCCCTGATCCACGGCCCCCGGGTCGTCTACCTCGACGAACCCACCATCGGGCTGGACATCGCGGTCAAGGACCGGGTCCGGCAGTTCCTGCGGGAACTGCGGGCCGACGGCACCACCCTGATGCTGACCACCCACGACCTCGGCGACATCGAGGACACCTGCGACCGAATAGTGATCATCGACCACGGGCGGGTCATCTACGACGGCACCCTGGAACAGGTCAAGGACACCTACGCCCGGCAGCGCAACGTCCACCTCCAGCTCGCCGGCGACGTCGCCCTGCCCGACCTGGCCGCCCGGTTCCCGGCCGCGGCCGTACACGCGGGCCCGAACCCCGGCGAGTTCACCGTGGCGTTCGACAAGGCGGCCCTGACCGTCGGGCAGATCCTCGCCGGGGTGATCCCGCTGGCCGAGGTCGTCGAGGTACGCATCGACGAGCCGGCGATCGAGGACGTGATCCGCAAGGTGTACGCCGGTGAGCTGATCCTCTCGCCCGCCCCGACCCCGTCGTGAGCGTCAAGGCGTACGCCCGCCTGGCGGGAACGACGGTCCGGGCCACCTTCGCCCACCGGATCAGCATCGGGCTCGGCACGATCGGCGTCATCTTCCAACTGGTCGCGATGGTGGCGCTGTGGACCGCGCTGCTCGCCGACGGCACGCGGATCGGCGGCTACTCGCTGCCGGAGATGAAGGGCTACCTGCTCGTCGGCTTCGCCACCGGGATCGTCGGCCGCGGGCTCGGCGAACACGTGATGGCCGAACGCATCCGCAGCGGCGCGGTCGCCCTCGACCTGGTCAAGCCGCTGGATTACCAGAAGATGCGGTTCGCCGAGGTGCTCGGCGGCCTCGTCATCGAACTCGCGGTGATCGTCGTCGTCGGCGCGGCCTTCGTCGCGCTGGCCGGACCGGTGCAGGCCCCGGTCCGCCCCGACCTGCTCCTGCTCAGCCTCGTCGCGGTCGTACCGATCAAGTTCCTGATCATCTACCTGAGCACGATGCTCTGCTTCTGGACCCAGAACTACCACGGGCTCGCCTGGACCCGCACCGCCCTGACCCAACTGCTCTCCGGTGCCCTGGTGCCGCTCGCCCTGCTGCCCGGCTGGCTGCAGACGACCGCGGCGGTGCTGCCGTTCGCCGCCATCACCTCCACCCCGGCGCTGATCTACACCGGCAAGGCGACCGGGACCGGGGCGCTGCTCCTGATCGGCTACCAGTTCCTGTGGGCGGCCGGCCTGTGGTTCCTGGCCCGGCTCGCCTGGCGGACCGCCGTACGCCAGCTCACCGTCCACGGAGGTTGACCATGCGCCTCGTCCGCGTCTACCGGCGCAGCCTCGGCGCCCACCTGCGCGCCGTACTGGAATACCAGTCGGACTTCTGGCTGCTGGTCACCGCCGGGATCGTCACCCAGTCGCTCGGCTTCATCTTCCTGTCCGCGGTGTTCGCCCGCGTACCCACCCTCAACGGCTGGCGGTTCGAGGAGACCGTGCTGATCTACGCCCTGGCCGGGCTGGCCCAGGCGGCGGTGCCGCTGTTCGCCGACGGCGCCTGGCTGCTCGGCTCGCTGGTGCACACCGGCGAACTCGACTACCGGCTGGTCCGGCCGTACCCACCGGTGTTGCAGGTGACCAGCCACCAGATCGGGTTCAGCGGGGCCGGCGACGCGGTCGGTGCCGGCGTGCTGCTGGTCTGGGCGCTGAGCCGGGTCGAGGTGCACTGGACGCCGGTGAAGGTGCTCCTCGGGCTGCTGATCCTGCTCGGGGCGGTCGTCATCCGCATCGCCATCACCGTGGCGACGAACGCCATCGCGTTCTGGATACCGTCGCCGAACCCGATGTTCGCCTCCGCCGTCTTCCAGATCGGCGAACTGGCCCGCTATCCGCTGACCATCTACGGCTTCGGGCTGCGGGTCGTGCTGACCGGCCTGCTGCCGTTCGCCTTCACCGGGTTCCTGCCGGCCGCCTGGCTGCTCGACGAGGGCGGGGCGGCCTGGCTCGGCCTGGCCACCCCGGTCGTCGCGGTGCTCTGCGCCCTGGCCGCGTACGCCGTCTTCCAGCGCGGCCTACGCCGCTACGAAAGCGCCGGCCACTAGCGCTCCTCGGGCGGCGAGTCGTCCAGGTGCGAGTAGAGGTGGGCGACCGCCGTCGGGCCGGGTGCCTCGGTCAACCGCTCCAGCGACACCGGCCGGCCGTCCGGATCGGCCACCGGCAGCCGCCAGTTGGGGAACTCGTCGACCGTGCCGGGCAGGTTCTGCGGGCGCCGGTCGCCGACCAGGTCCGGCAGCCACACCCCGAGCAGCCGGGCCGGGGTGTGGGCCAGGAACCGGTGCAGGGCAAGGGTGTCCGCGTCCAGCCCCGGCACCCCGTCGGCAGCCGACCGGAGCCCACCGCGATCCAGTTCGGCGAGCCAGCCGTCCCGTTCGGCGGCCTCCTCGGCGGCGACCTCGGCCCGGTCGCGGGTCAGCAGGCCGAGCCGGTCGTGCAGGTCGACGTGGTCGCCGGCCAGCCAGGCGGCGGTGCTGGGCAGGTCGTGGGTGGTCAGCGTGGCCAGGCAGTCGGCCCGCCAGTCGGCGGCCGGCAGCGGCCCGCCACGCTCCTCGGACCCGCCCCGGTATTCGAAGCGCAGCACCGACGTGCCGAGGATGCGCCGGTCGGTCAACTCGTCGCGGACCCGCCGCTCGACCGTGCCGAGGTCCTCGCCGATCACCATCGCGCCGGCCCGGTGCGCTTCGAGCGCCAGTACGCCGAGCAGCGCCTCGTGGTCGTAGTGCACGTACGCCCCGGCGCGGGCCCCGGCCCCCTCGGGAATCCACCACAGCCGGAACAGCCCCATGATGTGGTCCAGCCGCAGCGCGCCGCAGTGCCGTAGTACGCCCCGCACCACCTCGGCGAACGGCTCGTACCCGGCCTCGGCGAGGGTGTCCGGCCGCCACGGCGGCAGCCCCCAGTCCTGGCCGCCGGCGTTGAAGTTGTCCGGCGGGCAGCCGATCGTGATGCCGCCGGCCAGGAAGCGTTGCAGCCGCCAGGCGTCGGCGCCCTCCGGGTCGACGCCGACGGCGAGGTCGTGGACCAGGCCGATCGCCATGCCGGCGCCGGTCGCGGCGGCCTGGGCGGCGGCCATCTGCTCGTCGACGAGCCAGTTGAGCCAGCGGTGGAAGTCGACCCGGTCGGCCAGGTCGCGGCGGACCCGGGCGACCGCCGGGCCGTCGGGCGTACGCAACCCGGCCGGCCAGGACCTCCACCGGCTGCCGTGCGCCTCGGCGAGCGCACACCAGGTGGCGTAGTCGGTGAGGCCGGCTCCCTGGCCGGCGACGTACGCGTCGTACGCCGCCTGCCGGGCCGCCGTACGCGGCACCCGGTGCAGCAGTTCCAGCGCCTCGCGTTTGAGCGCCCACACCGCCGCCCGGTCGATCAGCTCGTCGCGGTGCAGCACCGCTTCGGTGAGTGCCCGGCCCTGGACGGCGAGGGCGTCGACCTGCCCGCGCAGTGCCACGTACTCGGGGATCGCCTCGATCCGCAGGTTCATCGGGTCCGGAAACCGGCGGGTGCCCGGCCGGTACGGCGACGGGTCGGGCAGCGGTCCGGGCACGTACGCGTGCAACGGGTTGAGCAGGACGAACGACGCGCCGAGCCGGCCCGACCAGGTGGCCAGTCCGCTCAGGTCGCCCAGGTCGCCCATCCCCCACGAGCCCGCGGAGAGCACCGAGTAGATCTGGGCCAGCAGGCCCCACCGGCGGCGGTCCGGGGTGGCCAGCACGTCGGGCGCGACGATCAGCGGCGCGGTCACGCTCCGGCCGGCGACCTCGACGTGCAGGGTGTGGTAGCCGAGCGGCAGGAGTCCGAGGTCGCCGGCCGGGTCGGTTACGTCGTGCCAGTCGCCGGTCTCGGTACGGACCCCGTATGCGGCCGCCGGCCACGCCGATTCGGCCCGCCGCCCCTGCCGGACGACGACGCAGGACGGCAGCGGCCGGTCCCGGCCGGTGTCCGGGGCCGGTCCGGCCGGGTCGACGCCGAGGGCGGCGAGCACCCGGCGCAGGTTCTCCGGGGCGACCGCGATCCGCTCGCCGCGGTCGGTGGCGTACTCGGGGGCGACGCCGTGCCGCCGGGCCAGTTCGGCCAGTGCCGTCATGTCTGCTCATTCCTCGCGGGCGCGGACCCGGTGGCGAGCAGGCGTTCGAGCACCACCGCCACCCCGTCCTCGTCGTTGGTCAGGGTGGTTTCGTCGGCCCGTTGCCGCAGGCTGCGGTGGCCGTTGGCCATGGCGACGCCGTACCCGGCCCAGTCGAGCATCGGGATGTCGTTGGGCATGTCGCCGAACGCGATGGTGTCGGCGGCGGTCAGGCCCCACCGCCGCGCGGCGTACACCAGTCCGGTCGCCTTGCTGATCCCGGCCGGGAGCAGCTCGACCAGCCGCGCGCCGGCGTGGGCGACGGTCAGCGCCGGGCCGCAGATCCGTTGGGCGACCGCGACGAGCGCCTCGTCGTCGTGGCCCGGGTGGCGGATCAGGATCTTCTCCACCGGCCCGGCCCACAGGTCGGCTTCGGTGACCAGCCGCCAGTCGGCGCCGGGCCGCCGGTCGAAGTCGGCGGTGGCCAGGAAACCCTCGGCGGCGACGGCGGCCAGTGCCAGCGTCCCGGTCTCCCGGCTGATCGCCTGGACCAGGGCCCGCGCCACCTCCCGGTCCAGGGTGCGGGTGAGCAGCAGCCGGTCGGCGTCGAAGTCGTAGACCTGGGCGCCCTGCCCGCAGATCGCGAGCCCCCGGTAGTCGAGCTGGGTGAGCAGCCGCCGGGTGCCGTACACCGGCCGGCCGGTGACGACCACGTGCCGGGCGCCGCCGGCGCGTACCGCGGCCAGGGTCCGCAGGGTCCGGGCCGAGAACGTCCGGTCGCTGCGCAGCAGGGTGCCGTCGAGGTCGGTGGCGACGATCCGGTACGGCAGTTCGGCGGTCACGGCGCCACCGGCGGTACGTCCCACGTGCTGCGGCCGGAGGCGAGCCGCAGCAGGAACACCGGTACGCCCGGGGTGTCCGCGACGGGCAGCACGATGCGGAAGGCCGGGCCGTCGGGTTCGAGCGGGCGCGGCCGACCGTCCGGGGTGACCAGGTCGACGCCCGCCGCCCCGGCGGTCCCGTAGCGCAGCTCGTTGCCGTCGGGGTGCGGCAGCACCCGGCAGCGCGATCGCAGTGCGCCGGCCCGGGCGGTGTCGCCGAGCAGTTCGGCCAGTTCGAGGCAGCGGTCGAGGTCGCCCCGGTGTTCGGCCGCCGCGTGGAGCCGGCGCAGGGTGTCGGCGTCGACCGGCCCGCACCGCCGTACGGTTTCCAGGTCGGCGAACCCGATCGCGGCGGCCCGGATCGCCGCCCGGTGGGTCTGCCACCGCCGCCCGTCGATCCGGTCGAACCAGCCGTAGCCGGTCAGGTGCTGGACCGGCGCCGGCAGGGGGTCGCCGGCCAGCAGCCGGGCGAACCGGTCCAGCCGCCGGTCGGCGGCGCCGGCGTAGGTGAACGTACGTGCCAGCGCGGCGGCGTCGGCCGACAGCCGGTGGTAGCCGGCCGGGTCGGTCCGCCACAGCCGGGCGGCCTCGTGGATGCGTACGGTCAGCGCGGCGGTCAGCCGGGGGTCGTCGGGGGTGAACGAGCGCGGCAGGTCGAAGCCGGGTGCGCGCCGGTAGTGCCGGGTCGACTCCTGGGCGGTCGCGATGGGCACCGCGCCGCACGCCATCGCCTGCCCCTGGGCGATCAGGAACGTGTCGAGTTCGTACTTGGACGGGAAGAGGCAGTAGTCGGCGGCGACCGCCTCGCCGAAGAACGTCTCCTCGTCGGCCATCGACCAGAAGAGCCGGACCCGGTCGGGGAAGCGGTCGGCGACCCGCTGGAAGTACGGCTCGCCGACGGGTGCGTCGCCGCCGGCCGCGGTCGCCATCCGGAGCAGGAAGTTGACCTCGGGGTCGGTGTCGAGCACGGCCTCGACCGCCCGGACCAGCTCCCACTGTCCTTTGTGGTGCACCGAGTAGCGGGCGACGTGGTAGAAGGTCGGCCGGGCCGGGTCGAGTCCCAGCCCGCCGAGCACCCGGGTCCGGTCGACGGTCCCGGGATCACGGTCGAGCCACGGCCGGGGCACCCCGCAGCCGCCGACGAACTGCTTCGCCGCGTTGTCCCGTACGACGCGGGCGACCGCGGTCCGGCGGAACGCCGCCTCGTACGGGGTGTCCCGGAACGTGGAGTAGAAGTCGCGCTGGCCCGGGGTCAGGAAGTCGATCCCGTCGCAGTGGTCGGCGATCAGGGCGAAGAGGCTCACGTGGTCGGCGCCCCGGCCCGCCGAGAGCCGGGTGTGCGGCAGGTGCCCCGCCCACGCCGCCGCCAGCGCCGCCGCACGGACCGATTCCGGGTCGTCGGGTACGGCGACCGGGGCCGGCGGGTCGAGGTAGCGGTCGAGGTCCACCCTGGTGCCGAACATCGCCAGCAGCCGGGCCAGCTGCGGCCGGTAGACGCCGAGGTCGATCGGCATGTTGCTGGCGATCGTGGACACCACCCGGAAGCGCGGGTCGGCGGCGAGCACCGCCGGCAGCAGGTAGTGGTAGTACGGCTCGTACGCCTGCACCAGCACCGGCTCCCCGCCGGTGCCCTCCCCATCGGTGCCGTGGCCGGCGGCCTCGCCGCCGTCGCCGAACCGGCGCAGCAGGAACCGCAGCGCGGCGACCTGGAAGACCAGTGGCTTGAAGAAGGCCGGATCGGTGCCCTCGCTCGTCGCGGCCGGATAGATCCGTTCCGGGAGCAGGTCGAGCTGGTCGTTGCCGAGCAGGTAGACGTCGACGCCCTCGTGCCGGAGCAGGTGGGCCCGGGTGGCCACGGTGCGGTCCCCCGGCGGGTCCGGCCACACCGCCGGGTCGGGCACCAGCGGCACCGGATGCTCGTCGTGGTGGTCCAACTCGGTCACGTCGTAGCGGGCGGCGAGATGGTCGAGCCGGCCGTGGGTCGGGGTGACGACCGAGACCCGGTGTCCCCGGTCGACGAACTCCCGGGCCAGTTGCCAGACCAGCGGCGCCAGCCCGCCGCGCATCATCCGTACGTCGAAGCCGAGCGCCTCGAACGCGACCTTCACGACGTGCACGGCACCCCCCGGGCGTCGAGCAGGTCGCGGATGCCCTCGTCGACACCGCGTACCCGCAGCCCGTGCACTTCGAGGAAGCCGGCCAGGCGGGTGCTGGTCAGGCAGGTGTTGACCGGCCGCGAGGCATACCGGGTGCGGGCCAGCGGCACCCGGACCACCAGCCCGGCCGGTACGCCGAGACCGGCCGCGATCCGGTCCGCCCAGTCGGCCCGGTTGATCCGGTCCGGCCCGCCCAGGTGCAGCAGGTCCGGCGTGCCGCCGGCGAGGGCGGCGACGGTGACCGCCGCGACGTCGTCGACCGGCACCGGCGTCGTCCACTGCCCGTCCGGCACCTCGACCGGCTCGCCGGCCCGCAACGCGTACGCGCACTTGGCGAAGAAGTTGAGCCACTTGCCGGTGCCGGCCGGCTCCCAGCCGTAGACGAGACTGGCCCGCAACACGGTGCCGGCCCCGCCGAGCGCCCGCTCGGCCCGCAGCTTGGCCCGGCCGTACGCGTTGGCCGGGGCGACCGGGGTGGCCTCGTCGTTGCCGGGTGCGTGGCCGTCGAAGACGTTGTCGGTCGAGATCAGCACCAGCCGGCGGCCGGCGGTGGTGGCGGCCAGGTTGGCGGCGGCGGTCTCGTGCAGCCGGGCCGCCCGGTCGGGTTCCGCCTCGCACCAGGTGACGTCGGACGGCCCGTGTACGGCGACGACGCCGTCCGGGGCGACCCGGTCGACCACCTCGGCGCAGGCCACCGGGTCGGTGACGTCCAGGCGTATCCACCGGGGATCCGGGTGCCCGGTGGATCGGGCGGGCGGCCGCCGGGAGGCGAGCACGGCGCTCCCGCCGAGTTCGGCGACCCGCCGCGAGACGGCTCGCCCCACGAACCCACTCCCGACGATCAGAACCCGCACACCACACCCCCCGGCCCGTCCCCACTCTCGTCCGCCGCGCCACTCTCCCCCGCCGCCCTCTCCCCCGCGATCTTGCGGTTGTCTCCCCCTTCTGTCCCGTTTTGGGTGACGACAAGTGCAAGATCGCGGGGAAGGAGGGCGGCGGGGGGACGGGGGGTGGGGAGGGTGTGGGTCAGGAGGCGGCCGGCGCCGATCAGACCGTGGTCGTCGTCGGGCTCGCCGAGCACCACCATCCCGTCGATCTCCGCCGGGGTCAGGCCGAAGCAGCCGGCCCGGTGCAGCGCCTCGGTGAGCAGGGCGGCGTACCGGGGGCCGACGGCGAGCGCGAAGCCGCCGATGATGACGTACCGTCGCACCCCGATCGAGGCGAAGACCGCGGTGATCGCGGTCGCCAGGTGCCGCAGCCCGGCGCGCAGCACGCCGGTGGCGAACGGGTCATCCGCCCGCACCGCCGCGGCCAGCGCCACCGCGTCCACCTCCGCCCCGGCCAGCACCGAGCCGCCGTAGCCCACCGGATCGGCGACCGCCGCGCGCCGGGCGGCGGCGACGGCGCCCCGACCGGAGGCGACCGCACCGAGATGGCCCCGGCCCCCGCAGTCGCACGGCATCGCGTCCGGCGCCGGATCGCACGTCCAGTGGCCGAGTTCGCCGCCGTGCCCGTCGGGATGCAGCAGCACCTCGCCGGCCCGGAAGACCTTGTTGCCGATCCCCGAACTCACCGTGATCAGGCAGAACGCCTCCTGGTCGGCTCCCCCGACGTACCGCCAGGCGGCGGCGGTGAGGTCGTTGACCACGGTCACCGGCCGGCCGAGCCGCTCCCGCAGCAGGTCGCGAAGGGGCAGCGGATCACCGCGCCGGCCCCACACGGTCGGCGCGGCCGTCACCCGCCCGGCGGCGTCGATCGGCCCGGCGAACGCGACCACGAGACGCCGCGCCCCGTGCCGGGCCAGGGCCGCCCCGGCGACGTCGACCAGTTGCCCGACGACCCGGCGCTGCAACACCGGCACCGGTTCACCCGGATACCGGTCCATGCCCTCGGTCGGCATCCGCCGTACGTCGTCCACCCGGTCGGTGTCGCTGTCGTAGCGTCCCACCCGCAGCGTGGTGCCGCCGACGTCCACGACGGTGTACGCGGTCACCCTGCCACGTCCTGTGTGGACTGCGCTTCGACCAGCTGCACGGAGCCGTCCTCCAGCACGATCGCCGAATCGAGGCGGGCTCCGGGCGGGACCACCGCGCCGGGCAGCAGGATGCTGTGCCGTACCACCGCGCCGGCGCCCACCCGCGCCCCCGGAAAGACCACACACCGGTCCAGTTCGCCGTGGTTGACCAGGTCGCCGGGTACGACGCTACGGCTGATCCCCGGCGCGGCCGGCACCAGCGCGCGGCCCACCGCCGGGGCGACCACCCACGGCATCGTGTCCACCGGCATCGACGGCGGGTCGTCGACCAGGGCCAGGTGGGCCCGGTGGTAGCGCTCGACGGTGCCGATGTCCGCCCAGTAGCCGGGCACCTCGTGCCCCCGGATCTCCTCGCCGGCGGCGAGCATGGCCGGGATGACGTCACGGCTGATGTCGTGCTGCCAGCCGGTGCCGTCGAGCAGTTCCAGGTAGTGGTGCAGGACCTTGGCGTCGAAGACGCAGAAGGCGGCGAAGACGAGGTCACTGGTCGGCTCGGCCGGTTTCTCCACGAAGGACACCAGCCGGTCGGCGGCGTCGAACTCGACCATCCCGAACAGGTGCACGTAGCGACGCTCGATCCGCTGGTACGACACGGTGAGCGCGGCACCGCTCGCCCGGTGCGCGGCGATCATCGGGCCGTAGTCGAAGCGGTAGACGTGGTCGGCGTGCTGCACCAGCACCTCGGTCACGTCCGGTTCGAACAGGTACGGCGCCTTGCGGATCAGCGCGTCGGCGGTGCCCCGCTCCGGCGGTCCGCTGACCGGTTCCAGTTCGGCCGGCGGCCCGTCGCGGTACGCGTCGTCGTACGGGCCGAAGTGCACCCGGAAGCCGGGCCGCCACCAGGTGTGCCGCAGGTCGTCCATGAGCTGCCGTTCGGCGTACTGGGACAGCAGCAGGACCCGGTCCAGCCCGGACGCCCGGGCGTTGGCGAGGGAGAAGTCGATCAGCCGGCCGGCGCCGCCGAACGGCACCAGCGGCTTGAGCCGTCCGGTCCCGAGCCGGCCCATCCGGCGCCCCTCGCCGCCGGCGAGCAGCGCGGCCCGTACCCCGCCGGTCATCGGGGCACCGCCCCACCGGCCGGCACCCGGTCCCAGGTCGCCCGGCCGCTGCGCAGGGTGAGCAGCAGGTGCAGTTCGCCGGCACCGGCCGGCACCGGGCCGCCGAAACCCTCCCCGTCGGGTTCCAGCCGGACCACGGTGGGCCGGCCGCGTTCCGGCGCGGCCAGGTCGGGTACGACCAGTTCGACCCGTTCGGCGTGGGCCAGCCGGTAGCTGATCCGGCCGTCGGAGACCGTGCACCGCCCGGCCAGCCGCGCACCGAGCCGCCGCGCCAGCTCGGGATGGTCGTCGGCGGCCAGGTCGACGCAGCGGGCGCAGCGGCCGAAGTCGGCGCGTTCCCAGGCCCGCTCGAAGAGTTCGGTCAGCGCGGCGGCGGTCAGCGGTGCGCAGCGCCGGTAGGCGTCTGCGTCGCCCAGCCGAAGGGCCGCGTCGGCGACCGACCTGTCCGTCCACGCGTCGTCGGGCAGCAGGTCGAACCAGCCGTGCCGCAGCAGCCGTTCCGTCGTCAGGACCGGTTCGTGTCCGGCCCACAGCGGTTCGAACGCGGCCAGGTGGGCGCGGGCCGCCCGGTCCCAGGTGAACTCCCGCGCCCGGTCGACGGCGTTGCGGGACAACCGCTCGTACTCCTCCGGCCGCTGGTGCCAGAGCCGTACGGCCCGCCGGATCCGGTCGGCGAGGGCGTCGACGAGCAGCGGGTCGTCCTCGTAGAAGGACCGGTTGACGGCGAAGCCGGTGGCTGTCGCGACGTCCGGCCCGTCGACCGGGTCGGCGACGTGCCCGAAGTGCGCCATGCCGAGCTGGGCGGTGGCGATCGGCACGGCACCGGTCGCCATCGCCTCACCCTGGGCGATCAGGAACGTGTCCATCTCGAACTTCGACGGGAAGAGGCAGAAGTCGGCGCTGGTGGCGTAGCGGACGAGCTGGTCGTCGTCGACCCGCCACCACTGGAGGTGGACCCGGCCCGGGTGCTTCGCCGCCACCTCGTGGAAGAGCGGGTCGGGGATGCCGGCGTCGCTGAGGCAGCGCAGGACGAAGTTGGCGGCCGTACCGTCGGTCAGCACCCGGTCGACGGCCCTGATCAGCTCGACCTGGCCCTTGTGGTTGACCGCGTAGCGGGCGTTGTGGAAGAACGTCGGCAGCGCCGGGTCGAGGCCCAGTTCGGCGAGTACGGCGGACCGGTCGACGGCGGGCAGCTCGCCGCGTACCCAGTTGTCGCCGACCGCGCAGCCGCCGACGAACTGCTTGTGCGCGTTGCGGCGGACCGTCTCGGCGACCGGCAGCAGGGTGAAAAGCTGCGCGAACGGGGTGTCGGCGAAGTCGGTGTAGAAGTCGCGCTGGCCGGGCGACAGGAAGTCGACCAGGTCGGCGTGCTCGGCGACCAGGTCGTAGATCCGGACGTGGTCGCGCGGGTATTCGTAGTGCAGGTGGGTGAGCTGCTGGTACTGGCTCATCGCGACCACGTGCGCGGACCGGTCCGCCGCCGGCTCGTCGGCACCGGGCACCGCCCCGGGCGGCACGTCGAGAAATTCCAGCAGCCGTTCCACCTCCGGCCGCCACAGCGACTTGCCGATCGGCATGTTGCTCTGCACCGTGCTGACCACGTGCTTCGTCGGGTCGGCCGCGAACGCCGCCGGCATCAGGTAGTGGTAGTACGGCTCGTGGGCGTGCACGATCGCCCGCTCGCCGGCGAACCGGTGCCGGATGAACCGTACGGCGGCCACCTGGTAGGCCAGCGGCTTGAAGAAGACCAGGTCCCGCCCCTTGGTCTCGTACGCCGGGTAGAACCGGTCCGGAAGCTGGTCGAGCAGTTCGTTGGAGAGGAAGTAGAGGTCGACGCCGCCCAGCCGGAGCAGGTGCGCGGTGGTCCGCAGCGGGACGTCGACCCGGGCCGGGAACCGTTCCCCCCACGTCCTCGGTTCCAGCGGGATCGGCAGCTCGTACTCGTCGACGTGGTCGAGCGTCTCGACGTCGTGCAGCCGGCGCAGGTCGTCGAGGCGGCCGTGGGCCGGGGTGACGATCGAGACCCGCTGGCCGAGCCGGGTCAGCGCGCTCGACAACTGCCACAGGTAGACCGACGTGCCGCCCTGGATGAACCGGTGGTCGAACCCTCCGCATTCGAAGTACGTCTCGATGACGTGCATGCTCACCCTTCCCCGGTCGCCGGCCGCAGCGTCTCCAGCGCGTGCCGCAGATTGATCGCCGCGTGGTACGGCATGTCGTGCGCGTACGCGTAGTCGAGTTCGTGGACCAGCCGGCGCAGCCGGAACATCCGCCAGGCGGGTTGCCGCTCGGGTTCGGTGCCGGGATCGGCGTACCCGGCGATCAGCAGCCGCCGGACCCGCCGGGCCCAGAGCTGCGCCGCCGCCTGCGACCGGCGCAGGACGGCCAGCCGGTCGGCGGTCCAGCCGGCGGTGTCCGGCCGGTGCCCGGCGGTGAGCAGCAGCGCCGTACGGCAGGTCTCGTCGCCGTCGGTGTCGAGGTCGATGGCGGCCTGGTGGGCGAACTCGTCGGCGGTGAAGATCTCCAGCCCGCGCAGCAGCGACACCAGGTCCTGCCAGGGTGACTGGTCGGCGTGGTCCGGGTCGGCGGGGTCGACCGCCGGGGTGGACAAATCGATCAGGCGCATCCGCCAGCCCGTGCCGGTCTCGGCCCGCAGGAAGTGCGACAGGTGCAGGTCGCCGTGGGTGGCGCCGGACGGCCAGTTTCCGGGGGCCGCCGTGGCCTGCCGGGCGATCTCGTCGGCGAGGGCGGCGGCGACGGCGGCGCGTACCGGCCCGGGGTGCCGGTCGTCGGCGAGGATCAGCGGGTTGAGCCGGGCCACCCGGGCGGCGGTCTCGGCCACGAAGCGTTCCGCCGGGAAGTCCGGGGCCGGGCCGAGCCGGGCCGCCAGTTCGTCGTGGAAGGCACGCAGGAAGCGGCCGGCCTCGGGCAGCCGGTCGACCAGGCCGCGCTGCACGGTGTCGACCGCGTCGGCGACCCCGGCACCGTCGGCGAGCAGCGGCCACATCGCCCGGATGCTGTGCCGCAGCGGCAGGTCGAGCCCGTCGCCGTCGGCGTACGCGTAGACGACGCCGAGCGGCAGCCGCCGGCCGGTGTCGCGGTCCACGTAGTGGTAGTCGCCGACCCAGCGCTGGGTCCGCCCGCCGGGGCCCATCAGCCGCATCATCCTGGGTTCCCGGGTGCCGGCCGACAGCCGCCGGTACGCCTTGTGCACGTGCGCCGCCCCACCGAGGTCCACGAGGGACAGTGCGTTGGAGGACCAGCCGGGGGCGAACGGCAACCCGCCCCGGTACGGCGGCGGCGTGCCGTCGAACTCGACGACGTTGCCGGCGGCGGTCGGCAGCCGCAGCCCGTCCCGCAGCGCCCGGACGACGGCCCGGTCATGGTCGTCGGTACGGGTCGCCTCCCGCCCGGGATCGGCGTCGAGCACGGGTACGAAGTAGCGGACGGAGCCGACCTCGGGCGCGACGACCAGCAGCCGGGACGACCCCAGCACCGCCTGGTCGAGCACCCGGAACGGGCCCGGGCGTAGTTGTTCGTCCAGCCACGGCGCCGTACGCAGCAGGGCGGTGACGTCGGCGGGGATGTCGGTACGCATCGTCAGCTCCCGGTCATCTCGAAGCGGTCGACGCCCCGCCGCCACACCACGCCGGCCACGGCCAGCGTGGCGGCGGTGACCAGCGGCAGCCACAGCAGCAGGTCGGAGCGGTCGAAGAGCAGGTAGGACACCGGCACGTAGGCGGTGAAGGCGTACGGCAGCAGCCAGGTCAGCAGCCGGCGCAGCGACGGGTGGAACAGGTCGAGCGGATAGCCGCTGAGGTCGCCGGGCTGGCTGGCCGCGACCACCGCCGCGAAACTGGTGGTGGTCCAGAACGAGAGGGCGGCGAACACGACCTTGATCGAGGTGGTGATGAGCGCGCCGCAGAGCACCAGCAGCGGCAGGAGCAACCACTGGACCGGGGTGAGGGTCAGGTCGAGCTGGGCCGCCGCGGTGGCGACCACGGCCAGTCCGATGACCAGTTCGCCGAAGCCGTCCGGGTGCAGGAACCGCTCCGACAGCAGCGTGTAGAGCGGGCTCGTCGGTCGCAGCAGGTAGCGGTGGAAGTCGCCGGTCCGGACCAGGTCGCGGGAGAGGATCCAGAGCTGGTCGGTGAAGAGCCGGTCCAGGGCCCGGGGCAGCAGCGCGAAGCCGGTCAGGAAGAGGACCTGGTGGTAGCTCCAGCCGGCCAGCGCCGGCACCTGCTGGAAGATGATCCCGAGCAGGGCGAGCTGGCAGGCGACCCGGACCACCAGGCTGCCGGCCCCGATCAGGAAGTCGGCCCGGTAGACGACCAGCCGGTGCAGGCTGACCCCGCTGAGGAACCAGGTGAGCCGGACGTACCAGAGCGCCATCCCCAACGCGCCGCGCCCGGTCATCCGCCCTGCACCTCTAGCCGGCGGACCGCGAGCCGCCAGACGACGGCCACCGCCAGGAGCAGGGCGACCGCCCAGCCGAGCTGCACGGCCAGGATGCCGACCGCCTCGCCGGCGCCGGAGTAGCGGCCGAGCAGCAGCCGCAGCGGGCTGTCGACCATGCCGTGGAACGGCAGCAGCCGGGCCACCGCCGCCATCGGTTCGGGCATCACGGCCAGCGGCACGAGCTGCCCGGCCAGCAGTGCCACCGCGCTGTCCTTGATCGTCCGCAGCCCCCACACATTGGTGCTGACGAAGCCCGCCAGCCCGACCAGCATGTTCACCGCGTACGCGATCAGCACCGAACCGACCAGGGCCGGGCCGAAGAGGGCCAGCCCGGACCAGGTCGGCGCCGCCAGCGGCAGCAGCAGCGTGTAGAGACCGAGTACCGGCACGCCGACCACGACGGCGTTGGCGACCGACACCGGCAGGCTGGCGAAGAACTTGGACACCGGATAGCTGACCGGCCGGATCAGCACCGCCGCGATGTCACCCCGGCTGATCTCGGCGGAGACGCCCTCGTCGACCCGGTTGTTCTGGAGCAGGGCGAGCACCTGGGCCAGTACGACGTACGTGGTGATCCCGGCGAGGTCGAAGCCGGCCACCGTGTCGCGGGCGGCGAACACCTCCCGCCACAGGTACGCCAGCAGCCCGGCGGTCACCGCTGCCGTGATGCCGCTGACCAGGAACGTGATCCGGTACTGCAACAGGCCCTGGAGGCCGCTGGTGACGTAGGGCAGGTAGCGCCGTAGGCCGGCACCGGTCCGCCGGGCCGCAACGGCCGGCGCGGTCATCCGGAGCCGCCGGTGGCGACGGTGGCCCGGGTGGCGTAGACCCGGCGCAACACCGTCTCCAGGTCCGGTTCGGGGGCGAAGCACTCGGTGACATCGAAGTGTTCGAGCACGAACGCCATCACCTGCCGGACCGACCAGCGCGGCACCGGGAAGTCGACCCTGATCCGGCCCGGACCGTCGGGCACCGCACGCACTCCGGGCAGCCCGGTCTCCAGCAGGGCCAGCGCGCCGGCCACCGGCCGGTCCGCCCCGTGGTCGAAGACGACCGTGCGGGTGTCCGCTGTACGCAGCAGGTCGGCCATGCTGCCCTGGTGCACCACGGCACCCTCGTTGACGACCAGCACCTGGTCGCAGATCGAGCCGATGTCGCCGATGTCGTGGCTGGTCAGCATGACCGTCGTACCCAGCTCCGCGTTGACCTGGTTGATCAACGCCCGGACGGCCTCCTTGAGGGTGAGGTCCAGCCCGATGGTCGGCTCGTCGAGGAAGACCACGGCCGGGTCGTGCAGCAGGCTCGCCGCCACCTCGGCCCGCATCCGCTGGCCGAGGCTGAGCTGCCGGACCGGGGTCGTACCGAGGGCGTCGAGGTCGAGCAGTTCGCGGAACCGGGCCATGTTGTGCCGGTAGACCGGGTCCGGGATGTCGTAGACGCGGCGCAGGATCCGGAACGAGTCACCGACCGGCAGGTCCCACCAGAGCTGGCTGCGGTGGCCGAAGACGGCACCGATCACCGTCGCGGTGGCCCGCCGCTCCCGGTACGGTTCCCGCCCGTCGACCAGGCACCGGCCGGCGGTCGGGCGCATGATGCCGGTGAGCAGCTTGATGGTGGTGGACTTGCCGGCGCCGTTCGCGCCGACGTACGCGACCTTGGTGCCGGCCGGAATCCGGAACGACACGCCCGCGACCGCCCGCACGATCTGGTGGCGGCGGGTGAAGAGGCCGGCCAGGCTGCCGCGCAGGCCCGGCCCGCGCTCGTAGCGGCGGAACTCCTTGACCAGCCCCTCGGCGACGATCACCGCAGCTCACCGATCGCGGCGCCGATCGCCTGGTCGAGCAGGTCCAGCCCGTGCCGCAACTGTCCTTCGTCCAACGTGAACGGTGGGGCGAGCCGGATGACGTGGCCGCCGATGGCGGTGCGCAGCCCGAGGTCGAGCGCCACCTGATAGACCCGGCGGGCGAGTTCGGGAGCCGGTCGCCGGCTCTGCCGGTCGTGCACGAACTCCAGGCCGTGCAGCAGGCCGATGCCGCGTACGTCACCGAGGTTCGGATACCGCTCGCGCAGTTCCGCCAGCCGGGGCGCCATCAGGTCGCCGAGCACCCGTACCCGGTCGACGAGGGTGTCGCGGCGCAGCACCGACAGGGTCGCCTTGGCGGCGGCGATGCCCAGCGGGTTGCTCGCGTACGTCGACGCGGTCGAGCCGGCCCGCGCGGCGGCCGGCGAACGGAGCACGGCGTCGGTGCCGGCGAGCACCGCGAACGGGAACCCCGACGCCATCCCCTTCGACAGCGCGACCAGGTCGGCCCGTACCCCGAGCGCCTCGCTGGCCAGGAACGACCCGGTGCGCCCGCCACCGGTCAGCACCTCGTCGGCGACCAGCAGCACTCCGTTGTCGCGGCAGGCGGCGGCGATCTGCTCCCAGTAGCCGGGCGGCGGCACGATCACCCCGGCCGCCCCGAGGACCGGCTCGAAGAACAGCGCGCTGACGTTCGGCTTCTCCGCGATGTGCCGGCGGACCAGGGCCGCGCACCGTACGTCGCACGACGGGTAGGTCAGCTCCAGCGGGCAGCGGTAGCAGTACGGCGAGTAGCCGAGCACACTGTTGCCGGCGAACGACTGGTGGCCGACGTCCCAGTGCACGAGCATTCGCCCGCCCTGCGTCTTGCCGTGGAAGCCGTACCGCAGCGCGCCGACCCGGTTGCGGCCCGGTTCGGCGACCGCCTGCACCGTACGCAGCGCCGCCTCGACCACCTCGGCACCGGTGGAGAAGAACGCCAGCGTGGTCAGGTGTTCCGGCAACAGTTCGGCGAGCAGTTCACAGAGCGCCGCCCGGTCGGCGGTCGCGAAGTCGTGCACGTTCCACAGTCGACCCGCCTGCTCGGTCAGGGCGGCGACCACCTCGGGGTGGCAGTGCCCGAGCGACTGGGTCAGGGTGCCGGCGGCGAAGTCCAGGTATTCGTTGCCGTCGGCGTCGACCAGCACCGCGCCACGCCCGGAGACGAAGACCCGGCCGCCGAGGGCGGCCTCCTCGGAGGCGCCGGGCGCCAGGTGCGCCGCCTCCCGGGCCAGCAACTCCACCTGCCGGGGACCGGGCCCCGTCACGCCGGCTCCGGTCCGGGTGCGGGCGCGCCCATCGGCGCGATCTCGAAGACGAGCAGGTGCAGGTCGTCGGCGCCGCTGTTGGCCAGGCCGTGTTCGCCGTACGGCCGGTTGACCACGACGTCGCCGGCCGCCACGTCGAAGGTGTCGCCGTCCAGCGTCATCCGGCCGGTGCCGCGCAGGATCACGTACGTCTCCTGGTCGTCGCCGTGCCGGTGCAGCCCGATCGAGGTCCCGGGCGGCAGCACCACCAGGTCGACGAAGGCGACGCCGGCCGGGGCGTGCGCCCGGTCGAAGGCGCGGTGCACCCGGATGGTGCCGGTCCCGCCGTGGTCGCCGGTCACCTCGCGCATCAGGTCGCGGTGCAGGTTCGGGACCCGGGTACGGCGTACCACCGGGTCGTGCTCTCCGGCACCGGGCGTGGGACCGGTCATCCGGCGACCACCAGCCGGCGCGGCCGCCCGGCCCGGCCGGCGGCGGCGAGTGCGACCAGGGCCTTGTCCAGCACCCCGGCCGGCAGGTCGTCGAGGTCGTCGACGAAGGTGGCCGAACCGATGCCGGTGGGTACGACCAGGTGCAGCCGCCGGCCACGTCGTTCCCAGGCGCCGCGCAGCGCCTGCCACATCAGTTCGGGGGTGCAGGTCGCCGCGTCGTACACCGGCAGGCCGAGCCGCAGCAGCAGTTCGGTGATCCGGTCGCAGTCCGCCTCGGACAGCAGGCCGAGCAGCCGGGCGATCTGGCTGGACAGGGCCATGTCGATCGCCACCGACTCGCCGTGCGCGACGCGGTAGTCGCTGGCGGTCTCGATCACGGGCCCGAAGGTGTGGCCGAAGTCGACCAGCCGGGCCAGGTTCTCCTCGCGCAGGTTGGGGCAGAGTTCGCGCAGCATCGACTCCATCGCCGCGCGCAGCACGTAGTCCTCCACCCCGGCCGGGCCGCCCACCGCGCCGTCGGGACGCGGCGGGCCCACCCGGTCCGGCATGCCTTCGGGGCCCGGCGGGCCGACCCGGTCCGGCGCCGGTCGGAAGGCGTCGGGGTGCTCCACCAGGGTCTCGAAGAGCGCCCGATCCCTGATCACGGCCATCTTCACGATCTCGCCGAGTCCACAGCGGATCTCCCGGTCCGGGAGGGTACGCAGGAACGCCGGGTCGTTGATCGAGGCGTACGCCGGGTGGTAGGCGCCGAGCATGTTCTTGCTGCCGAAGGCGTTCACCCCGGTCTTGATCCCGACGCCGACGTCCACCTGTCCGACCAGGGTCGTGTTGACCTTGACGTACCGAACCCCGCGGGCGTAGGTGGCGGCGGCGAACCCGACCAGGTCGCACAGGACGCCGCCGCCGACGGCGAGCATCACCCCGTGCCGATCGAGCCCGTCGGCCTTGGCCAGGGCGCCGATCCGCTCGACCGAGGCGAGCGTCTTGAAGCGCTCGCCGGTTCGTACCATGTGGACGGTCCAGCTTCCCGGCGACAACCGGTCCCGCAGGTAGGCCCGGATCCGCTCGCCGTACAGCCGGTTCACGGTCGGGCCGACGAAGGCGACGACCCGCCGGCCGGCCAGGCGGTCGCGCAGCAGCGGATTTCCCGGGGCGAACAGGTCCATCGTGAGTTCGACCCGGTAGGCGGTGCCGTCCACGGCGTGGAGCGAGAATCCGGTGGCGTCGGCCCGTACGCCGGTCGTAGGCGCGCTGATGGACACGTCCAACTCCTCGTGACGCGAGCCGGCGATGGGACATCGACCGTGAGATACGAGAAGGCGAATCTAGGCTGACGCCCCTCATCGATGCAAGAGTCTTGCGTAAAGTCTGCAAAATCTTGCTAGCCGGCTTCCACCTAACGGCCGATCCGGGAGCGGATCGTCGGATCCCACTCGGGGCTCAGCCCCGCGTCACCGCCGGCCCGCCGGATGCCACCACCGGCACACCGGACGCGACCGGGTCACCGGGGTCGGCCGGCCGGTCCACCGACCGCCCGGGTACGGCGGGCACCGCCCGCCCGACCAGCAGGAGCACCAGCCCGACCAGCACGTAGCCGGCCAGGATCCACGCCGGTTGCGCGCCGCCCGCCCCGTCGAAGAACGCCGCCGAGCGCAGCAGGGTGCCGCCGGCTCCCACCGGCAGCCACTGCCCGACCGTGCCCCACGGCTGCGGAAGCAACTCCGGGGCCGCACCGACCGCCGACAGGGCGTTGCCCACCAGGAACACGATCAACGCACCGAGACCGATGCCCGGCAGGCCGAGCAGTGAACCGAGCCCGGCGACGGTGGCCGCGACGGCCAGCGCGGTGAGGCCGATGACGGCGGCGTTCAGCGGGTAGCCGCCGGGCAGCACGCCGAGCCAGAACTGCAGTACGGCCGCCCCGGCGAGGCCGGCCAGCACGCCGTACGTCAGCAGGCCGGCCAGCCGTACCGGCCGGGAGCGGACCGCCAGGGTCAGCGCGGCGGCGGCGATCAGGCTGGTCATCACCAGCGGCAGGAACCCGCCGGCGAATCCGCCGCCCCGGGGATCGTCGGGGTCGCCGGGTACGACGTCGACCACCGGCACCGGCCGACCGTCGCCGAGTTGCCCGGCGGCCTGGGCGAGCAGGGTGGCCACCGCCGGGCTGGCCGCCGACGCGGTGTGCAGGACCGGCCCGTCCGGGCCGACCACCACGGCACCGTACGCCTCCCGGTCGCGCAGGGCGCGGTCGGCCGCCGCCGCGTCGGGGCGGGCGATGATCTCGAACCCGCCGGGCAGGGCCTGCTCCATCCGGGCGGTGATCGCGGCGGTCGCCTCCGGTGGTCCGGCGACAACGATCGGCAGGTCGCGCGGTTGAAGGTTCGCGGCGGGTCCGGCGAACAGCGGTACGAGCAGCGCCTGAAGGGCGACTACCGCAACCCCGATCAGTACGGCGAGCAGGACCGGTGGTGGTTGGCGGCGCGTCATGACCATCTCCTTAAAACGAACGCTCGTTCTTTTATGTCTCCAGGGTCACCATGGTCCGGCCCGCCGTCAAGGAACGAACCCTCGTTTTACGCTGTGTGCCATGCCACGCGTATCCGAGCAGCACCTGGCCGCCCGCCGGCAGCAGATCCTCGACGCGGCCCGCCGGTGCTTCCTGCGCAACGGCTTCCACCAGACCTCGATGCAGGACGTGATCTCGGAGGCGGGGCTGTCGGTCGGTGCCGTCTACCGCTACTTCACCAGCAAGCACGAGATCGTCGCCGCCATCGCCGGACAGACCGTCGACGGCGTCGGCCGGGAATTCAACGCCATCGCCGCACACGAGCCGCAGTACCCGTTGATCGAGGCGATGGACCGGGTGCTGGCGGTGGTCGACACGCAACTCGGCCCGGACGGCATGTTCCGGCTGGCGGTCCAGGTCTGGGCGGAGGCGATGCGCGACCAGACCGTGGCCGCCCTGGTCGCCGAACGCTATCCCCGGCTCCGCGAGTTCTTCACCACGCTCGCCCAGCAGGCCATCGACCGGGGTGAACTGGCGGCCGACACCGACGTCACGGCGGTCGGCCACGTCCTGCTCGGCATGATCCCCGGCTACGCCCTGCAGCGGCTGCTGACCGGCGCCCCCGACCACCAGACCTTCATGGCCGGCATCCACGCCCTCATGTCCCACCCCCCAGGTCCGGCCTCGTTGACGGCGGACACGCGCACCCCTGACGCGCCGATCTAGGTGATGTAACGGGCGAAACGGGCCACGATCCGGGCAACAACTCCTTGATCAACGCATCGGCCGGCGGCGAGGACGGCGGGGACGGGGGCGCGGCGCGGGGTTGCAACTCCAGTGGGGGGAGGTCCGAGCATCGAACGCATGCACATCGGCGAGCTGGCCCGGCGCAGCGGATTGTCGGTCAAGACCGTCCGCTACTACTCCGACCTCGGCCTCGTACCGGAGGTGGCCCGCACCCACAGCGGACACCGCCGCTACGACGCGCAGGCCGCGGCGCGCCTGGACCTCGTCCGGACCCTGCGCGAACTCGGCCTCGACCTGGCCACCATCCGGCAGGTCCTCGACCGCCAGGCCGACCTGACCCAGGTCGTCGCCCGGCACGCCGAGGCGGTCGACGCGCAGATCCGGCTGCTGCGGGTACGGCGGGCCGTACTGCGCGCGCTGGCTCGCCGCCAACCGACCCCACAGGAGGTAGACCGGATGAACCAGATCGCCCAAGCCACCGCCGACGACCGGCGACGGATCATCGACGAGTTCCTGGACAGCATCTTCACCGGCATACCGGTTGACCCGGAGTTCGAGGGGATGCTGCGCCGGGCCAGACCCGAACTGCCCGACGATCCGACCGACGCTCAGCTCGACGCCTGGCTCGAACTCTCCGAACTGGTCCGTGACCGCGACTTCCGCGGCCTGCTGCGCCGGATGAGCGAGAAGTCGTTCGGCGGGGAGAGCCCGGTCCCGGTCGAGGCGGAACCGGCGCGGGCCGTGGCCGCGCTCGTCGACGAACTGGCCGGGCCGGCCCAGGCCGACGGCATCGACCCGATGTCGGCCGAGGCCGGCCGGATCATCGACCGGGTCGTCGCCGCGTACGCCGAAGCCGTCGGCCGGACCGACGACCCGGCGTACCGGCGGGAACTGCTCGACGCCTGGGAACTCGGCGCCGACCCGCGGCCGGCGCACTACTGGCAACTGATGGCGGTCGTCAACGGATGGCCGCCGTACCCGGAGGTGAGCCCGGTCTGGGCCTGGGTCTACCGGGCCCTCGCCGCCCACCCCGGCTGACCGGCCGGTGGCCGGCCCGCGCGACGCCAACACGCGCGGGCCGGCCGCCCCGACCGGAGTGGGTCAGCCCTTGACCGCGCCGGCCGTCAGGCCGGACACGATGTAGCGCTGCAGGAACTGGAAGACCAGCACCGTCGGGATGGCGGTCAGCAACGTGCCGGCACAGAAGATGCCGAAGTTGTTGTTCCGCTCCCCCGCGACCAGGCCCCACATGCCGACCGACAGCGTCTTCGACTCCGGGCTGGTGAGGAACACGTTGGCGATCAGGAACTCGTTGATCGTGCCGATGAACGCCAGCAGCGCCGTGACGGCGAGGATCGGCGCCACCAGCGGCAACATGATCCGGAAGAACACCTGGGTGTGCGAGGCGCCGTCCATCGTCGCCGACTCGTCCAGCTCGCGGGGCAGCGTGTCGTAGAAGCCCTTCATCAGCCAGGTGTTCACGCCGAGCGCGCCACCGAGGTAGAGCAGCAGCAGGCCCCACGGGGTGTTGAAGCCGATCGCCGGCCACAGGTCGGTGACCGTCGTGAAGATCAGGAAGATCGCCACGATCGCCAGGAACTGCGGGAACATCTGGATCAGCAGCAGCGAGAGCAGGCCGACCCGCCGGCCCTTGAACCGCATCCGGCTGAACGCGTACGCGGCCAGCGCGGACAGGAACACCGACACGGCCGCCGACACGCTCGCGATCAGCAGCGAGTTGAGGAACCACCACTCGAAGGCCGTGTCTCGGAACAGGTTGGCGAAGTTGCCGAACGAGGCACCCGTGGGCAGCAGGTCGGTCGACGAGAGCGTACCCAGCGGGTTGACCGCCGCCGAGACCACGAAGACGATCGGGAACAGCGCGAACGCCAGCGAGACCAGCAGCACCATGTGCCGCCACCCCACGTCCGCGAACCACCGCGACCGCCGGCGAGGTGTGGCAGAAACAGTGCTCACGCGTACACCTCTTCCTGTTGGCGCGACCGGCGGAAACTGATCGCCGAGATGACCGCGACGAGGGTGAAGATGAAGATCGAGATGGCCGCGGCGAAGCCGAACTGGGCACCGGCCGCGCCGAACGCCAGCCGGTACGTGTAGGTGATGAGCAGGTCGGTCGCACCCACGCTCGGGTTGTCGGCCGGGAACGGCCCCCCCTCGGTGACCAGGTAGATCGCGTTGAAGTTGTTGAAGTTGTACGCGAACGACGAGATCAGCAGCGGGCTCAGCGCGACCAGCAGCAGCGGCAGGGTGATCCGCCGGAACGACTGCCACGGCGTGGCCCCGTCGACCGAGGTCGCCTCGGTCAGCTCGCGCGGGATCGCCTGAAGGGCACCGGTCGCGACCAGGAACATGTACGGGTAGCCGAGCCACAACTGCACCAGTACCACCGCGGCCCGCGCCGACCAGGGCTGGCCCATCCAGTCCACGTCGAGTCCGAACAGGTTGTTGACCAGGCCGAAGTCGGTGTTGAACATGTCCCGCCAGACCAGCAGCATCGCGAACGACGGCATCGCGTACGGCAGGATCAGCAGCACCCGGTAGAGGGTCCGGCCGCGTACCCGGGGCGAGTGCAGCGCCAGCGCGCAGAGCAGGCCGAGCGCGAAGGTGACGAACACCGACCCGACGGCGAAGGCGAAGTTCCAGACCAGCGTCTCCAGGAACGGTCCGGAGATCGACGGCTCGGTCAGCACCCGGGTGAAGTTGCTCAGCCCGACGTTGACCCGCCAGCCCTGGAGCAGCCGCTCGCCGTCGGCGGCGACGAAGGCGCCACGTTCGGGGTCGGCGGTCCAGACCTTGCCGCTGTCGGCGTCGCGTACGCAGTCGCAGCCGGCGTCGTACGCCCGCGTCGCCTTGCCCTCGTACGCCCGGGAAAGCCCGGCCGAGCGGATGGCGCCGCCCTCGGTCGGCACCGCGAACTCGGTGATCTCCTGGCTGCGGGCGCTGGCCTGGCCGGCGTTGAGCACGGTGTAGCCGTCGGCGGCGGTCACCTTGCCGGCGCTGTTGACGGTGACGTTGCCCGCGTCGAGCGGCTCCAGGCCGTCGGCGTTGCCGGCCGAGACGGTCCCGGTGGTCGGATCGGTGACCAGGAAGACCAGCGGGCCGGTGGCGGCGTCGCCGGTGGTCGCCACCGAGAGGGCGTACTCGATCGATCCGGGGACCTGGACCACCGACGAGGACTGGATGGCGACGATCGCCTCGTCCTTGCTGCCCCGGTGGCCGTCACCGAAGTTGGTGAAGGCGGTGCTGGCCGTGTAGAGGACCGGGAAGACCTGGAACGCGATCAGGAACAGCGTGCCGGGCACCAGATACTTGGCCGGGATGTGCCGCCGGGACAGGTAGAGGTAGAACAGCCCGGCGGTGGTGGCCACGAGGATGCCCAGACCGACCCACGCCTCGGCCTCGATGAGCGGGAAGGCCGCCCAGAGCGCGATCCCGGCGACGAGGCCGAGGAGCACGACCTTGACGGCGAGCCCGGTGAGCGTGATCGGCCGGTCGTCGCGTACGGTCCGGCGTGCCTTGTCGGGGTCACGGCCCCGGCCCGGGGCCCCGCCCGGCCCCCGGGGCGGGGCCTGCGTCGCAGGCCCCGCACCCGTCATGTTCTCGGTCACGGTGCCGCCTCGCCGCGCTCGGCGACACCATGTATGAGGCTGAGCCTGACGGCTCCCTCGCTCCGCTCGGTCACGGTACCTACTTGATCTGCTCGGAGATCGTCTTGCCGGCGGCGGTGATCGTCTGGGTGACGTCGGCACCGCCGACGATCGCGGATTCGGCCTTGCCGAACGGGTCCCAGATGGCCGCCATCTCCGGGATCGCCGGCAGCGGTACGGCGTTGGCACCGGCTTCCAGGAACTTCGCCAGGTCCGGGTCGCTGGCCTTGACCTGGTCGAAGGCGGCGGTCAGCGCCGGCGGACGCGGCTCGGCCTGGTAGAGCGCCACGGCGAGTTCGGGCGTGGTCAGGTAGTTGGTCACGAACTCCTGGGCCAGCGCCTTGTTCTTGCCCTTGGCGGCGACGTAGAACGCCTGGACACCGAGGAACGGCGTCGGCTCCTTGGCGCCGGCGAAGCCGGGGACCGGGCTGATGTCGTACTTGATGTTGGCGGTCTTGGCGTCGGTGATCGCCCACGGTCCGGCGACCAGGAAGGCGCACTTCTTGCCGGTGAAGGTGGCGATCGAGTTCTCCGCGGTGATGGACCGCTTCAGCGCGCCGTCGCCCTTCTCGCCGAGCTTCGCGATCTTCTCGAAGGCGGCGATCGACTCGGGCGTGCCCACGCCGAGTTGCTTCGGGTCGTAGTCGCCGGCGGCGTTGGTGCCGAAGAGCGTTCCGCCGGCCGAGGTGTAGAACGGGTAGAGGTGGTAGGCGTCGCCGTTCTGGCCCACCTGGAGGCACAGGATCTCGGACGCCTTCTTCTCGGCCTGGAGCCGCTTGCCGGTGGTGACCAGGTCCTCGACGGTCTTCGGGGCCTCGGGTGCCAGCTCGGTGTTGCGGATCAGGGCGAGGTTCTCGGTCGCGTACGGGACGGCGTAGACCTGACCGTTGAAGGTGACCGCCTTCAGCGCGCCCTGGTTGAAGCCGGCCTTCTGGGCCTCGGTGAGCTGCACGGGGTCGATGGCGCCGTTCTGGACGAGGTTGCCGATCCAGTCGTGTGCGCCGACCATCACGTCCGGGCCGCTGCCCTGCTGCGACGCGGTGACGAACGTGGTCTGCTGGTCCTTGGAGATCGCCTGCACCTCGACGGTGACGCCGTTCTCCTGGCCGAACTTGTCGGCGAAGGGCTTGAGCGCGGCCGAGCGCTTGTCGTCGGCCCAGATCACCAGCTTGCCGCCGTCGGCACTGGGGGGCGTGGAGCCGGAAGCGTCGGGCTCGTCTCCGCCACCACCACAACCGGCGGCCGCGATCGCGAGAGCGACGGTGGCGACCACACCCGCGGTTCGGATGCGCATCGGAACTCCTGTCGATCATGGGCGGACCGGCCCGCTCGCCGTGTGGTCAGCCCGAATTCTGTGTAAGGTCTTTCAACCGGCGCCAAGATCGAACGCCGCATCAGTCATGTGTTGCGGGGACGTTAGCAAGACGTTGCAGACAATGGAAGAGCTTGCAGGGCTGTACGCAAGATCTTGCCGCTTGGGCTACAGTGCCGCCATGCGCGCACGTCTAGCGGATATCGCACAGCAGGCCGAGGTCAGCGAGGCCACCGTGTCGCGCGTCCTCAATGGCCGCCCCGGCGTCTCGGCCGAAACTCGCCAGGCGGTCCTGACCGCACTCGACGTACTCGGCTACGAGCGTCCGGCCCGGCTGCGCAAGCGCAGCGCCGGGCTGGTGGGCCTGGTCGTGCCCGAGCTGGACAACCCGATCTTCCCGGCGTTCGCCCAGACGATCGAGTCGGCACTCGCCCAGTCCGGCTACACCCCCGTGCTGTGCACCCAGACGCCGGGCGGGGTCACCGAGGACGAATACGTGGAGATGCTGCTCGACCGCCAGGTCTCCGGCATCGTCTTCGTCTCCGGCCTGCACGCCGACACCTCCGCCGACCACGACCGCTACCGCAAGCTGATCGCGCGTCCGCTGCCGATCGTGCTGGTCAACGGATACGTGGAGGGCATCGAGGCACCGTTCGTCTCGTGCGACGACCGGATGGCCGGCGAGCTGGCCGTGGCCCACCTGGTCGCTCTCGGCCACCGCCGGATCGGCCTGATCACCGGGCCCGACCGCTTCTCGCCCGTACAGCGCAAGGTCGGCGGATACCGATCGGCGATGCGCCGCCTGGCCGGCCTCACCGACACCGAACTCGACGAACTGACCGCGCTCACCCTCTTCGGCGTCGAGGGCGGCGAGGCCGCCGCCGCACGCCTGCTCGACCGGGGCGCGACCGGCCTGGTGTGCGGCTCGGACCTGATGGCCCTGGGCGCCATCCGGGCCGCCCGGCAGCGCGGCCTCTCGGTGCCCGGCGAGGTGTCGGTCGTCGGCTACGACGACTCGCCGCTGATCGCGTTCACCGACCCGCCGCTGACCACCCTGCGGCAGCCGGTGGCCTCGATGGCGGTGGCCGCGGTACGGGCCCTGGTCGACGAGATCAACGGCCACGCCGCGCCACACTCGGAGTACGTCTTCCGGCCGGAACTGGTCGTCCGCGGCTCGACGGCGATCGCGCCGGGGCCGGCCACGCCACCGCCGCCGTCGGCCGCGCCGTCCGCCGTACCGGCCTGACCGGCGCCACCCCGACCGTCGTCCGCGACCCGCGCCGCCGTCCGGCGGCCGGGCGTCGGACGGGCGCGTCCGGACGAGAGCCGCGTCACACCACGACCAACGGCACGATCCCGGACAGCGCAAGATCCAGCACTGTTTGCGCAAGAAATGCTTGACTCTTGCAGCCGTACCCGGGCATCCTGGGCGCACTCATTGACAATCGGGGTCCGCACGGCCGAAACCCGGCCGCACGGGCGCACCACGATCCCCAGAAGCAGGTAGCCATGACGTCCACCACCGGCGTGCCGTCCGACACCACCGACGACTGGTGGCGGTCCGCTGTCGTCTACCAGGTCTACGTCCGCAGCTTCGCCGACGCGGACGGTGACGGTACGGGCGACCTCCAGGGCATCCGCAGCCGGCTGCCTTACCTGCACGACCTCGGCGTCGACGCGTTGTGGCTCACGCCGTTCTACCGGTCTCCCATGATCGACGGCGGGTACGACGTGGCCGACTACCGCGACGTCGACCCGATGTTCGGCACCCTCGCCGACTTCGACGCCATGATCGCCGACGCGCACGCGCTCGGCGTACGGATCATCGTCGACATCGTGCCCAACCACACCTCCAACGCCCACCCGTGGTTCGTGGCCGCCCTCGCCGCCGCGCCCGGATCGCCGGAGCGGGGCCGCTACCTCTTCCGCGACGGGCGCGGCCCGGACGGCTCCGAACCGCCCAACGACTGGGAGTCAATCTTCGGCGGTCCGGCCTGGACCCGGGTGCCCGACGGCCAGTGGTACCTGCACCTCTTCGACCCGGCCCAGCCCGACCTGGACTGGCGTAACCCCGAGGTACGCGCCGAGTTCGAGGGCGTGCTGCGGTTCTGGCTCGACCGGGGCGTCGACGGGTTCCGCATCGACGTCGCGCACGGAATGATCAAGGAGGAGGGGCTGCCCGACGTCGGGCACAGCTCCGCCACCGGCCAGCGCCAGGTCGAACTGCTCGGCCGGGGCCGGCTGCCCTACTTCGACCAGGACGAGGTGCACGACATCTACCGGGCCTGGCGGCCGATCCTGGACAGCTATGCCGGTGGCCGGATGGCGGTCGCCGAGGCGTGGGCGGAGAGCCCACAGCGGCTGGCCCGCTACATCGGCCCCGACGAACTGCACCAGGCGTTCAACTTCGACTTCCTGGAAGCGACCTGGTCCGCCGACTCGTTCCGCAAGGTGATCGACACCGCGCTGGCCGAGTCGGCCATCGTCGGCGCCCCGACCACCTGGGTGCTGTCCAACCACGACAAGAAGCGGCACGTGACCCGCTACGGCGACGGCGCGGTCGGCCTGCGCCGGGCCCGGGCGGCGGCGCTGCTGATGCTGGCCCTGCCCGGCTCCGCCTACCTCTACCAGGGTGAGGAACTCGGCCTGCCGGAGTTCCTCGACCTGCCCGACGAGCTACGCCAGGATCCGTCGTTCCTGCGCACCGGGGAGAGCCGTGACGGCTGCCGGATCCCGCTGCCCTGGAGCGGCACCGTCCCGCCGTACGGCTTCGGCCCGGATGGCGGTGCCGACGGCTGGCTCCCGTCGCCGACCGACTGGGCCGGCCTCACCGTCGCCGCGCAGACCGGCGACCCCGCCTCGACGCTGGAGCTCTACCGCACCGCGCTCGGCATCCGGCGGACCCATCCCGCCCTCGGTGGCGGCGAGTTGACCTGGCTGGACACCGAGCCGGGTGTGTTGGCCTTCGCCCGGGCCGGCGCCGGCCCGGCGGGGCTGGTCTGCGTGATCAACCTCAGCGGCACCCCGGTGAAGATCACCGGGTACGGCTCGCCGGTCGTCTCCAGTGAGCCGCTGACCGACGCCGACGGCGCGTTCGATCTGCCGGTCGACGCGGCGGCATGGTTCCAACCGCCGTCGGCCGGGTAAGACCTGGTCCGGACCCCTTGTGGTGGGGGGTGATGGTGGCGGCGGTGCCCCCGGAGGTTTCCGGGGGCACCGCCGTCCGTCGTACGCGGTCAGGGTGCCCGGCTGATGAGCTGCTCGGCGATCCGGACGAAGCCGGCACGTACCTCGGTCGGGGTCGGCGGCTCCGCCGGCTCGAGCCGGCGCTCCTCGATCTCCTCCTGGTTCAGCCCGACGTCGACGAGTTCGTCGTAGTCGCCGTAGACCTCGGCGTCCTCGGCCTCGGCCTCCTCGTCCTCCGCCGCCGCCCGGGCCGCCCCGATCTCCCCCTGGATCTCGTCGACGGAGGCCAACGCGAGCAGCGGCTCGACCACCGCCATCAACTCCTCGTCGGCAACCACCGCCTCGGCCAGGGCGATCGCGTGCGGCCGCTCGTACGGCCCGCAGACCACCGGCTCCCACTCGTCCTCGTCACTGAGCGGCCCGATGGTGATGATCCACGGCAGGTCGAGCACCGGCGAGTCGTCCGGCAGCTCCAAAGTCACTAGTGCCCCCACCCGAGTCATAATGACCGTTCCGGCCGGTCCGCGTAGGGGTTCGCCACAATCTCCCCGCTATCCACAGGCCCGGCCGCGCCATCCCCGGCACTGTGGACAACCTCGCCGGACTGTCGGCGGCCTCCCACAGAGTCTTCCCATGACCCCGACGACCGCGCCCGCCCGCCTCGCCGCCGTGGCCGCCGCCCAGCACGGCCTGTTCACCTGCGACCAGGCCCACCGGGCCGGCTTCTCCCCGTTCCAGGTCCGCCGCCGGCTGCGGACCGGGCAGTGGCGCCGGCTGCTCGGCCCGGTGCTGGCGCCCGCCGGCGTCCGGCCCGGTCCGCGGCTGCGCGACGCCGCCGGCCTGCTGGCCCTCGGCGGGGCGGTGCTCGCCGGGCCGTCCGCCGCCCGCCGGCACGGGATCACCGTGCCCGACCGGTCCACCTGCCTGCTCGTGCCCCGCGCCGACCGGCGCACGCTGCGCGGGGTCCGGCTGCTGCGCGAGGACCTGCCGCCGGCCGAGGTCACCCGGATCGGCGGCGTGCCGCTGACCGGCCGCGCCCGCACCGTCTTCGACTGCCTCCGGCTGCTGCCGGACGGCGCGGCACGGGCCCTGCTCGACGAGGCGTTCGGGGCCGGCTGGCTCACCCCGGACCGGTTGGCCGGCTATCTCCACCGGTTCACCGGCCGGCACGGCGCCGCCCGGCTGGCCCGCCTTGCCCGGGCCGCCGGCCCTCACCCACCGGACCGCTAGAGCGCGGGGTCACCCGGCGGGACGGCAAGGCCCCGGCCCGCCCGCGTGCCGTGGCCCCGCCGGCCCCGGGCCCCGCCGGGCCCCGGCCTTGCCGGACCTGAGCGCCGTCGGACCCGGGCGCCGTCGGACCCGGGCGCCGTCGGATCAGAAGAGCGGGAGTTGTTCGTCGGCGGTCGGGGACCGGCGGCGCGGCCGCTCGGTCAGGTCGATCACCCGGCCGTGGTGACTGGTCGCCGCCAGCGACGCGCCGAAGAGCAGCAACTGGTTGAGCAGATACAGGTAGACCAGCAGGCCAACGGCGCCGGCGACCACGGTGTACGCCGGATTGCGCTCGGTGCGTACGACCCAGGCGTTGCCGGCGGTGTTGAGCAGGGTGATCCCGACCGCGACGACCAGGACCGGGGCGGCGAGCCGGCGCAGCGACATCCGCAGCCGGGGCACCGCCACCAGCAGGGCGGTCGCCAGGACCATGTTCACCACGACGGTCAGCAGCACGCTCGACACGGCCAGCGCGGGCGGCACCGAACGGCCCACCAGCCAGCGCAGCAGTGCCTCGACCGCGCCGACCGCCGCCACCGACAGGCCGAGCAGCAGGAACACCCCGACCAGTACGGCGAGATCGACGATCTGCCGCAGTCCGATGTAACCGGGCTGCTGGTTGAGGCCGTAGAGCAGCCGTTGGGAGGAGCGGATCGCCTCGACCCAGCCGATGCCGGTGATGATCAGGACGGTGATGCCGACGACGCCGACCGTACCGCTGCTCTGGTCGATCTGGTCGAGTTCGAGGAACGGCAGGTTCTGCCGGAGGAAGTCGTTGACCACGACCCGGACGTCGACGCTGCGTTGCAGGACGAATCCGAAGACCGAGTAGCCGACGAGGCCGAGGGCGAAGACGGCGAAGAACCCGTAGTAGGCGATGGCCGCCGCGAGCCGCCCGGCGAGCATGTTGACGTACAACTCGATCGCCCGGCAGACATGGTCGAAGCCCTCGGAGCGATTGCGGCCGGCGATGAGCAGCCGGTTCGCGCCCGTCCAGGCCCGGCTTACGGCTTTCACGCCGCCATCCTTGCCCATGCGGTCCCGAGTTGCCCGGCAGCGGGTCGGAAAACGCCGGCCCGGATCGGGAACCGCGCCCCAGGGTCCCGGGCGGACGCCCCATGGCCTGGGAGCCCCGGCCGGACTTCCGGGCCGGGCCGGTCAGCCGGGGCGTCTCGCCCGGCGGGGCCGGTCGACCGCCGCCGGAAGGTCGCGACGCGGGTCAGGTGCCGAGCCGGAAGTCGCGACGCGGCTTCCAGCGGGCCTCGCCGCAGTGCGAGAAGAGGGTGAAGTGCTCGACCTCGAAGAGCGCGGAAAACGAGGCAAGGTCCTCGAAGACCTCGTCGAGTGCCTGCGGGTCGACATCCTGCGCGACGGTCACGTGCGGGTGGTAGGGAAACCGGGTTTCCCGCCGCAGTTCCTCGGCAGAGTTGATCGCCTCGGCGATCAACTCGCATTCGCTGATCCCGGCCGCGACGGCGACGAAGACCACCTCGGTGATCGGCCGGAAGGTGCCGGTGCCCCGCAGGTGCAGGCTGAACGGCGGGTGGGTGGCGGCGACCGCGGCGAGGTGCTCCTCGACGGCCGGCAGGCTCGACCGGGCGATCTCGGTCGGCCCGAGCAGCGTCACGTGTGCCGGAACGTATTCCGCCCGCGGGTCGCCGGCCTCGGCCCGCCGGGTGGTCAGCGTGCTGCCCCACGGCTCCGGAATGTCGATGGCGACCCCGATCTGGGTCGACTCGACCGGGTGCGCCGTCACTCGGGGCGGGCCGGGGCGAGGAAACCCACTCGCTCGTAGGTGGTGCGCAGGGTCGCCGAGGCGACCGCGCCGGCCTTGTCCGCCCCGATGGCCAGCATCTTGTCGAGCTGCGCCGGGTCGTCGAGATAGGCCCGGGTGCGTTCCTGGATCGGCCGGACGAACTCCACGACGACCTCGGCGAGGTCCTTCTTCAGGTCGCCGTAGCCCTTGCCGTCGTAGGCGACGACCAGGTCGTCGATGGTGCGGCCGCTGAGTGCGGCGTAGATGGTGAGCAGGTTGGAGATGCCCGCCTTGTGCTCGGCGTCGAAGACGATCTCACGCCCGGTGTCGGTGACCGCCGACCGGATCTTCTTGGCCGACCGGGCCGGGTCGTCGAGCAGTTCGATGATCCCGGCCGGCGACGACGCAGACTTGGACATCTTGGCTGTCGGGTCCTGCAGGTCGGTGATCTTCGCGGTTTCCTTGACGATGTAGGGCGCCGGCACCGTGAAGGCCTTGCCGAACCGGGTGTTGAACCGGTGGGCCAGGTCGCGGGTCAGCTCCAGGTGCTGGCGCTGGTCCTCACCGACCGGGACCGCGTCGGCCTGGTAGAGCAGGATGTCCGCCGCCTGGAGGATCGGATAGGTGAACAGGCCGACGCTGGAACGGTCGGCGCCCTGCTTGGCCGACTTGTCCTTGAACTGGGTCATCCGGCTCGCCTCGCCGAAGCCGGTGATGCAGCTCAGCACCCAGGCCAGCTGCGAGTGCTCGGGGACCTGCGACTGCACGAAGAGCGTGCACCGGTCGGGGTCGAGGCCGGCGGCGAGCAGTTGTGCGGCGGAGACCCGGGTGCGCTGGCGCAGCACCTCCGGGTCGTGGCCGGCCGTGATCGCGTGCAGGTCGACCACGCAGTAGAAGGTGTCGTGGGTCTCCTGCATGGCCACCCAGTTGCGGACCGCCCCCAGGTAATTTCCGAGGTGGAAGGAGTCGGCGGTCGGCTGGATCCCGGACAGTACCCGGGGCCGGGCGGCAACGTCGGACATGCCGTCGATTCTGTCAGCCGCACCCGGCACGTGTGGTGACGCCCCCGCCGATCACGGAAGACGCGGGGCGCCGGCCCGCCCACGGCCCCGGTCCGGGCGGGACCGTGGTCCCGGTCATCCCCTCGGTGCCGACCGTTCGGCCGCCGGCACCCCCCGGCTGGCCGGCACGACGGCTGTGGCCGCGGCACCGACCGGCGCCCCGTCCGGTCCCGGCCCGGGAGCGGGCGGCACGGCGGAGATCCCGACCCGGGCCACCCGCCGCCCGTCGAGTTCGAGTACGCGCAACCGCCAGCCCCGCTCACCGTCCGGGGTGTGCGAACCGGTGGGTACGGTCACCTCGTCGCCGGTGGTCGGCAGCCGGCCCAGCGATGCCATCAGATAGCCGCCGACGGTCTCGTACGGCCCCACCGGCAGGGCGAAGCCGGTGCGCTCGGCGAAGTCGGCGAGGTTGAGCCGGCCGTCGACCGACGGCGGGACACCGACCGCCACCGGCTCGGGCGCGCCGTCGTACTCGTCGTGGATCTCGCCGACCAGCTCCTCGATCAGGTCTTCGAGGGTGACGATGCCGGCGGTGCCGCCGTACTCGTCGATGACGACGGCGAGGTGGTGCCGTTCCCGGCGCATCTCGGTCAGCGCGGCGAGCACCCGCTTGCTGCCGGGCAGGCGCTTGACCTCGCGGGTCAGTTCGCCGATGGTGGCGCGCCGGTCACCGTCGGGCCGGATCAGTACGTCGCGCAGGTGCACGAAGCCGACCACGTCGTCTGGGGTGCCGTCGACGACCGGATAGCGGGTGTGGGTCTCGGCGCGCACCAGCCGGGCGGCCTCGGCGAGGGAGAGCCCGGCGTCGAGGAAGACCACCTCGGTGCGGGGCATCATCACCTCGCGGACCAGGCTGGCACCCGCGACCAGCACCTCGTCGATGATGCGCCGTTCGACCGGGTCGAGCACGGTGTTGGCGGCGACCAGGTCGCGCAGCTCGGCCTCGCTGATCCGTTCCCGGCCGGCGGCCGGCCCGGTGCCGAGCAGGACCGTCACCAGCTTGGTGGCCGCGTCCGCGGCACGTACGACGACCCGGGCGAAGCCACGGGCCATCGGACCGGGTTCTCGTGGAGGGCGCCCCGCCGGTCTCGACCGTCGGGGCCCGGTACTGGCGGATTCCCGCATGTCGCACATGGTAGACAGCCGGGCCGGTGGTGGGGTGGAACCTTCGCCTGATGTTCGAATATGTTGACTATTGGGAGACAATGGTGGACAGTAGGCCGGCTGGCCGGCGGACGGCGGCAGCCTGCTCCGGCGCGTAGCCTGACCGGGTCCGCGCCGGTCACCGGCCGCCCCCGAAGACCCGCGCGCCGACCGTGGCCGCGACCAGAAGGAGCCCCACCCGTGAAACTGCTCGTCACCGGCGGCGCCGGCTACATCGGCGGAGTCGTCACCCGGCTCCTGCTCGACGCCGGCCACGAGGTCGTCGTCCTCGACGACCTGCGCACCGGGCACCGGGAGGCGCTCGCGCCGGAGGCCACCTTCGTCGAGGCCCGCATCCACGACGCCGCCCGGGTACTCACCCCCGGCGCCGGCTTCGACGGGGTCCTGCACTTCGCCGCCCTGATCGCCGCCGGCGAGTCGATGGCCCGACCGGAGATCTACTGGGAGAACAACACGATCGGGTCGCTGGCCCTGATCGACGCCGCCCGCGCGGCCGGCGTACGCAGGTTCGTCTTCTCCTCCACCGCCGCCGTCTACGGCAACCCGACCGAGCTGCCGATCACCGAGTCGGCGGTCAGGGCCCCGACCAACACGTACGGCGCGACGAAGCTCGCCGTCGACATGGCCCTGACCTCGGAGGCGCACGCCTACGACCTGGCCGCGGTGTCACTGCGCTACTTCAACGTGGCCGGTGCCTACCTGCGCCCCGGCCACGCCCTCGGCGAACGGCACGATCCGGAGTCGCACCTGATCCCGATCGCGTTGCAGGTCGCCGCCGGACGCCGGGAGAAGCTGCAGCTCTTCGGCGACGACTACCCGACCGCCGACGGCACCTGCGTGCGCGACTACATCCACGTCGAGGACCTGGCCCGCGCCCACCTGCTCGCCCTGGACACCGCCGTACCCGGCGAGCACCGGATCTTCAACCTCGGCAACGGCAACGGCTTCTCCAACCGGGAGGTCGTCGAGGTCGTACGCGAGGTCACCGGCCATCCGGTGCCGGTCGAGATGGCTCCCCGCCGCGAGGGTGACCCGGCCGCGCTGGTCGCGTCGTCGGCGCGGGCCCACGCCGAGCTGGGCTGGGTGCCGGCCAAGCCGACGCTGGCCGAGATGGTCGGCGACGCGTGGACCTTCTACCGCGACCACCTGTTGCCGTGACCGGGCGGAACCTCCTCGCCGCGCGTGCCGCGGCGGCCTTCGAGCGACTGTACGGCGAGGCTCCGGCCGGCCGGTGGGCGGCGCCCGGCCGGGTCAACCTGATCGGCGAGCACACCGACTACAACGACGGGTTCGTCCTGCCGTTCGCGCTGCCGCAGCGCACCGTCGTCGCCGCCACTCCCGCCGACGCACCACTGTGGACGGTGTGGTCGGAGCAGGCCGGCGAACAGATCACGTTCGACGGCACCGACGCCGGCAAGCCGGGCCAGGTCACCGGCTGGGGCGGCTACGTCGCCGGCGTGGTCTGGGCGCTGCTCGACGCCGGGCACCAGGTGCCCGGTGCCCGGCTCACCGTCGTCTCCGACGTGCCGCCGGGGGCGGGCCTGTCGTCGTCGGCCGCGCTGGAGGCGGCCGTCCTCACCGCGCTCGCCGACCTGGGCCGGATCGACCTGCCGGTCGACGACCGCCCGGCGCTCGCCCAGCGGGCCGAGAACGTCTACGCCGGCATGCCGTGCGGAATCATGGACCAGGCCGCGTCGATCCGCTGCCGGGCCGGGCACGCCCTGTTCCTCGACTGCCGCTCCCTGGCCCTCGAACACATCCCGTTCGACGCGGCCGGCGCCGGGCTCGCCGTACTGGTGATCGACAGCCGGGCTCCGCACCGCCACGTGACGGGCGAATACGCGGCCCGCCGGGCCGCCTGCGAGTCGGCGGCGCGGGCACTCGGGGTGCCGGCGCTGCGCGACGTCACCACCGACGGGCTGCCCGTGGCCCTCGCCCGGCTCGACGACGACGTGGTGCGCCGCCGGGTACGGCACGTGGTGACCGAGAACCAGCGGGTGCTGGAGACGGTGGCGCTGCTGCGGGCCGGCGACGTGCCGGCGATCGGGCCGCTGATGACCGCCTCGCACGCCTCGATGCGCGACGACTTCGAGATCACCGTGCCGGAGGTCGACACCGCCGTGGAGGCGGCCCTGTCCGCCGGCGCGTACGGCGCCCGGATGACCGGAGGCGGGTTCGGCGGCTGCGTCCTGGCCCTGGTCGACGCGGACCGGATCGACGCCGTCGCGGACGCCGTCACCGCCGCGTACGCGGATCGCGGGTTCACGCCGCCGGTCTGGTTCTCCGCCGCACCCGGTGCCGGCGCGGCCGCACTTCCCTGAACATACGGCGGCGGGGCCGGCCCGGACACCGGACCGACCCCGCCGCCGGTCCGTCAGTTGGCCTCGACGATCATCCCGGCGCCGACCGTACGGTTCGTCGTCTCGTCGATGACGATGAAGCCGCCCGTCGTCCGGTTACGCCGGTAGGGGTCGGCCAGCAGCGGCACCGTCGTACGCAGCCGGACCCGCCCGATCTCGTTGAGCGACAGCCCGGCCGGCGACTCGTCGCGGTGCAGCGAGTTGACGTCGAGCCGGTACTGGAGACCACGGACGACCGCCCGGGCCGCCCGGGTGGTGTGCTTGATGGCGTACTTGCCGCCGACCTGCAGCGGACGGGTCTCGTCCATCCAGCAGATCATCGCCTCGACGTCCTGGGCGACCGCCGGGGCGTTGTTGGGCCGGCAGATCATGTCGCCACGCGAGATGTCGATCTCGTCGGTCAGCCGTACGGTCACCGACATCGGCGGGAACGCCTCCTCGACCGGGCCGTCGGCGGTCTCGATCGCGGCGATCCGGCTGGTGAAGCCGGACGGCAGCACCATCACCTCGTCACCGGGCTTCAGTACGCCGGACGCGACCTGGCCGGCGTAGCCCCGGTAGTCGGTCACCGTGTTGGACTGCGGCCGGATGACGTACTGCACCGGGAACCGGACGTCGACCAGGTTGCGGTCGGAGGCGATGTGCACGTGCTCCAGGTGGTGCAGCAGCGAAGAGCCCTCGTACCAGGGGGTGTTCTCCGACCGGCTGACGATGTTGTCGCCCTTGAGCGCCGAGATCGGGATGACCGTCAGGTCGGGTACGTCGAGCTTCGCCGCGAACGCGGTGAACTCGTCGGCGATCTTCTCGAAGACCTCCTGCGACCAGTCGACCAGGTCCATCTTGTTGACGCACAGGACCAGGTGCGGCACCCGCAGCAGCGAGCAGAGGAACGCGTGCCGGCGGGACTGCTCGACCAGCCCCTTGCGGGCGTCGACCAGGATCAGCGCCAGGTCGGCGGTCGACGCCCCGGTGACCATGTTGCGGGTGTACTGGATGTGCCCCGGGGTGTCGGCGATGATGAACTTGCGCCGCGGGGTGGCGAAGTAGCGGTAGGCGACGTCGATCGTGATGCCCTGCTCGCGTTCGGCGCGCAGGCCGTCGGTGAGCAGCGCCAGGTTGGTGTACTCGTCGCCCCGGGCGGCACTGACCGCCTCGACCGCCTCCAGCTGGTCGGTGAAGAGCGACTTGGTGTCGTAGAGCAGCCGGCCGATCAGGGTCGACTTGCCGTCGTCGACGCTGCCCGCGGTGGCGAACCGCAGCAGGTCCATGGGACGTCCCTCGGCGGTGCCCGTCAGCACCTCCGTCGTCGGAGCCGTCATCAGAAGTAGCCCTCCCGCTTGCGGTCTTCCATGGCGGCCTCGCTGACCCGGTCGTCACCGCGGGTCGCCCCGCGTTCGGTGATCCGGGTGGCGGCGACCTCGTCGATGACGAGTTCGACGGTGTCGGCGTCGGAGCGGACGGCGGCGGTGCAGGACGCGTCGCCGACGGTGCGGTAGCGGACCCGGGCGGTGAATGGCGTCTCGCCGCCACGCGGCCGGATGAACTCGTTGACGGCGTAGAGCATGCCGTCGCGCTCGATCACCTCACGGTCGTGCGCGTAGTAGATCGACGGCAGCGGGATCCGCTCCCGCGCGATGTAGTGCCAGATGTCCAGCTCGGTCCAGTTGGACAGCGGGAAGATCCGGATCGACTCGCCCGGGTGGTGCCGCCCGTTGTAGAGGCTCCACAGTTCGGGACGCTGGTTCTTGGGGTCCCACTGGCCGAAGTCGTCGCGGAAACTGAACACCCGCTCCTTGGCCCGGGCCTTCTCCTCGTCGCGGCGGGCGCCGCCGAAGAGCGCGTCGAACCGGTATTTCTCGATCGCGGCGAGCAGGACCGGGGTCTGGATCCGGTTGCGCATCCCGTCGGCGGACTCGCGGACCAGGCCGGCGTCGATCGCCTCCTGGACGCTGGCCACCACCAACTGCAGGCTGAGTTCGGCGACCCGCCCGTCGCGGTAGTCGAGCACCTCGGGGAAGTTGTGCCCGGTGTCGACGTGCATCACCGGGAACGGGATCCGGGCCGGGGCGAACGCCTTCTCGGCCAGCTTGAGCATGACGATCGAGTCCTTGCCCCCGGAGAAGAGCAGCACCGGCCGCTCCAGCTCGGCGACCACCTCGCGCATCACGAAGATGCTCTCGGCCTCGAGCGCGTCCAGGTGCGACACCCGGTAGGCGGCGGTGGCGCTCATGCCGGCACCGTCCCGGCGCCCGCCGGGCCGCCCGCCCACGACGGGGCCGTCCCTCCCGACGGGGCCGTCCCTCCCGACGGGGCCGTCCTCAGCGACAGGGCCGTCCTCGACGACGGTTCGTCGACCATGGATTCCCAACCTTCCCGATCGGCCAAGGCCACTAGGGCATAGACAGCCATCATACTCCGATATGCCGTTGCAGCGCCGCAAGCAGCCTTGGTGCAAGATCCTTGCGGCATACCACGAGGTCGGGCAGCTTGGGATCAGGCTCGTTGTATTTCAGCGCAGATCCGTCGACTCGGGAAGCGTGCAGGCCGGTGGCCGTCGCCACAGCCACCGGGGCGGCCGAATCCCACTCGTACTGGCCGCCCGCGTGCACGTACGCGTCGGCCTCGCCGCTGATCACCGCGGCGATCTTCGCGCCGGCCGATCCCATCGGCACCAGCACCGCGCCGACATCCTCGACCAGGCCGGTGAGGAACGCCGGCGGCCGGCTACGGCTCGCCGCCAGCCGGACCGGCATGACACCCCCGGCACCAGCCGTCCCCACGGTCATCGGCGGGTAGGCCGGCGGCTGGTCCGTACCCAGCACCCGGTGCTGCGCCGGCAGGGCCACGGCGCCGGCGACCAACTGGTGGGAGGCGGAACCCTGCCGAGACCACAGCGCCACGTGCACCGCCCAGTCCGACCGGCCCTCCTCGGAGAACTCCCGGGTTCCGTCGAGCGGGTCGATGATCCACACCCGCTCCGCGGACAGCCGCGCGGGCGGTGCGCCGCCGTCCGGCGCCGGGTCGCCACCCGCGCCGGCACCGGCCACCCAGGCCCGCCGCGACCCGTCGTCCTCCTCCGACAGCACCGCGTCGGCCGGCCGCCAGCGGGCCAGCTCCGTACGCAGCAGGTCGTGAGCGACCTTGTCGCCCGCCGCCTTCAGCGCCGCCGGATCGTCGTGCCCGACCTCGGCCCGGACGTCGAGCAGGGCCTGCCCGGCCCGCTCGGCGAGCCACCTCGCGAACGCCCCGTCGATCACGGGAGGAGTAGCCATTATCAGACCTCCATCCGCAGCGGCCGAACCACGCAGACCCGTGGATCCGACATCAGTACGCTCCGGAAGTTCGGGCGACGGCGGTGACCGTACGCATCAGAATCACGATGTCGAGGGACAACGACCAGTTCTCGACGTACCGCAGATCCAACCGGATCGCCTCCTCCCAGGACAGGTCCGATCGGCCGGAAACCTGCCACAGACCGGTCATTCCGGGCTTGACCGCCAACCGCCGCCGGACGTCGTCCGGATACGCCGCCACCTCCTGCGGCAACGGCGGACGCGGGCCGACCAGCGACATCTGCCCCCGAAGCACGTTCAGCAACTGCGGCAGCTCGTCCAGGGACAGCCGGCGCAACCACCGGCCGACCGGCGTGACCCGCGGATCGTCACGGATCTTGAAGAGCACCCCGTCGTGCTCGTTGAGATGCGCCAGCTCCGCCAGCCGCGCCTCGGCGTCGAGATACATGCTGCGGAACTTGTACATCAGGAACGGACTGCCGTCGCGGCCAGTTCGCACCTGACGGAACAATACCGGGCCGGGTGAGTCACGCCGGATGGCGACCGCCACCGCGAGCAGCACCGGGGCCAGCAGCACCAGCAGAAACGCCGCACCGACCCGGTCCACGACCTCCTTGACCACCCGGGCGCCCCCCTCCAGCCGGGGATGCTCGACGTGCAGCATCGGCAGCCCGTCCACCGGCCGGATCGTCGTACGCGCACCCGCGACGTCGATCAAGGCGCTCGCCACGATCAGGTCCACCTCGTCGCGCTCCAGCCGCCACGCCAACCGGCGCAGCGCCTGCCCGTCCAGTTCCGGGCAGGACAGCACGACCACGGTGTCCGCCGCCGACGCCCGCACCGCCTCGGCCACGTCGTCGAACGTGCCCAGGACCGGCAGGTCCACGTCGCCGGCCCGGCTCGGCGGCAGGCAGGCCCCCACCACCTCCATGCCGTGATACCGCTCCCGGCGCAACTGCCGGGTGACGTGCAGGATCGCCAACTCGTGCCCGACCACGACCACCCGGCGCAGGCACTCGCCCCGCTCGCGGGCCCGGTGCAGGCGCTTGCGCAGCGCGAACCGTACGACCACCGCCGCGAACGCCGCCGCCGGCAGCGCCACCAGCACGTACGACCGGGCCGTCGGGATGTCGAACGCGTACGACACGATCGCCGCCCCGGCCGTCAGCCCCAGCCCCGCCCGGATCACCCGCTGGTACTCGTCGGTCCCGACGAAGAGGAACCTGCTCTCGTACGCCCGCGCCAGCGCCAGCACCGCCACCAGCGCCACCGGCAACAGCACCGAGAACAACAGATAGACGCGGTCCTCGACACTGGTCACCCGCCCGAAGCGCAGCACGAACGCCAGCGCCCCGGCCGCCAGCCCCACGCCGAGATCGGCGAGCAGCAGCGTCGACCGGTACCGGGACTCCCAGCCGGCCCGGCGCGGCACCGCGGCATGACGCCCCGGCACCCGGCGCGACCAGAACGGCGGCCGCGTCGCGTGCCGCGCCGGACGGGCACCGCCGGCCGACTCGCGGGCCCGGCGCGCCCGCCGTCCCGCGCCCGGATCGTCGAGAAGATGCGGGTCGTCGAGAAGATCGAACCGGTCGTCGAGATCGAGGCCCGACCGGTCCACCGGATCGAACGCCTGCTCGATGTCGCGAACCAGCTCCGGATCGGCCCGGGCGACCGTCAGCGGGCGACCGGCGTCACCGGCCGGCGCCGGACTGGTCGGCACCACCGAGAAATCGAAGAACGGCAGCACGATCGTGTCGTCCTGCCGCCCTGGTGGGGCCCCCGCGGTCGGATCGAAGTCACTCAACCACCACCGCTGCACCCTGCCTCCCGAAAACCCGCAACCACGAACAGACCACCACAACGGGTACGTCTGCCGTGACCAACGCGTAAATGGGACGGGCGACACGGCGTCGCCGGACCGCCGCTACGAAGCGTGGTAGGTGTTCTGGGCCCACTCCAGCCCGCGGGTCACCACCGCCTCCACCACGTCGGCGGCCCGGTCGACCAGGAACTCCAACTCCTTACGCTCCACGGTCGAAAAGTCGGACAACACATAGTCGGCCGGATCCTGCCGGCCCGGCGGGCGGCCGACACCGAACCGCACCCGCAGGTAGTCCTTCGTCCCGAGCGACTTCGACATCGAGCGCAGCCCGTTGTGCCCGCCCTCGCCGCCACCGGACTTCGCCCGCAACTGCCCGTAGGCGATGTCCAACTCGTCGTGAACCGCGACGACCTGCCCCGGCGGCACCTTGTAGAACTGCGCCAGAGCCGCCACCGGCCCGCCGGACAGGTTCATGTACGTCAACGGCTTCGCGATCACCAGCTTGGGCCCGCCGAACCCCAGCCGCCCTTCGGCCACGTCCGCCACCGCCCGCCGGTGCCGGCCGAACTTCGCCCCGACCCGGCCCGCCAGCAGATCGGCGACCATGAAGCCGACATTGTGCCGGTTGCCGGCGTACTCCCGGCCCGGATTGCCGAGCCCGACCACCAACCACGGGTGAGCAACGTCCGACATGCTCGTCCTTCTCCTCGCCGACTTCCCCGGAATCCTCGCCGACAACCCGGAAACGGACCAGGCGTCCCCGAACGGATCGGGGACGCCTGGTTGAAGTGCTTTCGATCAGGCTTCGGCCGTGGCCTCGGCCTCGGCGGCCTCGCCCGTCTCCTCCGCCGCGTCCTCGGTGACCTCGGCGGTCTCCTCGGCGACCGGCTCGCCACCCTCGGCCTCGAGCTGCTCGGCGGTCGGCGCCACCGTCACCGCGGCCACCACCAGCTCCGGGTCGACGGTCAGCTCGACACCGGCCGGCAGCTTCACGTCGGCGGCGGTGACCTGCGAACCGGCCGCCAGGCCCTCGATCGAGGCCTCCAGGTGGTCGGGCAGCTTGGTCGCGTCGGCGTTGACCGACAGCGTCGAGTGCTCGTGCACGATCAGCGTGTCGCGGGCCGCCTCGCCGATCAGCTGCACCGGTACGTCGACGGTGATCTTCTCGCCGCGGCGTACGAGCAGCAGGTCGACGTGCTCGAACGTGTCACGGATCGGGTCACGCTGAATCGCCTTCGACACCGCGAGCACCTGGGTGCCGTCGGTGACGTCGATCGCGAAGAGCGCGTTGGCACCGTTGTGCCGGATCGCGGCGGCGAACTCCCGCGCCGGCAGCGCGATGTGGCGGGGCTTCTCGCCGTGGCCGTAAAGCACGGCCGGAACCTTGCCGGCCCGGCGGGTACGACGGGCACCACCCTTGCCGAACTCGGTACGGGGCTCGGCGCTGATCTTTACCTCGGACACGGGGAAACTCCTGATGCTATGGCTGCGGCGGGACGTCGGCTGGCGGTGCCGGGCGGGGGGCTCGCTGGGGCTCCTCGAAAGAGGCGCACTGCCCGGAGCACCGTGTCGATGACGGTGCCCCCATGCGGCTGTGCCTTCCCGGCACCGCGCTCTTCGCACGGTGTCGACACCGCACCTTCCGGCACTGTGTCACATCGTGCCGTCAAGCGCTGGTTCGGTCAGCAGCGGCCCGCAGGGCACCCTCGCCATGGCAACCGCATAAGTCTACCCGAGCCACCGACCGGCCCTGACGCCGTACCCTGCCAATCGGCTCTGATCCCCCGGACGAGGGCTGCCCCGCGCCGGTAACCGGCGCGGGGGCAGCCTCAAGTCAGCTCAGCCCACCGAAAAGGGTGGTCACCGAACCGTCGTCGAAGACCTCCCGGATCGCCCGCGCCAGCAGCGGCGCGATCGACAACACGGTGATCTTGTCGAGCCGCTTCTCGGGCGGCAGCGGCAGCGTGTTGGTCACCACCACCTCGCTGATCCGGCTGTTCTTCAACCGCTCCGTCGCCGGATCGGACAGCAGCGCGTGCGTCGACGCCACCACGATGTCGGCCGCACCGGCGTCGTAGAGGATCTCCGAAGCCTTGGTGATCGTGCCGCCGGTGTCGATCATGTCGTCGACGATCAGGCAGACCCGCCCCTCGACCTCACCCACCACCCGGTTGGCGACCACCTGGTTGGGCTTCGACGGGTCACGCGTCTTGTGGATGAACGCCAGCGGGCAACCACCCAACCGGTCGGTCCAGCGCTCCGCCACCCGCACCCGGCCGGAGTCCGGCGCGACGACCGTCATCGGCCGGCCGGCGAACTTCGACTCGACGTAGGCGGCCAGCGTGTCCATCGCGAACAGGTGGTCGACCGGGCCGTCGAAGAAACCCTGGATCTGCGCGGTGTGCAGGTCCACCGTCAGGATCCGGTTGGCTCCCGCCGTCTTCAGCAGGTCGGCGACCAGCCGGGCCGAGATCGGCTCCCGGCCGCGGTGCTTCTTGTCCTGCCGCGCATACGGATAGAACGGCAGGACCACGGTGATCCGCTTGGCCGAGCCGCGCTTCAGCGCGTCGACCATGATCAGCGTCTCCATGACCCACTTGTTGACACCGTGCGTCACGGACTGGACGACGAAGGCGTCCGAGCCACGCACCGACTCCCGGTATCGAACAAAGATCTCACCGTTGGCGAACTCGTAGGAATCGCTCGGCGTCGGTGCCACGCCCAGCACCTGGCCGATCTCCTCGGCAAGGTCGGGAAACCCCCGACCGGAGAAGAGCATCAGGCTCTTGCGGTTTTCGGCGACGATGCTGCCCATCGGCTCGTCTGCTCCCGTACGTTCGGTGGTGCCGGTGGCTCCGGGACTATTCGAGTGCAGTATCACCCGAGGTCGAATCCCGTTCACTTGCGTCGGCCATGACGTGCAATCCCTCACCCTCGACACCGGCCCCCGGCCCCGTCCCGGCAGCCCGCGCCGCGGCCTCCGCCGCCGCCGTACCCGGCCGGCGCCGCTCGACCCAGCCGGGGATGTTGCGCTGCTCACCACGCGCCACGCCCAGCGCACCCGGCGGCACGTCGTTGATGATCACCGAACCGGCCGCCGTATAGGCGCCGTCACCGACCGTCACCGGCGCCACAAACATGTTGTCGGCACCGGTACGCGCGTGACTACCGATCGTCGTATGGTGCTTGGCCACCCCGTCGTAGTTGACGAACACCGTCGCCGCACCGATGTTGCTCTGCTCACCGATCGTCGCGTCACCGACGTACGACAGGTGCGGCACCTTCGACCCCTCGCCCACCGCGGCGTTCTTGGTCTCGACGAACGTACCGACCTTCGCCTTACGCGCCAGCCGCGACTTCGGCCGCAGATAGGCGTACGGGCCGACGCTCGCCTGCGGCCCGATCTCGGCCTGCACCGCGTGCGCCCGCAGCACCGTGGCGCCCCCGCCCACCGTCGTGTCGATCAGCGTCACGTCCGGGCCGACGATGGCCCCCTCGCCGACGACGCTGCTCCCCCGCAGTTGGGTGTTCTGGTCCAGCACGGCATCCCGCTCCAGCCGCACCGTCACGTCGACCCAGGTCGTCTCCGGGTCGAGGATGCTCACCCCGGCCCGCATCCAGCCGGCGTTGACCCGGTCGCGCAGCAGCCGGCGCAGGGCGGCCAACTCGACCCGGTCGTTGCAACCGAGCGTCTCCGTCGCGTCGGCGGCCATGTGCACCGCGACCGCCTCACCCGCCGCCGACAGCAGCCCGAAGACGTCGGTCAGGTATTCCTCACCCTGGTCGTTGTCGGTCGACAGCTTGCCGAGCGCCCCGCGCAGCAGCCGGGCGTCGAAGGCGTAGATGCCGGCGTTGATCTCACGGATCGCCCGCTGCTCCGCGGTCGCGTCGCGCTCCTCCACGATCTGCTCCAGGCCACCCCGGGCGTCCCGGACGATCCGGCCCAGCCCGGTCGGGTCGGTGACCTCGGCGGCAAGCACCGTGGCGGCGGCACCAGCGGTCTCGTGCGCCTCGACCAGCGCGGTGACCGTCTCCGGCCGCAGCAACGGCACGTCGCCGTTGAGCACCACGACGGTGCCCTCGGCGTCGGAGATCGCCTCGACCGCGATACGTACGGCGTGACCGGTGCCGCGCTGCTCGGCCTGCAGCACCGGAACCGCGTCCGGGGCGATCTCGCCGAGATGCGCCGCGACCTGGTCCGCGCCGTGGCCGACCACGACCAGGGTGCGATCCGCGGCGGCCGGCGCGGCCGCCGCCAGGACGTGACCGACCAGGGTACGACCCAACAGCGGGTGCAGGACCTTGGGCAGTGCTGACTTCATCCGCTTGCCCTCACCGGCGGCAAGGACGACGACGGTGCGGGTACGGGACTGAGGCACGAGAAAGGCTCCCGTCGGGGCGACTGGTTGTCTGCGGCCCCATGCTAGCCATGACCGGGCTGACGCCGTCCGGTTACACCGGAGTAGAAACCCGCCCAACGGGCTGAGCTCGGCCGCCAGGGTTCGAACCTGAAATACGGGTACCAAAGACCCGGGTGTTGCCAGTTACACCACGGCCGAAAGAGACGGTGTCAGCCTACTGCCTCGCCCACCACCGGCCGCAACCTTAACCGCGCCGGCCGACCGCCGCATCGACAATTCCCTCGATCGTCCAGTACAGCTCGCGGCTGCGTGGCACCTCCACGACAAGGCATCCGTGGTAGTCGTCGCCGGTGTTGTGGCGGGTGGTCGTCGGGCGGTGGCGTTTCAGGGTGGCCCGCCGGAACCGGTGGGCCGGCAACTGGAGGACCTCGACCCACCACGCCTCGGCCGCGGTTACGTCGGCGGACTCGTGGATGCTGACCCGATAGTGCGGCACGTCCCGTTCTATCCCGCACACCGCCAGAAACCGTAGGAACAGCTCCACCAGACGCGGGTCGCTGTTGGTCAGGGTGACCCGCTCGTCACGGCGCCACGGCTTCGACTTGCGTCCTTCGGACCAGTAGATGACGGCGCCGGCCAGCATCAGGTCGCGGTCGCCGACGACGCCGATCCGGGCGCGGACGGCGTCATGGGCCACGGCCCGCCGCCGTGCCCGTTCGTCGTGATGTCCCGCCCAGCGGGCATCCGTCATCACCTTCGCGTGTGCCCGGCGATGTTCGGCCCGACGCTCCGGGTCGACCGGGATGTGCCGCACCCATCCGTAGACGGTGGACCTGGCGACCTGCAACTCGTCGGCGATCTTCGGCACCGACCGGCCGGCGGCCCGCATCGCCAGTGCTCTGGTCCTTCGCTCGGCCGGTTGGGCCTCGGTGGCCAGGGAATCCGTCATGCCCTCGACACTCGCACAGACGTACGGATTCGAGCGAGGGTTCCACGTACGCAGGACGGTCGATGAATAGCTACGGCACCGTAAGTTACGGTAACGTAGGCGTAAGTTATTGATCTCCCCCGCACGCATCGAGGTGCCATGACCACCGCAGTCCAGCCACCACCGCCCCGGACCGCCAACGCCCCCAAGCCGCTCACCGAGGGCAAGGAGCCGCTCGGCATCCTGATCGCCCTCTGGTCCTTCGTGATCATCCCGTTCCTCGCCCTGATCGCCGCCGTACCCGTGGCCTGGGGTGGCTGGCTGAGCTGGACGGACGTGGCGATCGGCCTGGTCTGGTATCTCGTCGCGGGCCTCGGTATCACGGTCGGCTTCCACCGCTACCTCACCCACGGATCGTTCAAGGCCAAGCGGTGGCTGCGGATCACCCTGGCGGTCGCCGGCTCGCTCGCCGTCGAGGGCAACGTCACGCAGTGGGTCGCCGACCACCGGCGCCACCACGCGTTCTCCGACGTCGAGGGCGACCCGCACTCGCCGTGGCGGTTCGGCACCAGCGTCTGGGGGCTGACCAAGGGCCTCTTCCACGCCCACGTGGGCTGGCTCTTCCACCGCGAACTGTCCAACCGGGCCCGGTTCGCCCCCGACCTGCTGGCCGACAAGGACATCCGGCGCGTCGACCGCCTCTTCCCGGTTCTCGTGATCATCTCGGCGCTGGCTCCGGCACTGATCGGCGGCCTGGTCACCTGGTCGTGGCAGGGCGCGCTGACCGCGTTCTTCTGGGCCGGCCTGGTCCGCATCGCCCTGTTGCACCACGTCACCTGGTCGATCAACTCGGTGTGCCATGTCTACGGCGAGCGCCCGTTCGAGGTGCGGCAGGGGGACCGCGCCTCGAACTTCTGGCCGCTGGCGATCGTGTCGTTCGGGGAGAGCTGGCACAACCTGCACCACGCCGACCCCACCAGTGCCCGGCACGGCGTGCTGCGCGGGCAGGTCGACATCTCGGCCCGGGTGATCTGGCTGTTCGAGAAGCTGGGCGCCGCGTCGGACGTACGGTGGCCGAAGCAGGAGCGGATCGCCGCGAAGCTGATCAAATCAACCACACCGCAGTGAGCAGCGCGGTCCCGGACATCCCGCCCATGTCCAACGCCTGGCAGGATGGCCCCCGTGACCGAGCGGAGCGAGGGAACCATCAGGCTCAGTGATCCACGGTGGCGCCGAGCGCAGCGAGGTGCCGACGTTACCGAGCGGAGCGAGGGAACCATCAGGCTCAGTGATCACCACGGTGGCGCCGAGCGCAGCAAGGGGACACCGTGACCGAGCGGAGCGAGAGTCCGGCTGTCACAGGCGGTGGACGTGCCCGGCCGGCTGCCTCGGCGGCCAAGAGCGGTTCCCGGGTACGGATGTCGGCCGCCCAGCGGCGCGAGCAGTTGATCGCGACCGGCCGGCAGTTGTTCGCCGAGCGCGGCTTCGACGCGACGTCGATCGAGGAGGTCGCGGCCCGGGCCAAGGTTTCGAAGCCCGTCGTGTACGAGCACTTCGGCGGCAAGGAGGGCCTCTACGCGGTGGTGGTGGACCGGGAGGTGCGGGCGCTGCTCGACCGGATCACGACCGCGTTGACCGCCGGGCATCCGCGCGAACTGCTGGAGCAGGCGGCGCTGGCGCTCCTCGACTACATCGAGAACGAGACCCACGGCTTCCAGGTGCTGGTCCGCGAGTCGCCCGTGTTGTCGGCGACGGGCAATTTCAGCAGTGTCATGAACGACGTGGCGCACCAGGTCGAGCACATTCTGGGTGCCGAGTTCAAGAGCCGGGGGTACGACCCGAAGCTGGCGGAGCTCTACTCGCAGGCGCTGGTGGGCATGGTGGCGTTGACCGGCCGCTGGTGGCTGGAGGTGCGCAAGCCGCGTAAGGAGACGGTGGCGGCCCATCTGGTCAATCTCGCCTGGAACGGCCTGTCGCACCTGGAGGCCAAGCCCACCCTGCTCACCCGCTGAGCACGGTCACGGGGCGGTCGGTCAACTTCGGGAGGACGGCTGGCGGCGGTACATCTCTTCGGCGTGGGCGTCTTCGGGTGAGCCGACCTTGTCGTAGAGGCCGGTCGCGAGAAATATCAGCCCGAAGATCATCGACACGATCACGGTCGACATCGAGAAGTTGAGGAAGTTCAGGTCGGTCTGCATCACGGCCATCATGCCGATGGCGGCGGCCATGAACAGGATGCCGATACCGAGGTTGAGGTAGTGGGAGAAGTTCCTGCCGAGGACCGAGCCGATCAGGATGACCAGTCCGAAGACGACCGACATGATGGCGAAGGCCAGGTTGGTGCGTAGGCCGAGCACCCAGACGGGGCCGCGTTCGAAGAGCGGGTCGCCCCAGGTGCGGACGACGCCGACGATGCCGAAGAAGAGGACGTACGCGCCGACGAGGCCGGCGATTGTCCGGTAGAGCGGCCGCAGCGGGTGGTTGACGGGTATGTGCGCCATCGCGTCTTCTCCTGCCGTACCTCCGTGGGGGCTCGGCCTGATTCTCACCCGGGACGCGCACGGGCGTCCGCCGAACGGCGGACGCCCGTGGTGGCTACGGCGGGAGGGGTGACTAGAGGATGAGGCGGGCGTCCTGCCAGGCGCGGTGCTCGTCGTCGGTGCCGACCTTGCCGTACATGCCGGCCATCAGCAGGACGATGCCGATGATCATGGTGACGACGACGGTGGCCACGGTGAAGTTGAAGATGTTGGCGTCGGTGCGCAGCACGGCGAGTTCGCCGAGGCCGAGTGCCATGAAGAGGTAGCCGAGCCACTTGTTGACGGCGGCGTCGATGTTGCGGCCGAGTCCGGTGGCCACCAGGATGATCACCCCGAGTACGGCGGAGACGACCGAGAAGCCGAGGTTGGTGCCCTGGCCGAGCACGGCGCTGCCGTCCTGCGCGAAGAACTCCCCGCTGCCGGTCTCGATGAAGCCGAGCACGCCGAAGACGATCAGGTAGAGGCCGATCAGCGCGCCGATGGCCCGGTAGATCGGCCGCGCGGGATGGTTGACGGGGTTGTGCGCCATGTCTGAAGTCTCCAACGCCGTTTCCAGTGGTGGTCGCCGACGATTCTCGCGCACAGCCCCAGCGTGACGGCGGACACCCCTGGTGGTCAGGTGTCGGGGAGCTGTTCGGCGAGGACGAGCCAGGCTTCCTCGACGGCTTCGCGGTCGGCGGTGACGGTCCGCAGTTGGGCGTCGAGTTCGGCGACCTTGGCGTAGTCGGTGGCGTTGGCGGCGAGCTGCTCGTGCAGTCCGGCCGCCTTCTGTTCGAGCTTGGCGACCTGGCGTTCGAGCCGGGTGAGTTCCTTGCGGGCGGTGCGGACCTCGGCCGCGCTGAGTCCCGGCGCACCGGCCTCGGGCGTTCCTCCACCGGCCGGGCGGCCGGCACCGTCCCCGGCACGCCCACCGGACGTACCAGCTGTCCGCGCGGCGGGGCCGGTGACCCGGGCCAGGTATTCGTCGATGCCGCCGGGCAGGTGGACCAGCCGGCCGTCGCCGAACATCCCGTACGCGACGTCGGTGACCCGTTCGATCAGGTAGCGGTCGTGGCTGGCGACGACGACGGTGCCGGGCCAGGAGTCGAGGAGGTCCTCGAGCGCGGCGAGGGTGTCGGTGTCGAGGTCGTTGGTCGGCTCGTCGAAGAGCAGCACGTTGGGTTCGGCGGCGAGCAGACGCAGGATCTGGAGGCGGCGCCGTTCGCCGCCGGAGAGGTCGCCGACCGGGGTCCAGAGCCTCCGGTCGTCGAAGCCGAACATCTCGGCGAGTTGGGAGGCGGCGAGTTCCCGGTCGCCGAGGGTGACCCGGCGGGCGACCTCCTCGACGGCTTCGAGGACCCGGAGTTCGCGGGGCAGTTCGGCGAGTTCCTGGGAGAGGAACGCGGGCCGGACGGTGGAGCCGGTGACGATGCGTCCCTTGTCGGGTTCGCGTACGCCGGCGAGCAGCCGGAGCAGGGTGGTCTTGCCGGCCCCGTTCGCGCCGAGCAGGGCGATCCGGTCGCCGGGGCCGACCTGCCAGGTGAGGTCGTCGAGGATGAGTTTGGGGCCGGCGAGCAGGGTGACGTCGGTGAGGTCGTAGACCTGCTTGCCGAGGCGGGCGGTGGCCAGCCGTTGCAGGGTGACGGTGTCGCGGGGTTCCGGCACGTCGGCGATGAGCGCGTTGGCGGCCTCGATCCGGAAGCGCGGCTTGGAGGTACGGGCCGGCGGGCCGCGCCGCAGCCAGGCGATCTCCTTGCGGAGCAGGTTCTGCCGGCGGGCCTCGGTCGCGGCGGCGACCCGTTCGCGTTCGGCGCGGGCCAGCGTCCAGGCGGCGAATCCGCCTTCGTAGACGCGTACGGCGCGGTCGGCGACCTCCCAGGTGGTGGTGCAGACGGCGTCGAGGAACCAGCGGTCGTGGGTGACGACGACGAGGGCGCCGCGCCGGCCGGTGAGGTGGCGGGCGAGCCAGTCGACGCCGGCGACGTCGAGGTGGTTGGTGGGCTCGTCGAGGATCAGCAGGTCGGCGGTGCGGACCAGGAGGGCGGCCAGTGCCACCCGGCGCCGTTCGCCGCCGGACATCGGTCCGACGGGCTGGTCGAGGCCGAGGTGGGGCATGCCGAGGCCGTCGAGGATCGACCGTACGCCGGCGTCGCCGGCCCATTCGTGTTCGGCGCCGAAGCCCTCGGGCAGCCAGGCGGTGCCGATGACGACGTCGCGGACGGTGGCTTCGGGGGCCAGGTCGAGGGTCTGCGGCAGCCAGGCGACCCGCAGGTCGCGGCGGTGGGTCACCCGGCCGGCATCCGGTTCCTCGATCTTGGTCAGCATCCGGAGCAGGGTGGACTTGCCGGCGCCGTTGAGGCCGACGACGCCGATCCGGTCGCTGTCGTCGAGGCCGAGGGAGACGTCGGTGAGGAGCTGGCCGGCCGCGCCGTAGCCCTTGGACACCCGGTCCAGGTTGACGATGTTGGCCAAAACTCCACCTCTGCTGGCTGTGCGCATGTGTGCGGTCGTCCGCGGGTGCGGGCGACCGCCAGAACTAATGTGCGACCGCGGGTTGTGCGGGCGACCGCCAAGACTAGCTGCGACCGCGGGTTGTGCGGGCGACCGCCAAGACTAGCTGCGACCGCGGGTTGTGCGGGCGACCGCCGGAACTAACTGCGACCGCGGGTTGTGCGGGCGACCGCCGGGACCAACTGCGACCGCGGGTTTGTGCGGGCGACCGCCGGGACTAACTGCGACCGCGGGTTTGTGCGGGCGACCGCCAAGACTAACGCGGGCGGTCAGACGATCCGGGCGCCGGCGACGGGTCCGTGGGCGGTGCGGGCTTCCCGGCAGACGCCGCTGGCCGCCAGTTCGTCGGCGATGCGGCGGGCGTCGGCGGCGTCGGCGGCCAGGAACACGCAGGTCGGGCCGGAGCCGGAGACGAGGCCGGCGAGGGCGCCGGCGGCCCGGCCGGCGTCGAGTACGTCGGCGAGGGCCGGGCGCAGCGACACGGCCGCGGGTTGGAGGTCGTTGCCGAGGGCGGCGCCGAGCACGGCCGGGTCGCGTTGGCGCAGCGCGGCGAGGAGGGCGTCGGCGCTGCCGAGGGCGGGGGGTGCGGTGCCCGTGTCGCGCAGCCGGTCGATCTCGTGGTAGACCGCCGGGGTGGACAGGCCGCCGTCGGCGATGGCGACGACCCAGTGCCAGGTGCTGGGGCGGGCGAGGACGGGGCTGACCGTCTCCCCGTGGCCGGTGCCGAGCGCGGTTCCGCCGTGGACGAGGAACGGTATGTCGGAGCCGAGTCCGGCGCCGATGTCGGCGAGTTCGTCGCGGCTGAGGCCGGTGCCCCACAGCGTGTCGCAGGCGAGCAGGGTGGCGGCGGCGTCGGCGCTGCCGCCGGCGAGGCCGCCGGCGAGCGGGATCTGCTTGCGCAGGTGGAGGCGGGCGTGGGCGGGCATCCCCGCGTGGGCGGCCAGGGCGCGGGCGGCCCGGATGATCAGGTTGGTCTCGTCGAGGGCGAGTTCACCGGCGCCCTCGCCCTCCATGGTGAGGATGAGGGTGTCGCCGTGGCGGGCGGTCAGCTCGTCGTGGATCGAGATCGCGTGGTAGACGGTGTTGAGTTCGTGGTAGCCGTCGGGGCGCGGTGGTCCGACCCCGAGATGCAGGTTGATCTTGGCGGGCACGCGTACCCGGACCGGTCCGGTCGCCCCCCGGCGTGGCTGGTCGCCGTCGCCACCCGGTCCCCACGCCTCGGTCACCGGACGCGACCAGCGGCGAGGCGGCGGGGGGCGGGGGGCCTGATCGGCTCGGCCCGCCCGGTCGTTGATCTCCTGTCCGGCACGGGCGACAGCCTACTCGGCGGCCGCCGTACCGCCGGGAGCCGCCGCGGCGATCGCCGCGAACTGCTCGACGGTCAGCGACTCACCGCGGGCGCCGGGGTCCACCCCGGCGCGGGTCAGCGCGGCCGTGGCCCGGTCCGGGCCGCCGGCCCAGCCGGCGAGCGCCCCGCGCAGCATCTTGCGCCGCTGCGCGAACGCCGCGTCGACGACGGTGAAGACCACCTCCCGGGGTACGTCGGCCCGGGGCGGCTCGCGCCGGGTGAACGCGACCAGTCCGGAGTCGACGTTCGGCACCGGCCAGAAGACGTTGGGCGGCACCCGGCCGGCATTCTTCGCGCTGGCGTACCAGGACAGCTTGACCGACGGGATGCCGTACACCTTGGAGCCGGGACCGGCGACCAGCCGGTCGGCGACCTCCTTCTGCACCATCACCAGGCCGCGCCGCAGGCTCGGCAGCTCGGCGAGCAGGTGCAGGACGACGGGTACGGCGACGTTGTACGGCAGGTTGGCGACCAGTGCCGTCGGCGCCGGGGCGGCGAGGTCGGCGGCGGTGATCCGCAGCGCGTCGGCGTGGTGCACGGTCAGCCGGGCGGCCTCCGCCGGCGTCGCGTACGTCCCGACGGTGTCCGGGAGAGCGCCGGCCAGCACCGGGTCGAGTTCGACGGCGTGGACGTGCCGGGCCACCGGCAGCAGGGCGAGGGTCAGCGAGCCGAGGCCCGGCCCGACCTCGACGACGACGTCGTCGGGGTCGAGGTCGGCGGCGGCGGCGATCCGGCGCACCGTGTTGGGGTCGTGGACGAAGTTCTGGCCGAGCTTCTTCGTCGGTGCGACGCCGAGCCGCGCGGCGAGTTCCCGGATCTCCACCGGCCCAAGCAGTCCCATGCCCGCAGAGCCTACGGTCCCCGTCGTCGGCCGCTGGCGGGGCAGGTTCAGGCGGTGCGGCCGGCTCGCCGGACCCGGCCGTCGGCCAGCAGCGCGAACAGTGCCAACGCGACGCCGAGGCCGACGGTCACGCTGATCACCAGCGGGCGATCGGGGTGGGTGGCGGCGGGCGCCGACATGATCCCGGCCACCGCCGTGGCAAGTGCGGCGGCCAGCATGAGGTAGCGGGCGATGGTCACCGGCGCGGCAGGCGCGGCGGAACCCGCCGACCCGGTCGGGACAGCCGCGCCGCGGGCAGTTGGGTGGCTGACGAGCAGCGCGGTCACCAGGATCGTCAGCGAGCCGACGACGCCGCCCAGCCCGGCGATCAGCCACGGCAGGCCGATTCCGGTCACGCCCGCGGTGATCCCGTTGCCGCCGGCAGCCGCGACCAGGCCGAAGATCACCACGGCCAGTAGGTGTGACGGCGCGACACGGAGCAGCCGGCGACGCCCCGTCTGGTCAGCCCTCATCCGCGTGCCCTTCGGTGATCCACCTGTGCCCGCCCGGCGGCGTACGCCGGGCCAGGGCCCGACCGCTGCCCCGTTACCAGGGGCCGAAGACGCGGTCGCCGGTGGCGGAGATGGCCGCGCAGAGTTCGTCGAGGTCGGTGCCGGTCGTCTCGGCCAGTGCCCGCACGGTCAGCGGGATCAGGTACGACGCGTTGGGGCGGCCCCGGTGCGGCATCGGCGTCAGGTAGGGCGCGTCGGTCTCGACCAGCAACTGGTCCAGCGGGGTGATCTTCGCGGCGTCGCGCAGCGCGGTGGCGCTGCCGAACGTCACGGTGCCGGCGAAGCTGAGCACGTAGCCCCGGCGTACGCACTCGGCGGCGAACTCGGCGTCGCCGGAGAAGCAGTGCAGTACGACGGTCTCCGGCGCGCCTTCGTCGTCGAGCACCCGCAGTACGTCGGGGTGCGCGTCCCGGTCGTGGATGACCAGTGCCTTGCCGAAGCGCTTGGCGATGGCGATGTGCGCCCGGAAGCTGCGCTCCTGGGCCGCCCGGCCGTCCTCTCCGGTGCGGAAGAAGTCCAGGCCGGTCTCGCCGATGCCGCGTACGCGGTCGTCGGCGGCGAGCGTCTCGATCTCGCGCAGCGCCTCGTCGAGGTCGGCCAGCCGGGGCGCCTCGTTGGGGTGCAGCGCGACCGTGGCCAGCACCGAGGGATGCCTGGCCGCCGTCTCGACTCCCCACCGCGACGACGCGACGTCGACACCGACCTGCACCAGCCGGTCGACGCCGGCCTCGGCCGCGACGGCGATGATCGCGGCAACCGGATCGGCCGGCGGGGTGTCAGCCGCGCGGTCGCCGGTCGCCGGACCGCCGCCGGGCGTGCCGGCCTCGGTGATCGTGATGTCGAGGTGGGTGTGGCTGTCGATCACCGGCCGGGGCAGCGGCTCGGGCGCGGGCGGAAACTCACCGGCCCGCCGGGCCGCGCGCTGGCGGCGGGTCTCGGTCGACTCAGTCATCGCCGCCAGCATCACACACCGCCGTCACCCGCCCGCTCCCTCCCCGCCGCCGCTCCACACCTCGGCACGGACTGTGCGTCAGCGGGGTTGCCTCGGCTGGATAACCCCGCTGACGCTCAGTTCGTCGGGTTCACCCCGCCAGGCGGGCCAGTTCCTCGTCGACGATCGACGGGTCGAGCTTGCGGAAGACCGGCTTCGGCACGGCCAGCGGACGGCCGACCGGCAGCGGCACCGACTCCCACCGGGTGCCGACGGTGTAGTCGCCGGTCAGCACCGGGTAGGCCGGCCCGCCGTCGAGGTCCTCGACCTCGACGATCGACGGCATCGGGGCGTGTACGCCGGTGCCGCCGAGCAGCTCGTGCACCTTCTGCGCCGAGTGCGGCAGGAACGGGGTGAGCAGCGTGTTCGCGTCGCTGACCACCTGGAGCGCGACGTGCAGGATGGTGCCCATCCGGGGCTTGTCGTCGTCGCCCTTGAGCTTCCACGGCGCCTGGTCGGACAGGTAGCGGTTGGCCTCGGCGACGACCCGCATCGCCTCCCCGATCGCCTGCTTCTGCCGGTGCCGGCCGATCAGGTCGCCGACGGTGTCGAAGCCGGCGCGGGCGGTGGCGAGCAGCGCCTCGTCGGCGGGGGTGAGCCCGGCCGGGTCGACCGGCGGGACGGCACCGAAGTTCTTCGCCGCCAGCGAGATCGACCGGTTGACCAGGTTGCCCCAGCCGGCGACGAGTTCGTCGTTGTTGCGGCGGAGGAACTCGGCCCAGGTGAAGTCGGTGTCGTTGCTCTCCGGGCCGGCGACCGCGATGAAGTAGCGCAGGGCGTCGGCGTCGTAGCGGGCCAGGAAGTCGCGTACGTAGATGACGACCTGGCGCGACGACGAGAACTTGCGGCCCTCCATGGTCAGGAACTCGCTGGAGACGACCTCGGTCGGCAGGTTGAGCCGACCCAGTTCGCCGGGGTTGCCGTCGCGGTCGCCCTCGCCCGAGTAGCCGAGAAGCAGCGCCGGCCAGATCACCGAGTGGAAAACGATGTTGTCCTTGCCCATGAAGTAGTAGCCGCGGGCGTCCCTGCCCTCGCCGTCGGCGGCCCACCACCGACGCCAGGCGTCGGGGTCGCCGGAGCGGCGGGCCCACTCGATGGAGGCGGACAGGTAGCCGATGACCGCGTCGAACCAGACGTAGATCCGCTTGTCGCCGCGGTCACGCCAGCCGTCGAGCGGGATCGGCACCCCCCACTCCAGGTCGCGGGTGATCGCCCTCGGCTGCAGGTCGTCGAGCAGGTTCTTGGAGAACCGCAACACGTTGGTGCGCCAACCCTCGCGGGTGTCGAGCCACTTGCCGAGCGCCTGGGCGAAGGCGGGCAGGTCGAGGAAGAAGTGCTCGGTCTCGACGAACTTCGGCGTCTCGCCGTTGATCTTCGAGCGTGGGTTGATCAGGTCGACCGGGTCGAGCTGGTTGCCGCAGTTGTCGCACTGGTCGCCGCGGGCGCCGTCGTAACCGCAGATCGGGCAGGTGCCCTCGATGTAGCGGTCGGGCAGGGTACGGCCGGTCGACGGCGAGATGGCGCCCATGGCGACCTTGGGCACGATGTAGCCGTTGGCGTACAGCCCCTCGAAGATCTGCTGCACGACCGCGTAGTGGTTGCCGGTCGTGGTCCGGGTGAAAAGGTCGTACGACAGCCCGAGGCCGTGCAGGTCCTCGACGATGACCCGGTTGTAGCGGTCGGCCAGCTCGCGCGGGGTCACCCCCTCCTTGTCGGCCTGGACCTGGATCGGGGTGCCGTGCTCGTCGGTGCCGGAAACCATGAGTACGTCGTGCCCGGCCATCCGCATGTACCGGCTGAATACGTCGGAGGGCACTCCGAAGCCGGAGACGTGGCCGATGTGGCGCGGGCCGTTGGCGTAGGGCCAGGCGACCGCGGCGAGAACGTGACTCATGGCGGACAAGCCTAGTGACCGGGTACGGGACGACGCGAACGGATAGCCGAGCCGACCGACTCCCGACCTTCTTCACGCCAGCCGGGCGACTTGTCCGCTTTGTCGGCCGACACGCGCGGCCGGCTGCGCCACCATCCGACCGGGGCGTAGTCCAATGAAGGTTGTGACGGGCGAATCTACGGCGGCGCGACCGGGCGACAGCACCGACAGCACACCGGCCACGACGGCCCGGCCCGGGACCGGCCGGGGCGGCAGCGGTGCCGGCCCCTGGGCGGAAACGGGCCCGGACGCCGCCTGGTGGCGGGGCGATCCGGCCGCCACGGCGGCCAGGTTCGCTTCGGCACCGGCATCCGAACCGGCCGTCCCGCCGGCCCCGACCGTCAGCCTGACGCCGGAGGCCCGGACCGCGCCACCCACCGAGACGGAGGCCGACCGGCCCGGCCCGGTGCGGGAGCCCGTCGAGCCGGACCCGATGCCGACGCCCGTCGCGCCCGGTCCGGCCGCCCTGGGTGCGGCGGTCCCCGGCCGAATTGCGGCTCCGGCCGAACCCGCCCCCGCGGTGCCGGCGGATCCGCCGGCACCGTCCGACGACGCGCCCAGAGCCGCCGAGTTCGTGAAGCCGGCCCCCGCGCCCACGGACGCGCCCACCCGGCCCGGCACCGACCTCCCGGCACCCCGGGCGGCCGCCCCGATCCCGGCGGCCACGGACGCCCCGGATCCGGACACCCCGGATCCGGACGGGGCACCGACCGCCACAACCGAGCCGGCCATGGTGAGTGCACCCGTCGCCGCGCCCGACGTCACCGACGAGCCCGAGCCGGCCGATGCCCCTGAAGCAGGCAAAGCACCCGAACCCACTACAGAACCCGAACCAGCCGACGAGGGGTCGACCGGCGGAGCGGGGACGACCGGAGAACCCGAGGCCGCCGAACGGCCCGAGCAGGCCGACGAACCCGAACCGGCACACGGACCCGAGTTGGTGCACGAAGCCGAGCCGGTGCACGAAGCCGTGGCCGGCACGGTGCCGCTCCCGGCCGGCGGCCACGCCCCCGCGACGAAACCCGACCCGGCCGGCACCCCCGAGGGCGTCCGCGCCGAACCCGACCCCGAGCCGGCCGTCGTCGACGGTGACAGCGGCACCGGCAGCCGGCGCGACGGGGTCGAGCCGACGATCGGAGTGGAGTCCGCCCAGCTCGAACTGCCGGCGCAACCGGTCGTGGTGGCGCGGCCGGTACCCGCCGTACCGGATGGGGGTGGCCGGGCGACGGCCCGGGCCGCGGTCCCTGCCGCACGCGCGGCGGAGCCCGCGCGGACGGCCCCGGCGGACGGCGAACCGTTCTGGTTGCCGACCGAGGACGTGCCCGGTGACGGGCCGGAGTGGCCGGGGCAGCGGATGCGGGCCGGCCGGCGGCAGCCGGCGACGGCCGCGCCGCGACGGGGCAAGGTGCCCCGGCCGCCGCGCCGCCCGATCGCCGGCCTGGCGTCGCTGGTGCTGTTGGCGCTGGTGGCGACGTTCTTCGCGTGGGTGAGTGCCGAGCCGCTGTGGCTCGCGCTGGGGCGCGGCAGCGCCGGTACGGCGACCGTGACGAACTGTGCCGGCGACGGTGTCGGCCAGCGCTGCGAGGGTGCGTTCACGTCCACGGGCGGGACGTTCACCAGCGGGTCGGTACGGCTGCTCGGGGTGGCACAGGAGCAGCGGAGTGCCGGTACGCAGGTGTCGGCGCGGATGGTCGACTCGGACAGCGGTACGGCGTACGTGGCCGGCGACACGGCGACGCTGCATCTGCGGTGGGCGCTCGGGCTGACGCTGGTCCTGCTGTGCGGGGTCGGCATCGTCTGGGCGACGGGCGCGCTGCGCCTGACCGACCGGCGGTCCCGGCGCCTGGCGACCCTGACCAGCCTGGCCGCCCCGCTGCTCCTGACCATCGGCTTCCTGGCCGCGACGTTCTGACCGCCGCCCCGCATGATCCTGGTGATCAGGGAGTGGGTCGGGCGTGTCGTCGGCGCGTCGGGGTGCGAACTCCCTGATCACGCGGATCTTGGCGGTCAGGCCGGGGCGTGGACGATCTGGTAGACGTCGCGTCGGCGGAGCGCGTGGGTGGTCGCCACCGCTTCGATGGCGTCGCGGCGGGTCATGCCGGCGGCCTCGTGGCCGGCCACCTCGGCCCGTAGCTCGGCGTCGGTCGGCCGCGGCGGCGGGCCGGCCGGCGCGCCGGCCACCACCAGGGTGATCTCGCCGCGCGGTTCGCCGGCGGCGGCCCAGGTGGCCAGTTCGCCGAGCGGCTGGCGCAGCACCTCCTCGTACGTCTTGGTCAGCTCGCGACAGACGGCGGCCGGCCGGTCGGGGCCGAAGGTGGTGGCGAGGTCGGCGAGCGTGCCGGCGATCCGGTGCGGCGACTCGAAGAAGATCAGGGTGCGTTCCTCGGTGGCGAGGGCGCGTAGCCGGGCGCGGCGCGGGCCGCCGGTGCGGGGCAGGAAGCCCTCGAAGCAGAACCGATCGCTGGGCAGGCCGGAGACGGCGAGCGCGGTGGTGACGGCGCTCGGACCGGGGGCGGCGGTGACCGGTGCCCCGGCGTCGAGGGTGGCCCGGACGAGGCGATAGCCGGGGTCGGAGACGCTCGGCATGCCGCCGTCGGTAACCAGCGCGACCAGCGCGCCGTCCACGATGGCCCGGACCAGGTCGGCGGTGCGCCGTTCCTCGTTGCCCTCGAAGTACGACACGATCCGGCCGGCAACGGTGATGTCGAGGTCGCGGGCCAGCCGGGTGAGGCGTCGGGTGTCCTCGGCGGCGACGATGTCGGCGGCGGCGAGCGTGTCCCGCAGCCGGGTGGAGGCGTCGGCGGGGTTCCCGAGCGGTGCGCCAACAAGCACCAGTCGCCCTTTTGCGGACAAATTTCCCACCAATCGAGCCCTTCATCGACACGCGTGACTTACAACAGTTGGACAACGGACGTCGTTTTACGCCTCCGCAGCCTACGATCGCGGGGTGACCCCGGCGGCGACAGCGCAGAAGCGCATCGACAGCGCGCAGACCGTCCGCGAACAACCGGACGAATCGGTGCCCACCGCGTCCGGCGGCGGACCGGACGACGGCCCGGCGCGCGGCATCCCGGCGATCGTACGGCGCCGCCTGGCGCCCTTCGACGCACGCCTCGACCCGTGGTCCTGGGTCGCGACCGGCGTCGTCGTGGCGATCGCCGCGATCCTGCGCCTGGTCGGGCTGGGACATCCGCCGGGCAAGATCTTCGACGAGATCTACTACGCCCGCGACGCGTGGGGCCTGGTCACCAAGGGCGTCGAGTGGAACTACACGGACAACGTCGCCTCCTACGTGGTGCATCCGCCGCTCGGCAAGTGGCTGATCGGGCTCGGCCAGTGGGCCTTCGGCTACGCCGACACCGAGCAGAACATCTCGGTCGCCGGCAACATCGTGACCCTCTCGCCGGAGGTCGGCTGGCGGATCGCCCCGGCGATCATCGGCGCCCTGTCCGTGCTCATCATGGTCCGGACGGCCCGCCGGCTCTTCCACTCCACCGTGCTCGGTTGCGCCGCCGGTCTGCTGGTCGCCCTCGACGGCTTCCACCTCGTACTGTCGCGCACCGCGCTGCTCGACATCTTCATCATGTTCTTCGTCTTCGCCGCCTTCGCCGCCCTGGTCGTCGACCGTGACGTACGGCGCCGCCGCTGGCTGAACGCGATGGAGACGGGCCTCGACCCGAGCCGCCCCGGACGGGCCGGCCGGCCCGCCTTCGACTGGCGCACCGGGATCCCGTGGTGGCGGCTGCTCGCCTTCGTGCTGATGGGCTGCGCCGTCGCGGTGAAATGGAGCGCGCTCGCCTTCGTACCGGTCTTCGTGCTGATGATCGTGTGGTGGGAGGCCGGGGCCCGCCGTTCGGCCGGCGTACGGCGGCCGTGGCGCGACACGCTGCTCGACGAGACCGGCTGGCTGGCCCTGGGCGCCGTGGTGCTGGCGCTCACCTACCTGGCGACCTGGACCGGCTGGTTCCTCAGCGACGAGGGCTACTACCGGCACTGGCGGGCCGATTCCGGCCTGTCCGAGCCGCCGATCATCGGGGCGCTGCTCAACCTGGCGCACTACCACTCCGAGGCGTACAACTTCCACAGCACCCTGGACCGGCCGCACACCTACCAGTCGTGGCCGTGGCAGTGGCTGCTGCTCGGCCGCCCGGTGGCCTTCTACTGGTCGACCGACGGGGCCTGCGGGGCGGCGAGCTGTGCGGCCGAAATCCTGCTGCTCGGCACGCCGCTGCTGTGGTGGTCGTTCCTGCCGGCGATCGTGGCGGTGGCCTGGCTCGGCATCGCCCGCCGGGACTGGCGGGCCGGCACGATCCTGCTCGCCCTGGCCGCCGGCCTGCTGCCCTGGTTCTACTACGCGCTCGACAGCCGCACGATGTTCAACTTCTACACCGCGCCGGCCCAGCCCTTCCTGGTGCTGGCGGTGGTCTACGTGCTCGGGGCGATCATCGGCCAGACCCGGCCGGCGGTGCCGGCCGGCGGTGCCGACGCGTCCCCGGCACAGCCGGGCGACACCGGCGGACCGCCGGACGCCGGCCCGCCGGAGAGCGTCGCCGGCCCGGGGGTGGGGCGGCCGAGCGAGCCGCCGCCCAGGTCGGAAGCGGCCGGCGCCGCGCCGGCCGAGGGCTCCGACGTGGTCGTGGTTGGCGAGAAGTCGACGACCACCGAGCCGGAGCCGGCGTCGTCGGGTAGCTCCGACCGCCGGCTGGTCGGCGCGGTCATCGCTGGCGTGTACGTCCTGCTGGTGGCGGTCTGTTTCGCGTACTTCCACCCGGTGTTCGTCGGGAAGCTGTTGCCCTATGCCGAGTGGTCGGCGCGGATGTGGCTGGGCAGTCGCTGGATCTGATCGGGTCGACCGGCCGGGGCGCCACGGGTTCCACCGCGGCGTGCCGGCCCGGTGGGCTGCGGCCCCGCACGGCTTGACACCGGGCTGATCAGGCACGACAGGCGGCAGGCTCAGGCGCGACAAGCAGGCAGGATCAGGCGCACCTACCAGGCGGATCAGGCGCAAAAAGGTGCGCGCCCCGATCGCCTGCCACGGGGGAAGCGGGCGATTGGGGCGCGCACGCATGAGCTTAACCACCCTGGATCACCCGCACAACGGGTGACCTCCGGTCAGATTTCTGACCATAGCCTCAGCTTGCGACCGGCGGGACCGCCATGATCGCCGGTTGGCCGGCTCACCTTCTCCCACTGTTTACGCAAGATCCCTTCCCCCAAGGGAACCGTATATGTCTATATCTGCGTCAGACGATTTATCTCTCGACGTGGATGGAGTCGACATGTCACGGACCCTCCGTTGGGCTGCCGCCCTACTGGCCGGCAGCACCGTCGCCGTACTCGGCGTCGCCGCCCCCGCTCAGGCCGCCACCATCTCCCAGCCACTACGTACGATGATTGCCAACCTGCCCGTCGCCAGCGAGGTCCGTACGGGTTACAACCGGGACCTCTTCCCGCACTGGATCGACGCGAACAGCAACGGCTGCAACACCCGTTACGAGGTGCTCATCGCCGAGGCGACCACCCGGCCCTCCGTCGGCTCCGGCTGCACGCTGTCCGGCGGCCGCTGGTACTCGTACTACGACGGTGTCTCCACCACCACGCCCAGCGGCTTCGACATCGACCACATGGTGCCGCTGGCCGAGGCGTGGGACTCCGGCGCCCGCAACTGGACCAACTCGCGCCGGCAGTCGTTCGCCAACGACCTCGGCGACGCCCGGTCCCTGGTCGCCGTCACCGCCAGCAGCAACCGCTCGAAGGGCGACAAGGACCCGGCCGAGTGGACGCCGTCGCGCGACCTGTGCCGCTACATCGGCGAGTGGACCGCGGTGAAGACCCGCTGGCGTCTCACCGTCGACACCGCCGAGAAGAACGCCCTGACCAGTCGCGCCGCCGGCTGCTCCAACGTCACGCTGACCGTCACCCACGCCTTCTGACCCCGGGTCCGGTCCACCGCCGGAAGATCACGGGATAGTCCGGCGGTGGACCGGGTACGTCCTTCGGGACCGTCGTCGGCGGAACCGGAGGGTATGTCGTGAACGTCCAGACAACCGAAACCCAGATCAAGATCGGCCAGATACGCCTCGACGCCGACCTGGTGGTGCCGCCCGACGCCGAGGGCCTGGTCGTGTTCGCCCACGGGAGCGGCAGCTCCCGGCACAGCCCGCGCAACCGGGCGGTGGCCGCCGTGTTCAACGAACGTCACCTGGCCACCCTGCTCGTCGACCTGCTCACGCCCGAGGAGGAGCAGACCGACCTGCAGACCGCCGAGCTGCGGTTCGACATCGGGCTGCTCGCCGACCGGCTGGTCAACATCGTGGACTGGCTGGGCGACAGCCGGGCCACGCCGCCGCTGCCGATCGGGCTGTTCGGCGCCAGCACCGGCGGGGCCGCCGCCCTGGTCGCCGCCGCCGCGGCACGCGACCACATCCGGGCGGTGGTGTCGCGTGGCGGCCGGCCCGACCTCGCCGGCCCGGCGCTCGGCGACGTACGGGCACCGGTCCTGCTGCTGGTCGGCGAGTTGGACCACGACGTACTCGAACTGAACCGGCAGGCCGCCAAGATGCTGTGCGCCGGCACCGAGCTGCGGATCATCCCCGGCGCCACCCACCTCTTCGAGGAGCCCGGCGCGCTGGAACAGGTGGCCGACGAGGCCGCGACCTGGTTCCACGACCACCTGACCATGCCGGCCTGACCGACGGATCACCCGCCTTCTGTCCGACCCCCGCCGTAGCCTGACCGGACCGGCTACGGAGGGGCGGACGGATGGACCTGCTGGCGGGCGTACGCAAGATCTGTCTCGGGTTTCCCGAGGTCACCGAGCGACTGAGTCACGGCACACCGACCTGGTTCGTGCGTGGCAAGAGCACCTTCGTGACGCTGCACGAGACCGGCCATCACCGGAACCAGTTCCCGCACCTGTGGTGCGCGGCGCCGGCGGGCGCGCAGGAGGAGCTGATCGCGGCCGAGCCGGAGCGGTTCTTCCGCCCGCCCTACGTCGGCCACCGGGGTTGGCTCGGCGTACGCCTCGACGGCGACGTGGACTGGACCGAGATCGCCGAGCTGTGCGAGGACGCCTACCGGGTGATCGCGCCGAAGGGTCTGGTCGCCGAACTCGACGCCCGCTAGCGCCACGGCTAGGCGTCAACTGTCGTTGACAGCCTTTCGGACGTCAACTACCGTTGACTTATCAACCAAAGTTGACGGACTCCCGGAGTCTGCCCAGACTGTCGGGCATGGAGGCTGACGAGCTGATGAGCCTGGTCAAGGTAGCCGGCGACGACGATCCGAAAAGGGCCCTCGCCGCCACCGCCGCCGCCCGCCGCGAACTCGAACGCCTGGAAGCGGTGCAGGTTCGCCGCGCCCGCGCCCAGGGCGGCACCTGGGCCGAGATCGCCACCGCGCTCGGCGTGAGCAAGCAGGCCGTACACAAGAAGTACGGCGGCCGCGTCCTGTTCCACAGCGAACGATAGCCCGGACCGCACGGCCGGCCGACCCGGCTCAGCCGGCGACGCGGGCCTGCGCCGCGAAGTAGTCGGCCTGCGCCGGGAAGTAGTCGGCGAAGTCCGGCAGTGGCCGCCCGTCCCGCGCCGCCACCAGCATGTCGAGGTAGTACTCCCAGCCCGGGCCGGCGTTCTCGGCCATCCCCGGATCGGCCAGGTGGTGCACGAGTTCGAGTGTGGTCACCCCGCCGTCCTCGGTCAGCCGCACCTCCATCCGCCAGTCCCCCGCCTCGTCGAGCATCGAGACGGCGAGACGCCGGGGCGGCTCACACACCTCGATCCGCAGGTCGCACCAGGGCGCGCCCTCCTCGAAGCCCATCTGCACCTCGACGGTGCGACCAGGGCCGGGCTCGCCGCGCCAGGCGCCGAACCAGCGAACCGTCCGGTCCGGCTCGGTGACGCTCGCCCAGACGTCGTCGATCGAGGCCCGGAACGTCCGGGTCAGGACCATGTCGTACGCCCCGGCCGCGCCCCTGCCGACCCGCCCGGTCGGCTTCGGGACAATCCCCTCACTTCGCTCGGTCATGCGTCCTCCTCACTTCGTTCGGCTGACGCATCGCCACTGAGCCAGCCGGCTCCCTCACTTCGTTCGGTCACGCGATCTCCTCCTGATCGGCTGTGGTGCGCCGTCCGGACCGGTCGGTCGGGGCGGCGCGACGGTCGCGCCGGGTGCGGCGCACCTCGGTGTCGAGAGCGTCGAGCCGGCGCTCCCACGCGCCGGCCCGGTCGAGGCCGGTGATCCACGCGACCAGCGGGCCGAGTGGCCCGGTGTCGATCGAGTAGACCCGGTGCCGCCCGTCGATCCGGTCCACGACCAGGCCGCTTTCCCGCAGCACCCGCAGGTGGCGACTGATCGCGGGGCGACTGACGGTGAACCGTGCCGCGATGTCGCCGGCGGCGAGCGGACGCTCGCGCAACGCCTCCAGGATCTCCCGACGGACCGGGTCGGCGATGGCATGGGCGACGACATCCACGAAAACATGTAACCACATGGTTACGAGTACGGCAAGAAGCCGGCCGCCGCGGAAACCTCCCCGCGACGGCCGACCTCCGACTCGACAGCACCTCGGGCGGCGCCGCGCAGTACCGCCACCCGGACATCAACCCCTGGCGGTAGGTCCAGAGGGTGTAGGTGCAGAGACCGTTCCAGTCACAGCGGTGGTCGAGCCAGCGCCCCCGGACCATGCCCTTCACCCCGGCCGGTTCACACCGCGCCTTGGCGGCGTTCGGGTCGCCGACGTTGACCCATGCCGCGTTTTGCTCCAGCCCGTATTCCGACTGGAACAACAGAAGGTCGGCCAACCCGGAACCAATACTCGTCGGCGGTGTGCGACGGGCCAGGAAAATGCCCATTCCGACCCGCAGGCAATTGATAGCGTTTGATTTATGGGTGGCTACCCCACGCAACGGAAGACGCCGGTTACCCCCGGCCCGCAGACCGATCCCAGCGTCCATCAACTCCGGCTGCTGCTCGTCCTCGCCGAGGAGCTGCACTTCGGCCGGGCCGCAGCCAGGCTGTTCATGACCCAGCCGGCGCTCAGCAGACAGATCAAGACCCTGGAGGACCGCCTCGCCGTGCGCCTGGTCGAACGCACCACCCGTACGGTCCAACTCACCCCCGCCGGGCGGGCCCTGCTCCCGGCGGTACGGGAGACGGTGAGCGCGATGGACCTGCTCCGTCGGGAAGCCGACACCCACGGGCGGACCCTCACCGGGCGCCTGTCGATCGGTTCCATCGGTGCCGAGGCGGCGATGCCGTTCACCCGCGCCATCCTCGACGAACTGCGCGGCCGGCACCCCGACCTCGACGTACGGATGTCCAGCCTGAACTTCGTCGAGCACATCGCCGCCCTGCTCAGCGGCGTTGTCGACGTGGTCTTCCTGCGCCCGCCGGTGCCGCCCGGCATCGGCCTGCTGCACCTCGCGACCGAGCCACGGGTCGCCTGCCTGTCCGCCGACGACCCGCTCGCCGCCGAGCCCCGACTCACCCTCGCCCGGCTGTCCGGGCACACGTTCCTCGACGTACCGCCGGCGGCGTCCCGGGTCTGGTGGGATTTCTGGGCGGTGAACCCCCGCCCGGACGGCACGGCGGTGCGCTTCGGTCCGGCGGTCGCCGACATGGAGGGTCTGTTGCACGCGGTGTCCCGGGGCGAGGGCATCTGCTTCCTGCCGGCGGCGGCGCGGGAGTTCTACCCCCGGCCCGGCATCGCCTATCGCGACGTGGCGGATCTCCCGCCGAGCACGTCGGCGCTGGCCTGGCTGGACGGCAACCGGGACCAGCCGGCCGTCGCCGCGATCCGGCACGCCGCCCGTACAGTGCTGGCCCGCCCATCGCCGATCTGAATTCAATAGCACGCCGGCGCAAAACCGGGCTTGAGCGCAATTCCTACCTTGTGCCGATGCAGAGATCTGACCACCTGGCCGTTATCCAGGAACTGGACCCGCACCGGGACTATGCGGAAATCTACCGGCTGATGGTCTTCCACGAATTCCCGTGGGATCTGCGAACAGCCGGCAAACTGATGATCTGGCATTTGTACGCCCTACCGTCGACCGCCCGGGTCGTCGGGTCGACCGACGCACTGCTCGAACGGGCCGAGGGCACCGCGCTGACCTTCGGTGACCTCATCGAGCACGGCCTCGACTCGCCGCAGGGCCGGGCGACCATCCGCCTCGTCAACCGGTCGCACCGGGGCTGGCCGATCACCACCGAGGACCACCGCTACGCCCTCGCCGGGCTCACCGTCACCACGCTGCGCTGGCTCGACCGGCACGGCTGGCGGCGACCGTCCACCAACGAACGCGTAGCCGTGGCCGTCTTCTTCGCCGAACTCGGCCGCCGCATGGGCGTACCGGACCTGCCCCGCGACCCCGACGTCCTGGCCGACTACCTGGCCGGGTACGAACGCGACCGGCTCGCGTACACCGCCGAGGGCCGGCGGTGCAGCGAGCGGACGATCGCGATGGCCCGCGCCCGGGTGCCCCGACCGCTGGCCCCGCTCGTCGGCCCCGCCATCGCCGCCCTGCTCGACGACCCGGTACGCGCCGCGGTCGGCCTGCCCCGCGCGGGCCGGGCCGTCCGCTGGTCACTGCGGACCATGCTGTACGTCCGGCGCCGGCTGCTCCGGTTCCTGCCGCCCCGACGGGTGCCGACGACGCCACGTACCCGCCGTGGCCTGCCACCGCTGCTGCCGGGCGATCCGCTGCCGGCAGCCGGCCACGCCCCGGTTCCGGGCTAGTCGATGATGTCGAGCCCGGACCGGTGGGCGATGACCGCCAGCGCGGTCCGGTCCCGGGCACCGAGCTTGAAGAGGATCCGGCTGACGTAGGTGCGGGCGGTCGCCGGACTGATGTGGAGTGCGGCGGCGATCTCGTCGTTCGTCGCGCCGGACCCGATCCGGGCGAGGACGGCGAGTTCCCGTTCGGTCAGCGCGGCCAGCCGCGGATCCGGTACGGGCGGCTTCGGCGCCCGGGCGAGGCGTTCCATCACACGCCGGGCGATCGACGGCGAGAGCAGGTTGCCGCCGGCCGCCGCGGTGTGGACCGCCCGTCGGAGTTCGTCGGACGAGGTGTCCTTGAGCAGGTAACCGGCGGCGCCGAGCGCGATCGCCTGGACGATGTCCTCGTCGTCGTCGAACGTGGTCAGGATCAGGACCCGGGAGCCGGCCAGGGACTCGTCGGCGCGGATCGCCGCCGTCGCCGCCAGCCCGTCCATGCCCGGCATCCGGATGTCCATCAGCACGATGTCGGGACACAGTTCCCGTACCTGGAAAAGCGCGGCGCGGCCGTCGGCCGCCTCGCCGACGACGGTGATCTCCGGGTCGTTCTCCAGCAGGGTCCGCAGCCCCGCCCGGACCAGATCCTGGTCGTCGACGACAAGCACCCTGATCACGACGGCTCCTCCAGCGGAAGCACCGCCCGGACCACGAACCCCGGCTCCTCGCGCCCGGCGGTCAGCGTGCCGCCGAGCGCTTCGGCCCGCTCCCGCATCCCGGTGATGCCGTGCCCCCGGCCGGTGATGCCGTGCTCGCGACCGGCGCCAACGGACCCACCGGCCCCGTCGTCGACCACCCGCAGGTGCAGCACGCTCCCGTCGTCGTACGCCGTCACCAGCGCCCGGCTGCCGCGCGAGTGCTTCACGACGTTGGTGACCGCCTCCTGCACGATCCGGAACGCGGACGCGTCCACCGTGGCCGGAAGTTCGGCGCCGACCCGTACGTCGAATTCGAGGTCGATCCCCGCGGCCGAAGCCGACTCCCACAGCGTGCCGACGTTCGACAGCGAGACGACCGACCGGGAACTCTCGTCCGGCGCCCGCAGCAGGGCGACCGTCCTGCGCAACTCGCTCATCGTACGGGTGGCGGTCGATTTGATCAGATCGAGCGCCGCCCGGGTCTGGGCCTCGTCGCGGCCGAGCGCCTCGCGGGCCACATCGGCGTGCAACGAGATCACCGACGTGGTGTGCCCGATCGAATCGTGCAGTTCCCGCGCGATCGCGAGCCGGTCGGCGTGCACCCGCGCATCCGCCTCCTGCCGGTACCGCTGCGCGGTCAGCTCGGCGATCCGCCGCGCCCCCTCCTGCACCGACCGGCGGGAGCGCACGCTGTCACCGAGCGCGATCGCGGCGGCCATGAGCAGGATGTGCCCGGCCAACTCGTAGTTGACGACGAACGAGAAAGCCTGCCCCTCGACCAGTCGGAAGAACACCGACACGGCGACCACGACCACCCCGGTCACGACCGCGTGGACCAGCCGACCGAACTCGGCGGCCGAGAACAGCGCCGCCGCGACCGGAACGCCCAGACCGACGGCCGGATAGCCGGCGGCGTAGTAGGCGAACAGTCCCAACGCGGTGACGGCGAGCACGACCACCGGATAGCGCCGGCGGGCGAACATCAGGGCGCCCAGGCCGACCGCCCACAGGTAGGCGACCGCGTCCGGGCCGTGCCGTCCGCCCTGGTTCGCCGAGATGGCGACCGACACGACGAGCGTCACCCCCGCACCGAGCAACGCGTCGACCGCCCACGGCGGCAGCCTCCTCGACGCCCACATCATGGTTTCCACCGTACGGAACCCGATGGCGCTTGACCGTCGTCGGAAGGCGACACCCGGAGTCGCTTCCGGACGTATCGACATCGAGAGCGGATACGGATGTGCCGCACCCCCGCCGGTTCCTAACTTCGATCCATGACCTACCACAACCATCCGCCGCGCCAGACGTCCGCGCCCCACCGTCCGACTCTCGGGCTGCCGCTGCTCGCCGTGATCAGCCTCGCCCTGCTCGCGACCCCCCGGGTCGTACTCCACGACCTGGAACTCATTCAGGAGGGGACGCTCGTCAACGCCCTCTTCGTGTTCGTACCGCCGATCATCTGGATCGCGGTCGTCCTCTGGAAGCGGGTGCCGAACCCGTTCATCACGCTGCTCGTCGTCGGTCTCTTCTACGGCGTCTTCCTCGCCCTCGGGCACCAACTGCTCTGGAACGTCAGCTTCGGTGACAACCCGCCCGCGCTCGGCGGGAACCTGACCGACCTCGACCCGGCCGCCCAGTCCGTCATCCTGCGTACGTTCGCCGGAATCAGCAGCGTCTTCACCGGCGTGATCGTCGGAGCGATCACCGGTCTGATCGCCTGGGGTCTGAGCAAGGTCATCGGCCCGAAACGCTGATCCGCGCTTGAACTACGAAAAGGCCGTCTCCGACTACCGGAAACGGCCTTTGACCTGAGGTGGAGCTGAGGGGATTTGAACCCCTGACCCCCTCGATGCGAACGAGGTGCGCTACCAGTCTGCGCCACAGCCCCTCACCGGACCGGAGCCCGGAAGGTCGACCCGGCACCACATCTCGTGGAGCGAGCCGGGAGTCAGGCTAACAGGTCCGGCCGCCGCTCCGCGAATCAGTACCCGGCGCGTCACCCCGTCGGCCACCCACCCGGCAGCGCCGTCCGGTCCGCACCCGCTCCGGTCGTCGTGATCGTCTGCACTTCAGGCGTCCCGGGACGGGGCGTGTCGACTGTCTGAGCCGCAGACGATCAAGGCGGCGCCCCGGCCCGCTGACCCGGTGCAGGGACAGGTCAGCGGGAGTTCGGGCGGCGGGCCTCGTACGCGCGCCCGCGCAGCCCACCCGCCCGCCGGTACGACACCGAACCCGTGACGCCGCCCCCGGACGCCGCCTGCGGCAGGTCCCGGGCCCCGTCCAGGCCCATGGCGGCCCGGCGTACGGCCTCACGCTGGGCGGCGAGCCGGCGCTGCGCCTCGCGCCGGGCGGCTGCCCGGCGGGCCTGCTCGCGGCGTACCTCGGCCTGCCGGGCGGACAGCCAGGCGGCTTCGCGGGCGTCGGCGCGCTGGCGGCGCCGGCCGGCGATGGCCCGGTTGCGCAGGTGCACCACGTAGAGGGCGAGCAGGACGGCGGTCACCGCGAAGCTGATCCAGAAACCGGGGCCGACGACCACGACCCCGATCAGCTCGACGACGTTGAGCAGCAGGAGGGCGGCGAAGACCCGGCGGCGGCGGTGCATGGCGCTCGGGCCGCGCCGGGCCGGTTTGCGCCGGCGGGGGCGGGTGGCGCCGAACGGCACGAGGCGTAGCCGGGTGGAGCGGCGGGTGCCGGGTGGGCCGGACACGGACACCGGTGGTCCGGAGACGGGTGCGTTGGCCCGGGGGGTGGGTGTCGTGGAGTGGCCGGCGTTGAGTGGCCGCCGGCCGGGCACGGTCCGGCGGCGACGGCGGCGCTGCAGCACCCGCGCCGTCGACTGCGCCCGCTCCGCGACCAGCCGCTCGGTGGCGTCGTATCGGCGTACGAGTGCCGGTGCGAGAGCGAGTAGGCCGGCGGCGGCGAGGACGGCGAGGAGCACCGAGGTCGGCACCCTCTCCCCTCCCGTCACCCCAGCGGCAACCGACGTTCCCGACAAGATCCGGGCGGGACGCGCCGACGACGCTCAGGGGCGGTCCGCTGACCAGGTGGATCATGAAGGTGTGTGAGTTGCCGTACGTCCCAGTTACCTGAGGTTACGGCCGGTTGCCGCGATTCTCGTGCGCCGCGCCGACCAGGGCTGCCGGAAAAGATCAAGAGGCGGCGGCGTGCAGCCGGTGCCAGCGGGCCAGCAGGCCGCCTTCGGCCGCCACTTCCTCGCTGGTCAGGGCGTATCCGATGTGGTCGCGCCAGGCGCCGGCGATGTGCATGTAGCGCGGATGGTAGGACTCTTCACGGAAAGCCAACTTCTCCACGACGCGCCGTGACGGCTTGTTCTCGGGACGGATGTTGACCTCGACGCGGTGCAGCCCACCGGCGGTGAAGGCATGGTCGACGGCCAGCGCCATCGCGGTCGGGATGACGCCGCGGCCGGCCACCCGGGCGTCGACCCAGTAGCCGACGTAACCGGAGCAGAACGCGCGGCGCACGATGTTGCCGATGTTGAGGTGGCCGACGAAGCGTTCCCGGCCGTGTTCGCGCAGGCAGACCGCGAACGGCATGCTCTCGCCGCGGCGGGCCGAGCGGCGCTGGTCGCGGTGGACGTAGCGGAAGGCACTGGGCGAGTTGAGCTCTTCCCACCGTCCGACGGGGGTCGACTCCCACGGCGCCAGCCAGCGTTCGTTGGCCCGCCGTACCTCTGACCAGGCCGTCGCGTCGGAGCGCCGGTAGGGACGCAGCAGGACCGGGCCGTCGGCGAGGACGACCGGCCATCCCGGCACGCCGTCGAACATCACCGTCTGCGGTCCAGGAGCAGGGCGTCCACCGTGGAACCGGCGGCGGCCGTGGTCACCCGCTCGCCGAGCACCAGCAGGCCGTTCGCCTCGGCGAGGCCGGAGAGGGTGTAGGGGCCGCCGGGCAGCGGCTGGACGGTGTAGCCGCCGCCGCGCCGCTCGGCGACGTGGGCCGGGCGGAACTCGCGCAGCCCGGCCGGCGACGACACGGTCTCCAGCAGGTGGGCGCGCACGCTGGGACGGAAGACCGGGTCAGCCCCGGCCAGGAGCTGGATCGCCGGCCTGGCCAGCACTTCGAAACCGATCAACGCCGCACCTGGTTCACCGGGTAGACACACGACCGGCACCTCCTCGGCACCGACCGTACCGAATCCGAGCGAGGTTCCAGGGTATAGCGCGACATCGGTGAATGCGACCGGTCCGGGCCGGCCGCCGTCCCGGCGGGACAGGATGCGGCGCACCATGTCGCCGGGGCCGGTGCCGGTGCCGCCGGTGGTGATGATCAGGTCGGCCCGTAGCGTCTGGTCTTCGAGGAGCCCGCGCAGCCCTTCGGGGTCGTCGTCGCAGATCCCGATCCGGTACGCGAGCGCCCCCGCCTCGACCGCCGCCGCGGTCAGCGCGTGCGAGTTGGCGTCGACGACCTGGCCCGGCTGGCTGCCCCGGCCGACCTCGACCAGTTCGTCGCCGGTGGCCACGAGGACCACCCGGGGGCTGGGGCGTACGACGACGTGCCCGATCCCGGTGGCGGCGAAGACGGCGACGAGGGCGGGTGAGACGTACGTGCCGGCGCGGGCCAGCACCTTGCCGGCGGGCAGTTCCTCACCGGCCCGGCGTACGCCGTATCCGCGCTTGGGGGTCCGGAAGATCTCGACGGCGGCCATGCCCTGGTCGGTCCAGTCGATCGGCACCACGACGTCGGCGGCGATCGGCAGCGGCGCACCGGCGGCGACGGAGAAGCAGGTGCCCGGGGTGAGCCGGACCGGGCGCCAGCTGGCGGCACCGAGGTCGCCGACGACGTTGATGCGTACCCCGCGCCCGCGTCCGTCCAACGCGGAACCGGCCGAGGCGAATCCGCCCCGGCCGGCACCGGTGATGTCCTCCCAGCGCGCCGCGTAGCCGTCGATGGCGGCTTGGGCGAAGGCCGGGAAAGAGTGCGGCGCGACGACGTCCTCGGCGAGGACGTTGCCGTACGCCTGGGTGAGGTCGAGGTCGAGCGGGGGCAGCGCCCGCAGCCTGCGCAGCACGCTGCCCAGGTAGTCGGCGAGCGGCGTCAACTCGTTGGCGGCCGCCTCGGCATCGGCCGTAGCTGTCACATCGTCACCTCGTCACGTTCAGTGACCACGTGGCCGGCACCTGACCCGTCGGGCTGGCCTGTCATGTGCCGGGCCCCCGGAACGATTCGGAGCCGGCGAACTGGCCGAGCCACTCGCGGAACGCCGGGCCGATGTCCTCGCGCTGGACGGCGATCTGCACGACCGCCTGGAGGTAGCCCAGCGGCATGCCGGTGTCGTAGCGGGTGCCGCGGTAGACGATGCCGTGCACCGGCAGGCCCTCGTCGAGCAGCGTCTGCATGGCGTCGGTGAGCTGGATCTCGCCGCCGCTGCCCGGGCCGGTCCGCCGGATCGCCTCGAAGATCACGCCGGGCAGTACGTACCGGCCGAGGACGGCGAGGTTGCTCGGGGACTCGGCCGGTGCCGGCTTCTCCACCAGGCCGGTGACCCGTACGACGTCGGCGATCGCGTCGAGGCCGTCCTCGGCCGGGGCGACCGAGGCGATGCCGTACCGGTTGGTCTCCTCCGGGTCGACCTCCATGAACGCCAGGACGATGCCGCCGGTGCGGGCCTGCAACTCCAGCATCGCCGGCAGCAGCGGCTCGGCGAGGTCGACGAACTCGTCGCCGAGCAGGACCGCGAACGGCTCGTCGCCGACGTGCGACTCGGCGCAGCCGACCGCGTGCCCCAGCCCGAGCGGCTCGTGCTGGCGGGTGGTGAAGATCTCGGCCAGCTCGCTCGGCCGGCGTACGGCCTCCAGCCTCTTCTTGTCGCCCTTCTCGGCCAGCCGGGATTCCAGGTAGGGCTGGCGGTCGAAGTGGTCCACCATCGATGTCTTGCCCCGACCGGTGACCAGCAGTACGTCCTCGATGCCGGCCGCGGCGGCCTCCTCGACGATGTACTGCAGGACCGGCCGGTCGACGACCGGCAGGAGTTCCTTGGGTACGACCTTGGTCGCCGGCAGGAATCGGGTCGCGAGTCCGGCAGCCGGGATGACGGCCTTCACCGCCCGCCGTCCGGTCGCTGGACTGGTGGTCGTTCCTGGGTTGGCTGCACGCTCCGACATTCCGCGAGACTATCGGCCGCGGCTCTGTCGTGGCGGTTGTGGCCCGGATGACGCGCCGCCCGGCCCATCGGCGGACCGTCCACCCGCGTGGGGGACGCCGTCGTCCGGTGGCCGCGGGCCGACCGAACCAGCGATTTTCCCCGGTTCCGGTCGCGGGCCCGTCGACGCGACCCGGTGGGTGTCGCGTCCGGCCGCCTTGGCCGCGTAGAGCGCCTCGTCGGCGGCGTCGAGCACCTGGTCGCCGGTCGCGCCGTGGTCGGGGTATACGGCGATTCCGATGGAGACGGTCACCGGGATGCTGGTCGGCGGGGCGCCCAGGTGCGGTTCGATCGGGACCGGTACGTCGCGTACGGCGGCCGCCAGCCGCTGGGCGACGATGGCCCCGCCGGCCGCGTCGGTCTCCGGCAGCAGCACGACGAACTCCTCGCCGCCCTGCCGGAAGGCTAGGTCGACCTCCCGGATCTCGGCCCGCAGCCGGCGGGCGAACTCGGCCAGGACGGTGTCGCCGGCCGCGTGCCCGTGGGTGTCGTTGACGTGCTTGAAGCGGTCGAGGTCGAGGGCGAGGACGGTGAGCATGCGCCCGAAGCGGTTGGCGCGTTCGACCTCGCGCCGGATCGACTCCTTCAGGTAGCGGTAGTTCCACAGCCCGGTCAGCGGGTCGGTGAGCGAGAGCCGCTGGGCCTCCTCGTGCACCCGTACGTTGTCGACGGCGACGGCCGCCTGGCCGGCGAACGTGCGCAGCGTGACCAGGTCGGTGTCGTCGAACTCGTCGGAGCCGAGCCGGTCGTAGAGGGCGAGGACGCCGAGCGCGGTCGGCAGCGTCGGCGGCCACAGCCCGCCGGGCAGTCGCCCGGCGGGAACCCCGGTGGCCGGGGCGTCGGTGGCCGGCCCGGGTGCCGAGAAGGGTACGGCCACGTAGGTGCGGCAGCGCGGCTCGTGCGTCGACAGGTGTGGCCCGTCGCGGTCGACGCGGCCGCGGCGCGGCTCGCCGGTGGCGGCGACGGCGCCGAGCAGGCCGCTGCCGAGCGACACCCGCAGGGCCGCCGGGTCGTGGTCGGGCCGGCCGGGCCGGTCCTGGAGCGCGACGGCGACACCGACGACGGCCCCGTTGGTGCGGACGCCGGCCTTGCCGGCGCCGGCCTTCGCGGCGCCGGGCCGTCCGGTGAGGCCGACCGGCCAGCGTTCGTCGAGTCCCTCGGCGCACTGGCCGACCAGGAGTCCGCTGGCCGGGTCGAGCAGGAGCACCACGCCGGCCCGGGCGCCGGTCGCGGCGAGCGCGGTCTGGAGGATCACCTGGAGGATCCGTTGCAGGTCGTGGGTGCTGGACAGGGTGTCGCCGAGCACCGCCAGGTGTCCCCGGAGCTGGTCGCGGCTGGCGGTCAGGGCCTGGACGTACGACTGCGTCTCGCGGGTCATCCGGTTGAACGTGGTGGCCAGCCGGCCCACCTCGTCGTGCCCGTGCACCGGCACCCGGGCGGCGAGGTCGCCGTCGGCGACCCGGTCGGCGGCGCGGGCCAGTTCGGCGAGCGGCCGGGTGGTCGAGCGGGCCAGCCACCAGGCGGCGACGACGGCGGCGAACCCGGCGGCCAGGACCGCGCCGATCAGCACCACGTAGAGGCCCTGCGGCTGCCCCCGGGGCACGGAGAGCGCCAGCGGCAGCGGCTGGCCCGGTGACGGGTTGATCCGGCGGACGTACCGGCCGGTGCCGGTCTCGGCGATGGCGTCGCCCTCGGCGCGTGCCGCCGCGTCGAGGACCGCGTCGACGCCGGTCGCCGGCTCGGTGGTGTGCCGTACGGTCGGGGCCGCGACGCCCGGCAGGAGGGTGACGCCGGTGCCGGTCGCGGCGGCCAGCCGGGAGAGGAAGGCGTGGTCGAGGACCTGGGTGACGACCACCTCGCCGATCAGGGCGCCGCTCTCGGCGCGCATCTCGACGCGTACGGCGATCGCCTCGTAGTCGGCGTCCGGGGCGGTCTGCGCGGCGCAGTCGGCCCACGGCTGGGGTGGGTTGCCGGCGGTGGCGAAGGCGGCGCGGCCGTCGGCGTCGCTGATCAGGACCGCCGAGACCAGCCCGCGGGCGACCAGTTGGCTCGCGGTGCCGGCCCGGCGGGCCGGGTCGGCGGGTACGGCCACCGCGTCGGCCGCGGCGTGCATCTGCTGGCAGAGGGCGCTGACCGAGGTGCGTACGGTGGCGGCGGCGGTGTCCAGCCGGTCGACGGTACGTTCGTAGCTCACCGCGGCGACGGTCGTACCGACGAAGACGGCGCCGAGCAGCACGGGACCGAGGACGACCGCGAGGAAGGCGGTCGTCAACCGTCCACGCAGCGTCACTCTTCCCCCCGGAGGTTCCGCACCCGTTGGTGCGATGCTGACACAGACGGACCTTTCAGTTACGGCCTGTTGCAGGAGCGGTCGATGTCGGATTTGTCGAATGGAGCGAACGCGGCGCGCCGCCACAAGACGGACATCCGTATCAACGTCCTGGCCCGCCGTCGGTCACTGCCGGCGGCGCTCCGATCGGCCGCCGCCGGCCGCGTGCAGGCTGGCCTGGCCGACCTGGTACGGCGGCATCGGCCACGGACGGTGACCGCCTACGTGCCGGTCGGTTCCGAGCCCGGCGGACCCGACCTGCCGGAAGCCCTGCTGGCGATGCTCGCCGCCGGTGGCGCGCCGGGGTCGAGGCTGCTGCTGCCGGTGCTGTGCCCGGATCTCGACCTCGACTGGGCGGAGTACGCCGGTTCGGAGCCGCTGGTGGCCGCCGGGCGCGGATTGCGCGAGCCGGCCGGGCCGCGCCTCGGGCCGGCCGCCGTCGGCGCCGCGGACCTGGTGGTGGTGCCGGCGGTGGCGGTGGACCGGCGGGGGCTCCGGCTGGGCCGCGGCGGCGGCTCGTACGACCGCGCGCTCGCCCGCGTCGCCCCGGCGACCCTGACCGTGGCGCTGCTGCACGACGGCGAACTGCTGGACGCCGTACCGGCCGAGGAGCACGACCGTCCGGTCCACGCGGTGATCACTCCCAGCGGCGTACGGCGGCTCCCGGCCGGCTGAGTGTCGCGCCCCACACTCCCGCTGGACGAATCCGGTGCGGATAGCGCACCATTGGCACTCGAACGCGTCGAGTGCCAACCGATGATCATGATCCGGAGGAGACAGTGCCCACGTACCAGTACGCCTGCACCGCGTGCGGCCACCAGCTCGAGGCGGTGCAGTCGTTCGCCGACGAGCCGCTGACCGAGTGCCCGGCCTGTGAGGGGCGGCTGCGCAAGCTCTTCAACTCGGTGGGCATCGTCTTCAAGGGTTCCGGGTTCTACCGCACCGACTCCCGGTCCGGCTCGTCGGAGTCGGCCACCAGCGGCAAGCCGGCCAAGGCGGAGTCGTCCGGTTCCTCGGGCTCCGGGTCGAACGGCTCCGGCGGCAAGGACTCGGCCGGCTCCGGGTCGAAGGAGAAGCCGGCGTCGAGCGGCACCGCCTCCAGCGGCTCCAGCTCCTCTTCCGGCGGCTCGTCGTCGGCCGGCAAGGCCGCCACGTAGCGGCTCGGCCGAAGCGGCACCCGCCGGCTCGGGCATAACAGATCGACCCGGCCGACGGGGGTTGTCCACAGGAAGCCCCGTCGTCCACAGGCGGACGGCTCGGTCCAACGGGACCGGGCCGTCGGCGTCTAGCGTCCCTGCCGACCGGCGGCCCACGGTCCCCCACCGCCAGCCGTCGAAGCCGGTCGGAGGGAGGCACCCCGATGTTCCGTCGCACCCGGTCCGGCGACGCCGACGGCGCGCTCACACCGGTCCGCTGGCCAGGCCGGCCCCGTCCGGCCAGCGTGCTGCGGGCCGCCCTGGTCGCCGTCCTGCTGGCGCTGGCCGCCGCGGTGTTGACCGCGCGGGCCGACCCCGACCGCACGGCCGCCTGCGGCCCCCCGATCGCGGCAGACCCGACCGGACCACCATCCGGCGGGTCTTTCCCCGCCCCGGACGCCCCACCGGGCCGGCTCGCGGTGCCCGCCGGATCGGTCGGGGTACCGGTACGGCCCGCCGAACCCGCCGCTCTCGCCGTCGTACGCCCCGGCAGCCGGATCGACCTGCTGGCGCTACCGGCCGGCGCCGGGGCACAGCCGGCGCCGGAACCGCTCCGGCTGGCCACCGGGGCGCTCGTGCTCGACGTCGTGGCGGTCGACGGCGCCACCGCCCTCTACCTGGCGCTCACTCCGGACCAGGCGAACCGCACGCTCGGTATGCCCGAGACGACCCGCTTCGGGGTCGTCGTGCCACCCTGATCGACCGGATCCGGCCCGGCTCAGTCCCGATATCGACCGGCCCCTGGCCGACTCAGTCCCGATATCGACCGGCCCCTGGCCGGCTCAGTCCCAGTAGTGCGGCGGGCGCTCGGCCAGCAGCCGGTCGTCGTTCGATCCGGGCCGCTCGCCCCAGCCCCGGTCGGTGTCGTCCGCGGTCTGCTCCGGCAACACCACCAGCTCGTCCTCGCCGAACTCGACCGTCCGGTCGTCGGCGTCGATCCGTACCCGCGCCGGCTCGGTCGCCGCCGCCCCGTCCGCCATACGTGCCGATCTGTCCACGGCAGAAAGCGTACCCAGCCACGGGCCGGCACACCGAACGTCAGCGGGTCCCGACGGCGACCGGTTGGTAGCGTCAGTCGGCGTGACGACGCCCAGCGGTGACCCGACCGACCACGAGTACTGGCGCCGCCCCGCCGACCTCGAACCGGGCCAGCCGGCCCCACGGCCCGCCGCGCCGGCCGCCCCCGGGACGCCCGGCTACCAGGGGCCGCCGCCGACCACCCCGGCCACGACCGGCTGGCGGCCACCCACCGTCGTCAACCCGATGGCACCACGCCAGCTCCCGTCGCAGGACCAGGATTCGATCGACGCCGACGAGCGCGGCGCCCGCACGCTCACCTACGGCATCGCGATGGTCGGCGGCGCCGTACTGGTCATCGTCATCTGTCTGCTCTGCTCACGGGTGCTGTTCTGAGCCGTCAGACGACGCCGCTCCAGACCGCCTGCGCACCGGTCTCCCCGGTCAGGTAGACGTAGATCATCGTCACCACACCGAAGATCGTGACCAGCACCGCGAGCACGGTGGGCACCCATGCCGGCACGTGGGGCCCACGCTCGCCGCGGGTGGTGAGGAACACCAGCGCCCCGATCGCGATCGCCAGCGCCAGCGAGAACCAGAAGGTCAGGTCGCCGTACGCCTGGTGCTCGTTGACCTTGTCGAGGATCTCCTGGCCGTAGCCCGCCGTGATCAGGCGTTCCTCCAGCGCCTCGCCGGAGATCTTCGAGAACAGCGCCGACACCGGTGCGGCCACGGCCAGCAGCACGGCCGCCCAACCGATGCGGGTGCGTGCCCTCGGCACGAACCCGTAGACGATCCCGACGACGGCCAGCAGCGGCACGAAGACCACGGCCGCGTGCACGAGCAACGGGTGGGCCGGCAGGCCCATGAACTCATCGAACACGGACGCCTCCTGGGGGGCGGATACGACGTGACCCTTCGACGTTCTACACGATGCGACGGGGTCCGACGGTTCACCGCGTCGGCGCGGCCGTGGCAGTCTTGGTCGCATGGCTGCCACCGATCCCAGCGACGACGACCTCGGCCTGTTCGGTCCGGGTTCGGTGACCTGGCGGGTACACCAGGAGCCGGTGCTGCTCGTCGCCGGGCTGCGTTCGCTCTACCTCCAGGCGCTGCACCCCCGGGCGGTGGCCGGGGTCGCCCAGAACTCGAGTTACCAGAGCGACCCCTGGGGGCGGCTGGTCCGCACCGCCACCTACGTCGCCACCGTCGTCTACGGCAGCAGCACGCAGGCGCGGGACGCCGGCCGGCGGCTGCGCGGCCTGCACGCCCGGATGCGGGCGGTCGACCCGGCCACCGGGGAGACCTTCCGGATCGACGAACCCGACCTGCTGCGCTGGGTGCACGTGACCGAGGTCGAGTCGTTCGTGACCACGGCACGCCGGGCCGGTGCCGCGCTGACCGACGACGACGTCGACGCCTACTACACCGAACAGCTGCTCGCCGCCGAACTCGTCGGCCTCGACCCGGCGACCGTGCCCGGCACCGCCGCACAGGTCGCCGACTACTACCGGCAGGTACGCCCCGAACTGCGCCTGACCAGGGACAGTGCCGAGACGATGGTGTTCCTCACCGCCCCGCCGATGCCGCCGCTGCCGTGGAAGATGGGTCTGCCGCTGCGGTTGGCGGTCGAGCTGGGGCCGCCCCGGTGGGCATACCTCGGGCTCGCCGGGACCGCGATCGGGCTGCTTCCCGCGTGGGCCCGCCGGCTGTACGGCGGGCTCGGCCTGCCGACCACCGACCTGTCGGCCGACCTTTCGGTGCGCGGCCTGCGGCTGGCGCTGAGCGCGATCCCGCGCCGTTACGTCGAGGGTCCGATCTACCAGGCCGCGATGGCCCGGGCCGCCCGGCTCGGGGCGGCCGCCTGAGGCACCCGGTCAGGCGTCGGGGGTCAGCAGGCGCTCGACGGCGGCCCACTGCTCCTTGACCGGTGCGTCGGCGCCGGCCGGGCAGTGCCGGCGGTAGTCGCACCAGGTGCACAACGTGCCCGGGTTGGTGGGGAACGCCTCGTCGGCGTCGCCGCCGTCGGCCACCACCTTCTCGGCCGCCATGATGTCCCGGGCGGTGTCCTCGGCCCGCCCGACCTGGCGGGCGATCGACTCCGTGGTGTGCTCGTGCGCCGCGACCGTGCCGGTCGGCAGGTGGTGCAACTCGACCCGGCGGCACGGGCGGCGGAAGACCCGCTCGGCGGCGTAGGCGTACAGCGCCAGGGCCTGGGAGCCGCGCGCGTCGTCGGCGTCGGTGCCACTACGGCCGGTCTTGTAGTCGACGATCACCAACTCCGGCTCGCCGTCCGGGCCGGGCCGCGAGTCGATCCGGTCGGCACGGCCGTTGAAGGCCAGCACCGCGGTCTTGACCGCGACGACCCGCTCGACGCCGAGCGGGTCGGCCCCGGGCTCGAGCCCGTCGACATAGGACTCCAGCCAGTCCAGCGCCCGCCGGAACAGCTCGCGCTCCTGCTCCACGTCGCGGTAACCCTCCCGGACCCAGGTGGCCTTGAGCAGGCCGGCGACCGCACCCGTATGGCGCCGGTCGGCCGGCAGCGCGTACCAGTTACGCAGCGCGGTGTGGACGCTGGCGCCCAGCGAGTTGTGCGCCCACGGCGGCCCCTTCTGCGGCGCCGGCCGGTCCACGTAGGAGTAGCGGTAGCGGCGCGGGCAGTCGGCGTAGGTGCCGAGCTTGCTCGGTGTGCACACGAACAGCCGCTCCGGCATCCCGTCGAACCCGAGCTGCTCGGGCTGGCCGCCACGCGGCCGGGGGGTGGCGCCCCGCGAACGGGACGAACTGGTCGGGGAAGAGGTCGGCCTGCGCACGCCCCGATCCTGCCATCCGGGTCCGACAGGCCGGGCACAGCACGCCCGGCCGGTCACCCCTGCTGGACGTACTGGGTGACGAACGCCGCCACCGCGTCGGCGATCAACTGGACCGCGATCGCGGCCAGCAGCAGGCCGGCGATCCTGGTCAGCACCTCGATGCCACCCGGCCGCAGCACCTTGACGATCCCGCCGGAGAAGCGCAGGGTCAGCCAGACCACCACCATCACCGCGACGATCCCGCCCCCGATCGCGAGATAGTCGGCCGCCCCGTCGGCCCGCTGCACGAAGAGCATGGTCGCCACGATCGCGCCGGGGCCGGCGAGCAGCGGCGTACCCAGCGGGACCAGGGCGATGTTCGCGGTCGCCTGCTGGTCGGGGTCGTTCGCCTTGCCGGTCAGCAGTTCGAGGGCGACCAGGACGAGCAGCAGCCCACCGGCGGCCTGCAACGCCGGCAGGTCGATGTGCAGGTAGTCGAGCAGCGTCTGCCCGGCGACGGCGAACACCACGATCACACCGAGCGCCAGGGCCACCGCCTGCCACGCGGCCCGGTGCCGCTCGCGGCGGGGCAGCGTGCTGGTCAGGGCGACGAAGATCGGCACCATGCCCGGCGGATCCGTGATCACCAGCAGGGTCAGGAAGACCTCGCCGAACAGTTTCAGATCCATCCGGTCAAGGTAACCGCAGACCGGCTCAGCCGACCGGCGGGACGCCGCGGGCCGCCGACACGATCCGCTCGTACGCGTCGGGCGCGGTGGTGTGGGCGCCGAGCCGTACCGTCTTGTGGCTGCCGTGGAAGTCCGACGATCCGGTCACCACCAGCCCCAGCTCGGTGGCGATGGCCCGGACGTGGGCCCGCTCGGCCGGTGAGTGGTCGGTGTGGTCGGCCTCCAGGCCGAAGAGCCCGGCCGCCGCCAGTTCGACGATCAACTCGTCGGGCACGATCCGCCCGCGCCGGGTGGCCCGCGGGTGGGCGAAGACCGGCACCCCGCCGGCCTCCCGGACCAGTCGTACGGCGGTGAACACGTCGATGTCGTCCTTCGGCAGCCGGTAGCGTTCCCCGAGCCAGCGCGGCTCGAACGCCTCGCTCGTGGTGGCGACCAGCCCGGCCCGGATCAGGGCGGTGGCGATGTGCGGCCGGCCGACGGTGCCGCCGGCCGCGTAGCCGCGTACCTCGTCCCAGGTGATGTCGACCCCGTCGGCACGCAGCAGTTCGACGATCCGCTCGCCGCGCGCCTCGCGGGCGACCCGTACCCGGGCCAGTTCCGCCGCCAGCGCGCGGTCGGTGGGGTCGAACAGGTATGCCAGCAGGTGCAGCGGGATCGCCGTGTCGGGCCCGTACCAGCGGCAGGAGATCTCGGCTCCGCGGACGAGGGTCAGGCCGGCGGGGCGCGCGGTGGACGCCGCCGCCCAGCCGGCGGTCGTGTCGTGGTCGGTGAGCGCGACGACGTCGAGCCCGGCCCCGCTGGCGGCCGCCATCAGTTCGCCCGGGGTCAGCGTGCCGTCGCTGGCCGTGGAGTGGGTGTGCAGGTCGATGCGGGCCGGCGCCGGTGCCCCGGTACCGGCGGTCACGACCGGCCGGACCGGTCGGCGGCGGTGATCGGCTTCGCGGTCATCCGCGGCACCGGCTGCCAGTCCGCGCCGGCATCGGGGGGCAGCGAGACGACCTGCTGGGTGCCGTCGGTGCGGCACTGCACCACGCCGCGGTCGTCACCGGCCACGACGGTCATGTCGTCGGCCCAGACGGCCGGCACGGTGCTGCGGACCGGGCAGCCGACGGTCGCGTAGTCACCGGTCAGGGCCGCGTCGATGTCGACCAGGGTCAGCCCGTCGGCGGCCGGCGCGACCAGCCAGCCGCCGCCCGGGGCCAGCCGGCCGGGGGTGAACTCGGCGCGCAGGCCGAGCGTGCAGGCCCCGGAGCGGTCCACCCGCAGCCGTTGGGCCCGGCCGTCGAGGGCGGCCAGGCAGAGGCCCCGGTCACCGGTGCGGATCAGGGCGGCGACGGCTCCCCCGGCGGTGCCGTAGATGGCGGTGACGTCGAGGTTCCAGGACGGCCGGTAGGGGCCGGTCGGGTCGAGCAGGTCGTAGCCGCGGGAGTGGCCGACCCGTCCGGCGACCACCACCCGCCGGTCCAGGAACGCGACCGGCACGGTTCCGGGCGGCACGTCGGTGGTGGACCGGACGGACAGCCCGTCGGCGGTCAGGTCGGCGACCCCCAGCGCCCCGTCGGAGACGTACGCGAAGCGGGCGCCGTCGGAGCTGACGGTCCAGCCGTCGCCACCGCCGCGCAGCGGCACGCTGTCGCCGTCGGGCCGCAGCAGGCGGACGTTGGTGGCGCCGCCGTAGACCCAGCCCACCGGGACCCGGTAGGCGCGCAGGACCTCCCCCACACCGGACAGTGGCAGCCGGCGGCCGTCGGTGGTCCACAGTTGATCGCCGACCCGCAGGTCGATCCCGATCGTGGTCTCGCGGTCGGGCGCGTGCATCAGGACGGCGGCGTCGGCGCCGGGGACGACCGCGGCCGGGGACGGTGGTGGCGGTGCCGCCGGGGCGCCGGTCGGGACGACGTGGCCGGTCGGGGCCGGCGCCGGCGTGCTTTCCAGGCCCAGCCGGTGTGCGGGCGGGTCGTCCGGCTGCCACCAGGACCGGCCCGGGGCGACGCCGGCCGCCACGAGCACCAGCACCAGGGCCGCTCCGATCGACGCGCCCGCGCGGCGGCGACGCCGGACGGCCGCACCGTGCCGGATGGCCCGGTCCGCGGCGTCGGCGGCCGGCCGCCCGCCGTACGGGCCGGACGTCGCCCGGTCGGCGAACATGTCCCGCAGGTCTTTCTCGATCCTGCTCACCGGCCCTCCAGAGTGGCCGGACCGGCACCGGCCGCGAGCACCGCCGGCCGGATGCCGGACGCGACCGGGGGCCGGCTGCGGGGCGCGGCCGGCGACCGCTCACCGGTCGGCTCGATCACCTGGTCCGCCGGCCGTCGCACCCCGTCGTCGGCCAGCCGCCGGCGCAGGGTGGACAGTGCCCGGGAGGTCTGGCTCTTGACCGTGCCCACCGAGATGCTGAGCATCGCCGCGGTCTGCGCCTCCGAAAGGTCCTCGTAGAAGCGGAGTACGAGCACCGCCCGCTGGCGGGCCGGCAGCATCTTGACGTGCTGCCAGAGCGCGTCGCGCTCCAACTGCTCCTCGATCCGGTCCGGGGCGGCCCGCTCGGGCAGCACCTCGGTCGGACGCTCGCCGTGCCAGCGCCGCCGCCACCAGCTCGTCGCCGTGTTGACCAGGACCCGGCGGGCGTACGGCTCGACGGCCTCGATCTCGCCCAGCCGCTTCCACGCCAGATAGGTCTTGGTCAGCGCGGTCTGGAGCAGGTCTTCGGCGGTGGCCCAGTCGCCCGCGAGCAGGTAGGCGGTGCGCAGCAGCGACGACGAACGCGTGGCGACGAAGTCGCGGAACTCGTCCTCCACCCGCTGCCCGCTCACCTGCCGCCCTTCGCTAGCGCTTGTGCGGAAAGGCTTTCACGAAGCGCCGGCCGGCACCAGGGAGGAGCGTTCCGACCTCATCCGATGTTCGGACAGAGTTCGTCAGGCGCCGTCGTCGGCCTTGTTGTCCTCGCCCTCCTTGCCCAACCGGGCCTCGACCGCCTGCGGTTCGTACATCTCCTCGACGACGCGCAGGTAGAGCTCGTTGGGGTTGGGCAGGTGCTTGACCTCGCGCAGCGCCTGCTCCTGGCCGGCGGACTCCAGCACGAACGTGCCGTAGTTGAGTGCCCGGCCCAGCGGCGACTGCTCGTATTTCATGTCGGTGACCCGCAGCAGGGGCATCATGGCGACCCGCCGGGTGATGATCCCGTTCACCACCATGACCCGCTTGTTGGTGAGGATGAACCGGTCGAAGTACCAGTCGGCGACCTTCCACGCCACCCAGCCCATGATGCCGAGCCAGATGATGACCGCCACGGTGGTCAGCCCGCCGACCTCCTGGCCGGCGAGGAAGCCGGACAGGTAGCCGAGCACGAAGGTGGCGGCGACCCCGATCAGCAGCGGCGTGCTGAGGTGCACCCAGTGCCGCTTCCACTCGCCCCGGTAGCGCTCGGTCGGGAAGAGGTAGCGGGCGACCAGCGGCGTCGGCTCGTCTTCGAGCGGAAGGACCCGTCGGGGGCCGAGCGGCATGCCGGAGGCGTCGACCTGGAGGCCGGCGAGTTCTTCCTCGGAGATGTCGGTCGGCGGGTAGGCGGTGTCATCGACCCAGGTGGTCGTGCGCGGACGCTGCTCGTGCCCGAAGCCGACGCTCTCTCCGTAGGAGGCCCCTTCCGAGTAGGACGGACCGTCCGAGTAGCCGGGCCCGTCGTCGCGGGCCACCGGGATCGGCTCGGTGTCGTACTCCCGGCGGTCCCGTCGCCGTCGGTCAGGCTCGTCGGGGTCGGGTGGTTCGACGGGAGGGTTGGCCATCGGCGCCGCTAAGCCACGAGGCTCGTGAAGAAGTCACCGAAGCCCTGGGCGATGTCCATGATGCCCCCGCCGAGGGACTTGAAGACGTCCGCGGCGGAATCGGGCCGGAAGGCGATAAAGAAAACTAGGAACGCGAGTCCGCCCCAGGTGAGGACCTTCTTGACCATTACGGGCCATCCCCCTCCGCGCGGCGCCGGGTCTCTGCCGCAGCAGCACCCAGAGTATCAGTCGTACGTCTCACAGTGAATCAACTGCATGCATCTTGGACCACCCGAACGGCTATCAAACCTTGCCATGCAGGTAGGGCGAGGGTGCACCGAAAACAAGCTCGGCCGGAGTCCACTCGGAGAGATCCTGCAGTACGACATCCTCCGCGAGAACGTAGCCCGCACTCGCCGGCCACGTTATCGCATAAAGCCACATACCCCTCGCCTCGCCCACGTAGACGCTGCGATCTGTCGGGGATTTGACGGACCAGAGTGGAGTGGGGTGCCCCCCTGCCCGGATCTTGGCGTGCGACACCCCGTTCTCGGCGTGTCCCGGTGCGACCTCGGTCATCGCGTCGGCGAGCAACGCGCCCGGGTCCGGTCCGGGGATACCCGCGAACCGGTTGCCCAGTCCGAGACCGGGCTCCTCGGCGACGAGTACGAGGTCGGCCGGGCCGCCGGCGAGCGGATCCGGCCCGCTGCAGGCGACCGTCGCCGCCCGTACCCCGGTGTGCACGTCGCCGGCCCACGCGACGCCGGTCACCGTCCAGCCGGCCAGCAGCGGCCACGGGCACCACAGCGGGCTCGGCGGCCGGCCGTGCCCGGAGTGCGCGTCGGCCATCCCGGCGACCGTGCTGTGCAGGATCTCGGCACCGATGTGCCGGGCCGTGTGCAACGGGGGGACGGCGCCGTCGTCGTCGCAGCGCCAGTCGGTGTGCATCAGGTCGGGCGGCCGCACCGGACCACCACATCGGGGACAACTCACCGCAACAGCCACAGCACCCACGTTGCGCCGATCGTCCCGCAGAGTCAAGCGAAGCGGCCTTTTCGGTCATCTCAGACCACCTCGGCGGGTCAGTCCGGTGGCGGACCCGCGTGGCTCCTGATCCAGGCGTGCATCGCGATACCGCTCGCCACCCCGGCGTTGATCGACCGGGTGGAGCCGTACTGGGCGATCGAGAAGAGCTGGGCGCAGCCGGCCCGGGCGGCGTCGGACAGGCCGGGCCCCTCCTGCCCGAAGAGCAGCACGCAGCGCCGCGGCAGGGTCACGGTCTCCAGCGGGCGCGCTCCCGGCAGGTTGTCGATTCCCACCATGACCAGGTCGTTCTCCCGTGCCCACGCGGCGAGAAGATCGACGCTCTCGTGGTGCCGTACGTGCTGGTATCGATCGGTCACCATCGCCCCACGCCGGTTCCACCGCCGCCGGCCGACGACGTGCACCTGCGCGGCGAGGAAGGCGTTGGCATTACGTACGACGGTCCCGATGTTGAAGTCGTGCTGCCAGTTCTCGATCGCGACGTGGAAGTCGTGCCGGCGCCGGTCCAGGTCGGCCACCACGGCCTCGAGCCGCCAGTAGCGGTAGCGGTCGACGACGTTGCGCCGGTCGCCGAGCGCGAGCAGTTCTGGGTCGTAGCGCGGATCGGTCGGTGGGTCGCCCACCCAGGGTCCGACGCCGACCTCCAGTTCATCACCGCTCACGGTTGTCAGAGGGTACGCGGCCCTGGACCAGGGGCGACGGTCCCCTGGCCACGCCGCCGGCCCGGACCGGGATCAGCCGCCGGTCGGGCCGGGATCAGCAGAGCCCCAGAGCGGCCCCGAGGTCGTCGAGGAACCGCCGCCCGGCCGCGCTGACCGGCTCGTCGCCAGCACCGGCCACCCCACCGGCCCGGCGGGCCCGGCACACCCGCGCCGCGATCGACTGGACCCACTGCCGGTAGGCCGCCGAGTCGGCCGGATCGGCTCGCGCGCCCAGCACCCGGACCGCCTCCCGGCACGACCCGAGTACGTCGGCGAGCGCCGGCGCCCGGCCGGTGGCCGGCCGGTCCTGCTCGTGCTCGGCGTAGATCGTGCTGGCCACCACCCGGACGAGTTCACTGTCGAAGGCGCGCCCGGCCGCGATCCCTTCGAGGCCGGCCAACCCCTCACGGACCCGGTGCCCGGGATCGTCGGATTCGGCCGAGGTGGCCGCGACGACGATCCGACTGGGCAGCCGGGTGAGCAGTTCCCACTCGGCGGCCGGATAGGCGAGCGTGGAGAGCTGGCCAACCGGGCGACCTGGGAAGACGGGGCCTCCGGACGGGATCTGGCTCGACATTGGGCGACCTCCCGCGGCCAGCATATGCCTGACTCTTGCGAAAGCAGACGTTCAACCCCTAAAAGCATCAAGAAGGGGCGTAGCACCTATCCCTGGCAGAGCCCGCCGATCCCGGGCCGCGCTGATGCCGGCCCGGGGTCGGCCGCGAGCGGCGTACGGCGGGCAACTCGGGCCGGGAGCAGCCGGACACCGGGGAAAGTGAATTCGCGGCCCGCCGTATTCACATTGCATCCGAAGATGAACCACATCGAAACTTCCGACGCCACGACGGCGAAGTGCCACATGGCACGCCTTACCGATGATTAAGGCAGCGCCACGGCGTTTCGAGCGGGAAGAGTCGGCAGGGGAGAAAACTCCTGCGGACGCAATGAGCGGCGGGGCCCTCCCCGGCACCCGCCGCCCACGCTTTGATGAAGAAGATTCTGCCCGAGACGCGGATCACTGAGAAGAGGTGAACCCGAGACGGAGGTCACAGTTATGATTTTGTGACACTACTTACCGTGAGAGTTGACGTTCCCGCAACCGATCGTCACGCTTCCCATTTGCCCTTGCCAAGCACTGATTCAACCCTGGAGCGAGGTTCGGCCGGCGTCACCACCTGGAAACGCTCCCATCACCATCGGTGAGCACTCCGGAACGCCTGCTCAAGCTGCGGTTAACACTATGCAGGTCGATGACAGACACGTACGGTAAGCACCGTGCGGCTCGTCCGTTTCCGCCGGCCGACAGCGGGGAATGCGGCAGCCGGACTCCAGGTTCTTCCCTGGCGTAGGCCCCGAAACCGGTGATCGGAGAGATCAATGGCGACCGTTGAGTTGACCACGGCGAACTTCGACGAGGTGACCAGCCAGGAAGGCATCGTGCTGGTTGACTTCTGGGCGAGTTGGTGCGGGCCGTGCGTCCGCTTCGCCCCCGTCTACGACCGCTCATCCGACAAGCACCCGGGCATCACTTTCGGCAAGGTCGACACCGAGGCCCAGCCGGAGATCGCCGCCAAGTTCGACATCCGCTCGATCCCGACGATCATGGCGATCCGTGACGGCGTCATCGTCTTCGCCCAGCCGGGCGCCCTGCCCGAGTCGGCGCTCGAGTCGTTGATCAGCCAGGTGGAGGCGCTCGACATGGCCGAGGTCAAGGAGAAGCTCGCCGCGCACGAGCACTGAGCCCCGCGGACAGCGGCCCGGCCGGACACGCACATGTGTCCGGCCGGGCGCTGTTTCTGGCGGATTGTCCGGTCCGCCGACGCTGGCGGGACGGTAGGGTCAACGTTCCAATGGAGACCCTGACGGCGCGCGGGCGCGCCTACCGAGTGCTGGCCACCCTGGTAGCTGGGGCACTGCTCCTGGTCGGCACCTTCTGGGGCCAGGACGACCACTTCCCGTTCGGCCCGTTCCGGATGTACTCGACCTCCAACCCGCCCGACCAGCCCGCCCCGGACACCCGGGTCGAAGCGGTCGGCACCGACGGGTCGGTCGTCGTGCTCTCCGAACGCAACAGCGGGATCCGGCGCGCCGAGATCGAAGGACAGCAGGCCCGCTACACCGACGACCCGGCGCTCCTCGCCGAGATCGCGCAGGCGTACGCACAGCGCAACCCCAGTCAGCCGGCCCTGGTCGAGGTACGCATCGTGGTGCGCTGGCACGGCATCGTCGACGGCCGGCCGACCCGGACGTACGTCGACGAGACCGTCGTACGGTGGCAGGCATCGTGAGGGCGCTCGGTCGTTGGCTCACCGAAGCCGTGCCCCGGGGGCGCGTCGCCGCCTTCCGTACGCTGGTCTACCTCTTCGTCGTCGGCGACCTGCTGCTCTTCACCCCGTGGGTACGGGACCACGCCACCGTGCCGGGGGCGCTCTACCAGCCGCTGTTCGTCGGCCGGCTGCTCCCGCTGCCCACCCCCAGCCCCGAACTGGTGTCGGTCGTCTTCTGGTTGCTCCTCGCCCTCGCGGCGCTCGCCGCGACCGGACGGGCGCCGCGGGTGCTCGGCTGGTCGATCTTCCTGCTCTACTTCGAGTGGATGATCATCGCGATGAGCTACGGCAAGGTCGACCACGACCGGTTCGGCCTGCTGGTGGCACTGGCCGTACTGCCGACGGCCGGCCGGGCCCGGCACGGCGACCCCACCCGTACCGAGGCGGGCGGGTGGGCGCTGCGGGTCACCCAGATCGCGGTGGTGTGCACGTACTTCCTCGCCGCCTGGGCCAAGCTCCGCTTCGGCGGGGTGGAGTGGCTCACCGGCTCCGTCCTGGCCCGCGCCATCATCCGCCGCGGCACCGAACTCGCCGACGTCATCGCACAGGTGCCGGGGCTCCTGATCGCCGCCCAGTTCGGCATCATGGCGTTCGAGATACTCAGCCCGGTCGTGTTCCTGCTCAACGAGCGCTGGCGCAACCGCGCGGTCGCCTTCTTCTACTCGTTCCACGTGGTCACGTTCGCGACCATCACCATCTCGTTCGCGCCGCACCTGGTGGCGATGGCCAGCTTCCTGGCACTGGAACGGGTCCGCCCGATCGTCTGGGTACGCCGTCGCCTGCGCCGGACGGACGGTCGCAAGGGGACCGCCGAGCCGGCCCCGGATCAGTTGGCGGATCCGGCGGGCGGCGCACCGTAGAGCCGCTCGCGGGTGGCCTGCGGGAGCGAGCAGGCCGCCGTGCCGCCCGGCATCCGGTGCCGGTTGGCCGCCACCCAGCGGTAGACCGGCCAGGCGACCGTGCGCACCGGCCGGAACTGGAGGATCCGGCCCGCCACCCGCCACAGCCACGAGCTGCCACGCAGCAGCAGCGCGATCGCGTCCGGTCCGGCCGCCCGTCGCCCGTCGGCACCGACCCACTGCACCGCCTGCTCGCACTCGTCCACGGTGAGCCCGAGCGTGGCCAGGTCGGCGAACTGCCACGGCACGATCGTCGCCGGCCCGGGAACCCGGCGCTCCGCGAACCGGGCACACGTCGTACAGAACGCGCAGTCGCCGTCGTACACGAAAGTCGCGGTTTCCATGGGTCTATCATTCCCGTACCGGCGGCGGACTCCTACAGGACGTGCCCGACGTAACCCTGGATCGTCTCGTCGAGCACGGCGCGCCCGGGCCGGGCCCAGACGTCGGCGTGGAAGACCTCGACCTCGATCGGGCCGGTGAAGCCGGTGGCGTCGACCGCCTCCCGGAAGCGTCGCAGCTCCACGCTCCCGGTGCCCGGCAGGCCCCGCCCCAGCAGCACGCCCTCGGGCAGCGGCGTGATCCAGTCGGCGACCTGGAAGCAGGCGATCCGGTCCTCCCGGCCGGCCCGCCCGATCTGCGCCCACACCTGGTCGTCCCACCACACGTGGTAGGTGTCGACCACCACGCCGACGGCGGCCGACGGGTGCGGTGCCGCCAGGTCGAGGGCCTGGCCGAGACTGGCGACCACGCACCGGTCGGAGCAGAACATCGGGTGCAGCGGCTCGATCGCGAGCCGTACGCCGGCGGCGAGCGCGTGCGGCACGAGCTGGCCGATCGCGTCGCCGATGTGCGCCCGGGCGCCGTCGAGGTCGCGGCTGCCCTCGGGCAGCCCGCCGGAGACGAGCACGAGCGCCGGGGCGCCGAGGGTGGCCGCCTCGTCGATCGCCCGCCGGTTCTCGTCGTACCAGCCGGGCTGGTTGAAGAACCCGCCGCGGCACAGCGACGTCACCGTGAGCCCGGCGTCGCGGACCAGGGCCGCGGTCTTGTCGAGGCCGTAGGCCGCGGTCTCCTCCCGCCACAGGCCGATCTGGCTGACACCGGCGTCGACGCAGCCGGCGACCAGGTCGGGGATCGGCCAGTACTTGGTGGTGGCCTGGTTGAGCGAGAAGCGGTCGAGCGAACTCATCGGGTGGTCCCCCACTGTGGTCGGCCGGTCAGGACTCGAGTTCCGGGATCTCGACGCGCCGGCCCTCGCGGGCCGACTGGATGCCGAGTTCGGCGAGTTGCACGCCGCGGGCGCCGGCCCACAGGTCCCAGGTGTACGGCGCGTCCTCGACGACGTGGCGCAGGAACAGCTCCCACTGCGCCTTGAACCCGTTGTCGAACTCCTCGTTGTCCGGCACGACCTGCCACTGCGAACGGAAGTCCTCGGTGGCCGGCAGGTCGGGGTTCCACACCGGCTTCGGGGTCGTCGACCGGTGCTGGATCCGGCAGTTGCGCAGGCCGGCGACGGCGCTGCCCTCGGTGCCGTCCACCTGGAACTCGACCAGTTCGTCGCGGTAGACCCGGACCGCCCAGGACGAGTTGATCTGGGCGACGACCTTGCCCTGGCCGGGCCGGTCGATCTCGAAGATGCCGTACGCCGCGTCGTCGGCGGTGGCGTCGTACGCCTCGCCGGCCTCGTCCCAGCGCCGGTCGATGTGGGTGGAGAGGTGGGCGTTGACCGAGGTGACCCGGCCGAAGATCTGCTCCAGCACGTAGTGCCAGTGCGGGAACATGTCGACGGTGATGCCGCCGCCGTCGGCGGCCCGGTAGTTCCACGACGGACGCTGGGCGGCCTGCCAGTCACCCTCGAAGACCCAGTAGCCGAACTCGCCGCGGATCGACAGGATCTGCCCGAAGAAGCCGCCCTTGACCAGCCGGTCGAGCTTGCGCAGCCCGGGCAGGAACAGCTTGTCCTGCACCACGCCGTGCTTGATGCCGGCGGCGTCGGCCAGCCGGGCCAGGTCGACCGCGCCGGCGAGGTCCTCGGCGGTCGGCTTCTCGGTGTAGATCGCCTTGCCGGCCTCGATTGCCAGCCGCAGCGCCTTCTCCCGCTGGGCGGTGACCTGCGCGTCGAAGTAGATCTCGACGTCGGGCCGGGCCAGTGCCGCGGTCAGGTCGGTGGTCCAGTCGGTGAGCCCGTGCCGGTCGGCGATCTCGCGCAGCTTGGTCTCGTTCCGGCCGACCAGGACCAGCTCGGGCCAGAGCCGGTCGCCGTTGACCAACGGGAGGCCTCCCTGCTCACGGATGGCGAGCAGGGAGCGGACGAGGTGCTGCCGGTAACCCATTCGGCCGGTGACACCGTTGAGTACGATCCCGATGGTCTTGCGGGCCATGCGGCTGCCTCCTCGGCCAACGTCGCTTGTCGCGCGGGATGCTCGGGCGAGCATCAGGTAAGCGCTTTCCTGCTGGAGATTACCGATACTGCAACGGTTAAGGCAAGGGCTTTCCCAGGCATTCGTCCGGGCCGACGGCGCGCTATCCTCACGTTCATCCGGCATCGGGCGGCCGGGGAAGGGCTGGACCGATGGCCACCTTGGCGGATGTCGCACGGCGGGCGGGTGTCTCACCCGCGACCGCCTCCCGGATCATCAACGGCAGCCCCAAGCCGGTGACCGAAGGCTTGCGCGAACGGGTGCTCGCCGCGGTGGAGGAACTGCAGTACGTCCCCAACGCGCACGCCCAGCTACTCGCCCGGTCGCACCGCAGCGCGGTCGGCGTCATCGTCCACGACGTCTCCGACCCCTACTTCGCGGAGATCACCAAGGGGCTGCAACGGGTCGCCACCGAGAACGGGCGACTGGTGATCATCTGCAACAGCTACCGCGACCCGGACAAGGAACTCGAATACGTCGAACTGCTACGCGCGCACCAGGTCGCGGCCATCATCCTGGCCGGCTCCGGCTACCACGACGAGTCCTACACCACCACGCTGGACAACAAGCTGCGGGTCTACGAGGCGACCGGCGGCCGGGTCGCCGTCATCGGCCGGCACCAGCACGCGGGCGACGCGGTCGTACCGGCCAACACGACCGGCGGCCACCTCGCGGCGACCGAACTGTACGAGCTCGGCCACACCCGGATCGGAGTGATCGCCGGGCCGGCACACCTGACCACCACGACCGACCGGCTGGCCGGCATCCAGCAGGCCGCCGCCGAGCACGGGCACACGATCGCCCCGACCCACATCACCTACGCCGACTTCGACCCGCCGAGTGGCGCCACGGCGACGGCCCGGCTCCTCGAGGCGCACCCGGACATCACCGCCATCGCCGCCCTCAACGACTCGATGGCGGTCGGCGCCCTGCGCCACCTGCGCCAGGCCGGCCGCACGGCGCCGGGCGACATCAGTCTCATCGGTTTCGACGACATGCCCGTCGCCCAGGACGTCACGCCCACCCTCACCACCGTGCGGCTGCCGCTGGCCGACATGGGTGCCCGGGCGATGACCCTCGCGTTGCGCCCGCCGGACGACACCGCGACCCCACAGATAGAGGAGGCCGGCGCCGCGCTGGTCCGCCGGGAGAGCACCGCGCCGCCACGCCGCTGAACAGCTTGCACATTCCTCGTACGCATGTTCGAATGAGTTACATGCGCTGGGACAACCTGTCGGCTCCCCCGACGCAGGAGTCCCAGGAAGGGCAGCGCCAGCGGCCCCACCCCTGCCGCTGGCGCTGCCCGGCGCGACCGTCCGCACCTTCGACACCCCGGACTTCGCCGGGATGACCTTCTACGAGGTGCGGGCCAAATCAATCGTCAACCGGGTGCCCGGCACCTCCCACGTGCCGTTCGAGTGGACGGTCAACCCCTACCGCGGCTGCGGTCACCGCTGCACCTACTGCTTCGCCCGCAACACCCACACCTACCTCGACCTCGACGCGGGGCAGGACTTCGACAGCAAGGTCGTCGTCAAGGTCAACGCGGGCGAACTGCTGCGCCGCGAGTTGGCCGCGCCGAAATGGCGGGGCGGGCACATCGCGATGGGCACCAACGTCGACTGTTACCAGCGCGCCGAGGGCCGCTACCGGCTGATGCCGGAGATCATCGCCGCGCTGCGCGACTTCGCCAACCCGTTCTCGATCCTGACCAAGGGCACGCTGCTGCTACGTGACCTGCCGCTGCTCCGCCAGGCGGCGGAGGTCACCAGGGTCGGCGTCGCCTACTCGATCGGCTTCGTCGACGAGCCACTGTGGCGTTCGGTCGAGGCCGGCACCCCCGGCCCGCGCCGGCGGCTCGACGCCGTACGCGCGCTGGCCGAGGCGGGCTTCCGGGTCAGCGTGCTGATGGCGCCGATCCTGCCCGGGCTGACCGACACCGACGACTCGATCGAGGCGACCGTTTCCGCCATCGCCGCCGCCGGCGCGGCCAGCCTCACCCCGATCCCCCTGCACCTGCGCCCCGGCGCCCGGGAGTGGTACGGGCGCTGGCTCGCCCGCGACCACCCGCACCTCGTGCCGCTCTACCGGGAGCTCTACCGGGCCGGTTCCTACCTGCCGCAGAGCTACCAGCGGGAGCTGGTGGCCCGGGTCCGGCTGGCCGCCCGCCGGCACGGCCTGCGCCGTTTCGAGCCGGAGGCCGCCCCGGAGCGGCCGCCACCGGCCCGGCCCGAGCAGCTGACTCTGCTCTAGCGGTCACGTCCCGGCGGCTCCGGCCAGAAACTGGGCGGCGTACGACGCCGACGGCTCGATCGGCGTGATCACGTCGATGAGCACCCCGTCCGGGGCGGCCACGATGAAGTGCCGCTGGCCGAAGTCCTCGCTGCGCAGCGACAGCTCCTCGGTCAGCCCGGCACGGCCGACCAGCCGCTCGTGTTCGGCGTCGACGTCGGGCACCTCGAAGTTGAGCAGGAGCCCCCGCGCCGGCGCCCGGTAGCGCTCCGGCAGCGTCTCGTGGGTGTGGTCGAGCAGCGCCAGTTCGTAGTGCGGCGGCCCGGGCCGGCGCAGGCTGACGTACCAGTCGGCCTCGAAGGTCACCTCGAAGCCGAAGTGCCGGGTGTAGAAGGCGCGGGAAGTCGCGACATCGGCGGTGCAGATCACCGGGTAGAAGCTGTCGAGCCGGCCGTTCATCGGTCCTCCAGAGAGTTTCGCATACCTTGGGTATGCCAACGACGCTAGTAACATACCCCGGGTATGTCAACGCGACGGGGAGTGTGACCATGACCTCCAGGGCCGAACAGCGAGCCGCGACCCGGCGGGCGCTCCTGACCGAGGGCCGGCGCCGGTTCGCCCGCGACGGCTTCCACGAGGTGGTCCTGGCCGAGGTCGCCCAGGGCATCGGCGCGACGAAGGGCGCCGCCTACCACCACTTCGGCAGCAAGGCCGGGCTCTTCCGCGCCGTCGTCGAGGAGGCGCAGCGTGAGGTCGCCGACCGGGTGGCCCGCGCCGCCGGGGAACACGACGACCCGTGGGAACAGTTGCTCGCCGGCTGCCGGGCCTTCCTGGCCGCCAGCTCCGACCCCGAACTGCGACGGATCATGCTGGTCGACGCGCCGACCGTACTCGGCTGGAACGAGTGGCGGACGATGGACGAGTCGTCGTCCGCGCGGCACCTGGCCGAGGCACTGGAGTCCCTGATCGCCGCCGGTGTCATCGAGCCGCAGCCGGTCGAGCCGCTGACCCGGCTGCTGTCCGGAGCGATGAACGAGGCCGCTCTGTGGCTGGCCCAGCCCACCGGGCCGACCCCGCCCGGGCAACCCGACGGGTCTCCGCTGGACGCCACGATGGCGGCCCTGACCATGCTGCTCGACGGCCTACGCCAGCCGACCGCGTGAGGGCCGCGTACGGGATATCGTCGCAGGGTGCGTGATGCCCTGCAGATCCTGGCCGAAGCCCGCGTGATCGCGGTCGTCGGCGCCTCCCGTGACCCGCACAAGCCGGCCCACAGCGTGCCGTTGCAGATGCAGCGGCACGGCTGGCGGATCATCCCGGTCAACCCCTACGCCGGCGACGAACTCTTCGGCGAGCGGGTCTACGCCTCGCTGGCCGACATACCGCACCCGGTCGACATGGTCAACGTCTTCCGGCCGGCCGCCGACGCGCTGGAGGTGGTCCGCGAGGCGATCGCGATCGGCGCCCCGTCGGTCTGGCTGCAACTCGGCATCGTCTCGCCAGAGGCGCGCCGGCTCGCCGAGGAGGCCGGCGTCGACTACGTCGAAGACCGCTGCCTCGCGGTCGAGCGTGCGGTCGGCGGGCTCAGCCTGACGTAGCACCCGTCGCTCCGAAGAGGACGGCGCCCGTTGACAGCGCCGATACCCTGCCCGAGAACCACGACCGAACGTGATGATCGAGCAGGTGTCATGAGCTATCCGTCACCGGCGGACAACCGGGATCCGCACCAGTCGTACGATCCCTACGCCTCGCCGCCAGGCTCCCCCGCGGGCTGGAACCAGCCGGGCGCCCCGGTAAGCGGCTACCCGCCGCCCGGTTACCCGGCAAACCCCGGCTACCCGCCACCGGGATATCCCGTGCGGCCGGGCTATCCGCCGCCCGGATACCCTCCGGCGCGCACGAACACCATGGCGATCGTGGCGCTGATACTTCTCCTGGTCTTCCCGCCGGCCAGCATCGTCGTCGGCCACATCGCGAAGAAGCAGATCCGACAGACCGGCGAGCAGGGCAGCGCCCTGGCGAACGTCGGACTGTTCTTCGGCTACACCGCCACCATCCTGTACCTGCTGATGTGTGTCCTCTGGGTCGGCCTGATGCCCTGGGACATGTCCCTGAGCACCTACTGAGCCGCGCCCGCCGGCCGGCGGGCGCGCGGCCGGTTCACCGGAACTCGGCCTCGCGGACGCTGTTGCCGCCGTCGACCACGATCATCTGCCCGGTGATGTACGACGCGGCCGGCGAGCACAGGAAGGCGATCGGCGCGGCCACCTCGTCCGGGGTGCCGGGGCGGCCGACCGGTGTGCCGAGCCCCTGCTTCAGCTCGGCGACCGTCGACGCCGCCGTGTAGATCGTGCCCGGCGCGACCGCGTTGACGGTGACCCCGTCGGCGACCATCTCCATCGCCAGTGCCCGGGTCAGCCCGATCACCCCCGCCTTCGCGGCCGCGTACGCCGCCTCGGTCGGCAGGGCGTTGACCGCGCCGGCGGTGGCGGCCAGGTTGACGATCCGCCCCCAGCCACGCTCGGCCATCCCGCCGATGAAGGCGCGGCTGCACAGGAAGGCGGTGGTCAGGTTGCGGTCGATCTCGGCCCGCCACTCGTCGTAGGTCAGCTGGGCGACCGGGCGCAGCACCTCGGGGCTGGCCCGGCTGGCCAGTCCGGCGTTGTTGACCAGCACCTCGACGTCACCGAGCTGCTCGGCGACCGCGTCGGCTAGCGCGCCGACCTCCGCCTCGTCGGTCAGGTCGGCGACGAAGCCGGTCGCGTCGAGTTCGGCCGCGCGTTCGTGGATCCGCCGGGTGGTCGACACGATCGCGACCCGGGCGCCGAGACCACGCAACCGCCGGGCGGTGGCGTAGCCGATACCGTCGGCGCTGCCCGCTCCGGTCACCAGCGCGACCCGGCCGTCGAGCCGAAGCGTCGCCGGGCCGGGCTCGGCGGCGCCGTCACCGGCCAGGAGGTCGCTGGTCCGTCCACCGGCGCGTACGTCGAAAGCCATGCCGCCGATCCTGCCCGGTCCCGGCGGCGCCGGCAACGACGCCCAGCCGTTACGGTCCCGTGCCCAGGTGTCGGACACCGCCGCTGGCCGGCGGCGACTACCCTGACGGCGCATCCTCGATATGACGGAGTTGAGTCCATGAGCTATCCCCAGCAGCCGGGCAACTGGTCGGACCCGTCCTGGCCGACGCCACAGCCGGGTTACGGCGACCCGTCCTACCCGGTCAGTGGGCAGCCGGTCGGCAAGGACGCCTACCCGGTGTCCGGCTACCCCCCGCCGCCGCAGTACGGCTACCCGGTGACGCCGCCGCCGACCAACGGCATGGCGATCGCCGCGCTGGTCTGCTCCCTCATCGGTCTGGCGACCTGCGTCTCGGCTCCGGTCGGCGCGGTCCTCGGACACGTGGCCCGCCGACAGATCCGGGAGCGGGGCGAGGCCGGTGACGGCATGGCCCTGGCCGGCATCATCATCGGCTGGGTCATCACCGGGCTGTACCTCCTGGGTGCCATCGGCTACATCGCCCTCATCGCCTTCGTCATCAGCGCCGACACGACCAGCACCTACTGACGATCGGGAGCGCACCGTGGACAAGCCCGACGGCGAACCGCAGGCGACCGGCACGCCGGGTGCGACCGGCACCCCGACGCCGGGACCGGCCAGCCTCGACAAACCGGGGGTCCCGCCGGGACCGGCCGACGCCGGTCGCACGGTGCCGGGGCCGGCCCGGCCGGTGTGGCCCGGGCCGGTGAGCCGTCCGTTCGCACCGCTCCGGCCGACCAACACCCTGGCCGTCACCGCACTGGTGATCGCCCTGGTCAGCCTGGCCACCTGTCCGCTGATCGGCGGTGTGGCCGTCTACCTGGGCAATCGGGCCCGTGCCGAGATCCGGTCCAGTGGTGAGCAGGGCGACGGCCTGGCCCTGGCCGGGGTGATCGTCGGCTGGTGCGCGATCGCGCTGAGCGCCGTGCTGCTGCTGTTCATGGTGGCGTACTTCGGCTTCCTCGCGATCATGTTCGGCGCGATGTTCGCCACCGGCGTCTAGTCCTGCGGCGGGGTGAACCCCGACGTACGCACCAGGCCGGCCGCCCGGCCCTTCGCCGCGATCACGAGCGCCATCTTGCGGGACGCCTCGTCGATCATCTCGTCACCGAGCATGACCGCGCCGAGCCGCCCGCCGGCCTCCGAGGTGTAGTGGTCGTAGGCGTCCAGGATCAGTTCGGCACGGTCGTAGTCGGCCTGCGCGGGCGAGTACACCTCGTTGGCCGCCTCGATCTGGCCGGGGTGCAGCACCCACTTGCCGTCGAAGCCGAGCGCCGCGGAACGCCGGGCCACCTCGCGGAAGGCGTCGACGTCGCGGATCTGCAGGAACGGGCCGTCGATCGCCTGCTTGTCGTACGTCCGGGCGGCCATCAGGATGCGCATCAGGATGTAGTGGTAGGGGTCGCCCGGATAGTCGGGAAGCAACGCGCCGACCACCAGCGACCTCATGTTGATCGAGGCCATGAAGTCGGCCGGGCCGAAGATGATCGTCTCGACCCGGGGCGAGGCCGCCGCGATCGCGTCGACGTTGACCAGGCCGGCGGCGTTCTCGATCTGCACCTCGATGCCGATCCCGCCGACCGGCAGGCCGAGCGCCTTCTCGATCTGGGTGAGGGTCAGGTCGAGCCACTCGACGTGACCGGCGGCCTGCACCTTCGGCAGCATCACGCAGTCGAGGTTGGCGCCCGCCCCCTCGACCACCTCGACCACGTCCCGGTACGTCCACGGCGTGGTGAGGTCGTTGACGCGTACGACCCGGGTCTTGCCGTCCCAGCCGCCCTCGTTGAGGGCCGCGACGACGTTGCGCCGGGCATCGGGCTTGGCGAGCGGGGCGACCGCGTCCTCCAGGTCGAGGAAGACCTGGTCGGCGGGGAGCCCTCGGGCCTTGTCGAGCATCTTCCGGCTCGATCCGGGGACCGCCAGGCAGGACCGGCGGGGGCGTCCGACTACGGCCATCAGCGGCTCCTTCTCCCACGGGCGGTCGCCACCTCGGCGATCGACAGAGGCACCGTAACCGGGCGACCGGACGCCGGGTCCGCAGTGTGCAGGATCTCACCGCACCGGGCGTCGTTCAGGGCAGCGGGTCGGCGACCGGCGGTTCCGGGCGGCGGGCGGCACGGCTCCCGCCGAGTACGACGACCGCGACGCCGACCAGCAGCAGGGCCAGGCCGGGCAGCGCCGCCGGCCGGGGCGCCTGCCCCAGCCAGGCCCACGCGATCAGAGCGGCCGCCGGAACCTCCAGCAGGATCAGGATGCTCACCGTGGTCGCGGACACCTTCCGCAGGGCGTAGCTGAACATCGAGTGCCCGAGCAGTTGGGCACCCACGACCAGGCCGAGAATGGCCAGCCAGGCCGAGTTCGAGAAACCGGTCAGCGGCACTCCGGCCAGCAGGCAGGCCACCAGCAGGGCCAGTCCGCAGGTGGCGTAGCAGATCGTGGTGTAGGTGACCGTGCTGGTCGCCCGGCGGGCCTGCTCGCCGAAGGCCGTGTAGACCGCGGCGAAGACGGCCCCGGCGAGCGCGAGCAGGTCGCCCAGGACCGCCTGGGGGGAGAGCCCGAGGTCGGCTCCGGTGGCCAGCGCCGCCCCCACCACCGCCACCGATATGCCGATCCACGCGACGGCGGGCAGTCGCCGGCCCTGGCCGAGCGCGATCAGCCCCTGCCATACCGGCTGGGTCGCCACCAGGGCCGTCGCGGTCGCCACCGAGGTGAGCTTGGCACTCGGTATCCAGGTGGCGAAGTGCACCGCCAGCGCGAGCCCGGCGAGCACGCAGAAGATTCCGGCCCGGCGTCCGTCGCCGCGGACCAGCGCCCGCAGTTCGGACCGCCGCCGCAGCAGTGCGAACGGCCCGAGCAGGGCCACCGCCAGCCCGTTGCGCCAGAAGGCGATCGCGAGCGCGGGCGCGGCGGCGAACGCGATCAACGGAGCGGACGACGACACCGCGATGATGGCGATCGAGATGGACGCCGTGGTCAGCGGGTCGACAGTCGGCCGGTGCACGATCGCCCATCCTGACATGCCAATTCGCCCCGATCGGCCGACAGTGATGATCACCTCCAACCTGATGCACTGTCCGTGAGCAGCCAACTACGGTGTTTGCACCATCCTCTCCCCCTTGGAGGCTGATTCACCGATGACCCCGTTCCGTGCGGTGCTGTTCGATTTCTTCGGCACGCTGACCACGGCCGTCCGGCGCGGACCGCGCCACGCCGTGATCGCGCAGATGCTCGGATCCGACCTGGAGACGCTCACCACCGTCCTGGACCGCACCTACTACACCAGGGCCAGCGGCATGTTCGGCTCGGCAGAGGCCGACCTGCGCTTCGTCTGCGACCGGATGGGCACCCGGCCGTCCGACGACACCCTGCGCGACGCACTCGCCGCCCGCACCGACGCCCTGCGGGCCGAGACCCGGTTACGGGCCGACGCGGCGGCCGCCCTGCGGGCCGTACGCGACCGGGGGCTGCGCACCGCGCTGGTCAGCGACTGCACGTACGAACTGGCGGCGTACGTGCCGCACCTGCCGGTCGCCACGCTGCTCGACACGCTGGTGTTCTCGACCGAGGTCGGCGAGTGCAAGCCGGCCGCCCGGATGTATCTCACCGCCTGCGAGCGGCTCGACGTCGCGCCCGAAGAGTGCCTGTACGTCGGCGACGGCGGCAGCCGCGAACTGACCGGGGCGACCGAGGTCGGCATGACCGCCGTCCGGCTGGCCGCCCCCGACCTGCACCAGCACCTGACGTTCGACGCCGACGCCGGCTGGACCGGCCCGATCGTGGCCAGCCTCACCGACGCCGTCACCATGGTGGATCCGGGGCTCCGGCGGCACCCGCCCCGCGTCGGTCCGACCCTGCCGGCACGCGGATGCGACCGGTCGCCGGTCACGGTGACCGTGCGGGAACGCACCCCGGTACGGCAGGATGCAGGGCGTGACTGACGAGGCAGGCGGCCCCGCGACGACACCGCTGGTCGAGGAGGCCGTCAAGAAGGCGGCGGTGGCGTGGGTGGCGGTCGGCGACGGCCCCGCCCGGGCCCTGTGGTGCCTGCCGGTCGACGGCACCCTCTACGTGGTCAGCGGGCCGGGCGAGCAGTCCGCACCCGGACTCGCCGAAGCCACCACCGCGGCGGTCACCCTGCGCGGCGACCACGGTGGACAGATCGTCACCTGGCCGGCGGCGGTCACCCGGATCGCGCCCGGCTCCGACGAGTGGGCCACGGTGGCGCCGCAGGTCGCGACGAAACGGCTCAACGCCCCCGGCGGCGCCGCCGACCTGGTCGCCCGCTGGGCGGACGAATGCGCGCTGAACCGGCTGACGCCGGCCGGCGAGCCGCTGGCCGCCGGGCCGACGCTGCCCGACGACTCGCTCGCCGCCCCGCCCCGGCCGACCCCGGCCGCACGGCAGGTCAGGAAACCGTTCCGGCTGCACCGGGTACGGCGCCGCTGATCCGCCGGCGGGCGGTCGGATCAGCCGACGAACGGCGGGACGGCGATCTCGCCGCGGGCGATCGGGACCACACTCCCGGTGACCGTCGCCGAGACGGCCGCCCCGCCGACCGCCACCACCGTGCAGTCGAGGCTGGACGGGCGGCGGAGTTCCGCGCCCTGCCGGACGGCGTACGCCGACTCGCCGTCCGGCGGCAGCAGGCCGCTGGCCACCAGCCACACCCCCATGCCGAGGGCGGCCGACCCGGTGGCCGGATCCTCCACGACCCCCGTACCGGGGGCGAAGACGCGGGTGTGCGCGCTGCGTTCCTCGGCCGACCAGGCCAGCACGCTGACGTGTTCCACCCCCAGCCGCTCGGCCCCGGGCACGTCGATCTGGGCCCGGCCGACCGCGTCGGCACGGACCGCCAGATAGGGGAACTCCAGGCCGCAGCCGGCGACCCGCGGCACCGGGCCGGCGTAGTCGTCGAGGGTCAGCCCCACGATCGACAGCAGCGGCTCGGGGTCGAGTTCCGGCCCGAGCGTCGGGGCGGCACCGGTGAGGGTGGCCCGGTTGTCGGACACGTCGATCGGCAGCAGACCCGCCTCGCACTCCTGGGTGACCCGGCCCTTGCCGAAGAGGCCACGCCGGGCCGAGGTGACGGCGGCGCCGACACTCGGATGACCGGCGAACGGCAACTCCTTCTCCGGGGTGAAGATCCGGGCCCGGTACGTGGCGCCGGCCTGCGTCGTCGGCAGTACGAACACCGTCTCGGACAGGTTGAACTCCTGGGCTATCGCCTGCATCTGCTCGCCCGCCAGGCCCTCGGCGCCGAAGACGACGGCAAGCGGATTCCCGGCGAACGGCCGGTCGGTGAAGACGTCCACGATCTCGTACGCCAAGGTCGACATGGTCGGTAACGATATGCGGTCCGACCCACGGGACCGCAGCGTGTCCACGCAGGTCACCGGTGACCCGAGGGGTCGCCCGCGGGGTCGCCCTCGGGCTCCGCTTCCGAGCAAGATCCGTGGTGGTGCCCCTAGGCTTGACCCGTGACGATCGGGAACCGGGTGTACATCGCCCGACTCGCCGGCCTCGCCGTCTTCGACCCCAACGGCGACCAGGTCGGCCGGGTCCGCGACGCGGTGGCACGGCTGCGCACCACCAACCGTCCGCCACAGGTCGTCGGCCTGGTGGCGGAGATGCCGATGCGTCGCCGGATCTTCCTGCCGATCAACCGGATCACCTCGATCGACAGCGACGCCGTCGTGCTCAACACCGGCACCCTCAACCTGCGCCGGTTCGAGAAGCGACCCAACGAACTGCTGGTGCTCGAAGACCTCCTCGACCGGCGGGTGACCATGGAACCGGCCGAGCGGCCCGGCGTCGTCGTCGACGTCGCCATGGAGGCGAACCGGATCGGCGAATGGTCCCTGAGCCGGGTCGCCGTACGTGAGCAGACCGGGCGGCTCGCCCGCCGCGGGCACCTCCAACAGCTCGACTGGGACCGGGTCCGCGGGCTGATCGGCGTACCCGACACCCGGGGCACCGCCAACCTGCTGGCGGTGCTCGACCAGATGCGCCCCGCCGACCTCGCCAACGCGCTCCAGGACCTGCCGGACGGCCGGCGCAACGAGGTCGCGGCGGCCCTCGACGACGAGCGGCTGGCCGACGTACTCGGCGAACTGCCCGAACACGACCAGGTGGAGATCCTCGCCGCGCTCGGCCGGGAACGCGCCGCCGACGTGCTGGAGGAGATGGACCCCGACGACGCCGCCGACCTGCTGGGCGAGCTTCCACCGCCGGAGCAGGAGGTGCTGCTCGACCTGATGGAGCCCGACGAGGCCGATCCCGTCCGGCAACTGCTCAAATACAAACCGGGTACGGCCGGCAGCGTGATGACCTCCGAGCCCGTCATCCTCACCCCGGACGCCACGGTCGCCGAGGCCCTGGCCCGCATCCGCGAACCCCAACTCCCGCCGGCGGTCGCCGCGCAGGTCTTCGTCGCCCGCGCCCCGATGGCGACCCCGACCGGCAAATACCTCGGCGTCGTGCACTTCCAGCGCCTGCTGCGCGAACCACCGGCCGAGATGCTCGGCGGGGTGGTCGACAACGGCATCGACCCGTTGCAGCCGGCCACACCGCTTCCCGAGATCACCCGCCGGATGGCCACCTACGACCTGGTCGCCATGCCGGTCGTCGACGCCGCCAACCGGCTGGTCGGGGCGGTCACCGTCGACGACGTACTCGACCACTCGCTGCCGACCGACTGGCGCGACCGGGACGCGCCCACCCCCGCGCGGCCCGCCGCCACGAGCACCGAGGGCCGGATCGATGGCTGAGCCGCGCCGCGCGCAACGGCTCGACCAGCCGCGCGAACGCCACCGCATCAGCATGCCCCGGTTCGACCCCGAGGCGTTCGGCGCCTGGTCGGAGGGGATCGCCCGGTTCATGGGCACGGCGAAGTTCCTCGTCTACATGACCGTGGTGATCCTGCTGTGGATCGGCTGGAACGTGCTCGCCCCGCCCGCGCTGCGCTTCGACCCGTACACGTTCACGTTCCTGACCCTGGTCCTGTCGCTGCAGGCGTCGTACGCGGCACCGTTGATCCTGCTCGCGCAGAACCGCCAGGCGGACCGGGACCGGGTGGCGCTGGAAGAGGACCGGCGGCGCGCCGAGATGCAGAAGGCGGACACCGAATACCTGTCCCGGGAGATCGCGTCGCTGCGCATCGCCATGGGCGAGGTCGCCACCCGCGACTTCCTGCGCTCCGAACTCGGCCGGCTCGCCGAGGAACTCGACGAGCAGGCGCAGCGCCGCCAGCGGCTGGAACGCATCCAGCAGCAGCGGGAAATGCGCGGGGCGGCGCCACGGGCGGCGCGCAACGGCTTCGACGAACCGTACGACGAACTCGGCAGTCCCTGAGCGTCGCCGCCCGGTCGAGCCTGGTCGGCCAGCTGGCCGGCGGCGGAAAGACCGGCGCCGCGCGCCCCAAGGGGCGGGGCGCGCGGCGGTCTTCAACGATCGTTGCACCAGGTCGGGTACGGCGTCCAGCCTGAAAACCACATTTTGCAAAGAGCCGCCCAGGACGGACGAGATGCCTATAATGCCGCTCCGGGCCTCCTATCGACCTTCGTCACACCCGGCCACCGCAGCCGCCGATCGCCCTCGTCACCCGACGTAACATGGCCGCATGTCTGCACCCGTGAGCACCGTCGAGGAAGCCATCCAGGCCGCCCTCGCCACAGTCGACGACCCGGAGATCCGCCGCCCGATCACCGAACTCGGCATGGTCCGATCAGCGGTGATCGACGACGAGGGCGTCGTACGGGTCGAACTGCTGCTCACCGTCGCCGGCTGCCCGCTCAAGGACAAGCTGCGCACCGACATCACCGCCGCCGTCGGCGCGGTCCCCGGCGTCGAACGGGTCGAGATCGAATTCGGTGTGATGAGCGCCGAACAGCGGCAGTCGCTCCAGGCCAGGCTCCGTGGCGGCGGCGCCACCGAAGAGCCCGTCATCCCCTTCGCCCAGCCCGGCTCCCGCACCCGCGTCTACGCGGTCGCCAGCGGCAAGGGCGGCGTCGGCAAGTCCAGCGTCACCGTCAACCTGGCCGCCGCACTCGCCGCCCGCGGCCTCTCCGTCGGGGTCGTCGACGCCGACATCTACGGCCACTCCGTCCCCCGCATGCTCGGCGCGGACGGGCGCCCCACCCGGGTCGAAGACATGATCATGCCGCCGCAGGCGCACGGCGTGAAGGTCATCTCCATCGGCATGTTCACCGCCGGCAACGCGGCCGTCGTCTGGCGCGGCCCCATGCTGCACCGCGCCCTCCAGCAGTTCCTCGCCGACGTCTACTGGGGCGACCTCGACGTACTCCTGCTCGACCTGCCGCCCGGCACCGGCGACGTCGCCATCTCACTCGCCCAACTCCTGCCCAACGCCGAGATCCTCGTCGTCACCACCCCGCAGACCGCCGCCGCCGAAGTCGCCGAACGCGCCGGCGCGATCGCGCTGCAGACCCACCAGCGTCTCGTCGGCGTGGTCGAGAACATGTCCTGGCTCGAACTGCCCGACGGCAGCCGCATGGAGGTCTTCGGCGCCGGCGGCGGAGCCACCGTCGCCGACTCGCTGACCCGCGTCGTGGGCGCCCAGGTCCCGCTGCTCGGCCAGATCCCGCTCGACACCCGCGTACGCGAAGCCGGCGACGCCGGCACGCCGATCGTGCTCGCCGAGCCGACCGCACCCGCCGCACTGGCCCTGCAGGGGGTCGCCGACCGGCTCGCCGTACGGCGCGAATCCCTGATCGGCAAGCCCCTGGGCCTCCGCCCCAGCTGAGCTGATTGGCCCTCGCTGAGCTGGCTGGCCCTCGCTCCGCGAGGGCTGGCTCGCTCCGCTTCGCGCCGCCTGAATGCACCGTCTTCGCCCTGCGGGCCGCGACCGCTTCGCGGCGCGGTCCTCGGGCTCCAGACGGTGCGGCGGCGCTCGGTCGACTCGCGACGTGAGTTGCGGTCAGACCTGTCCGCCGATTGCTTCGCCGGGGCCTTACCGCTTATCGCCGGCCGCCCCGCCCAGGTGCACCACCGACACGGGGTGGCCGTAGACATGGCCGCCCGGCTCGGGGTGGCCGCAGGCACGACCGCCCGGCCCGAGGCCCGAGGCACGGGGGCGCCCAACCAGCCCCTGCCGGATTTGCCGGAACTACGGCCAGCAATCGTTGTTGATCTGGGCGGGAGGGACCTTATCCAGCCCGGGTAAGGTCCCTCCCGCCCAGATCAACATCACCGCCCACGTCGGCCAGGCAAGATGCCCCCGGGTCTGCTTGCCCCTCGCCCGGACACGGCCGCGAGGATTCCGACCGTTAGATGGTGCGCCGGCGGGGGTCCCGAACCCACCGCGGACGTCAGCGGCGGCTTCACCGCCAACGGTTGCCGGGTGCAGTTGTGGACCTGTAACCGCAAGGTTCGGCGAAGCAATCGACGGACAGCCCTGAACCGCAACCCAGGTCGCGAGTCGACCGAGCGCCGCCGCACCGTCTGGAGCCCGAGGACATGCGGCGGAGCCGTCATGCCCGCAGCCTGAAGACGGTGCATTCAGGCGGCGCGAAGCGGAGCGAGCCGTCCGAGCGGAGCGAGGACGAATCAGCTCAGCGAGGACCAATGATTTAAGTCGCGTCGACGTCGAACGACCGGGTGGCCGGTGCCGGGGCGGTCGCGGTGCCGTTGGCTTCGGCGGTGCGGGTGGCCGACTTGGTGAGCCTCGGCTTCTGCAGGCTGGTGGCCGACTTTCTCAGGTCGGCCGCGCTGGCGACATCCTTCAGTTCGTCGTGCACACCGGTCAGGTCGGAGCGGACGTTTTCGTACGCCGACTGGAGCGGCTTGCGCAGCAGGGCCTCGTCTTCCTCGCTGAGGACGTGCTTGCGGATGAACGCCTTCGGGTGGAGGTCTTCGAGCTGGATGTCGGTGCCGAGTTCGCGGCTGAGGTCGCCGGTGGCGTTGGTGGCCATCTGGCGGAGGTTGCGCAGCATGCGCAGGCCGTCGTTGATCACGTTGGGCAGCCGGTCACCGAAGATCAACAGGGCCAGGAGCAGCAGGGCTCCGATCTCCCACCAGTTCAGGTTCTCGAACACGGTCCCGCCCTCCTCGTCGCTCCCGGCCAGAGTACGCACGTCATCCCCGGTCCGGCAGGGGGTGAACGGTCGTTACTTGACGTCGGCGGCCAGGGTGACGGATGCCGTCTGCTGGGCGGTGCCGCGCCGGTATTCGACGGTGACGACCGAGCCGGGCGCGTACTTGCGTACCAGGGCGATCAGGTCGGTCGCCTCGGCCAGCGGGCGCCCGTCGAGTTTGAGCACGACGTCGCCGCCGCGCAGCCCGGCGCTTTCGGCCGGTCCGCCGGGTTCGACGGACGAGAGTCGTACGCCGCCGGCCCCGCCCGGGGCCCGGCCGCCGCCGACCTGGGCGCCGATCACGGTACGGCGTGGCTTGCCGGTGTCGATGATGTCCTGCGCGACGCGCTTGGCCTGGTTGATCGGGATGGCGAAGGCGAGGCCGATGTTGCCGGCCGTCTCCTCGTCGGCGGCCAGGGACTTGATCACCGAGTTGACGCCGACGACCCGGCCGGCGGAGTCGACCAGCGGACCGCCGGAGTTGCCCTGGTTGACGGCGGCGTCGGTCTGGATCGCCGCGTAGTAGCGCACCTGGCCGCCGGGTTCGCCGGCCTGGATGGTCCGGTCGAGGGCGCTGACGATGCCGGCGGTGACCGTGTTGGCCAGCGACAGCGGCGAGCCGATGGCCAGCACCGGGTCGCCGACGGCGAGGGCGTCCGAGTCGCCGAACTCGACCGGCACCAGTCCGCTCCGGTCGATCTTGATTACGGCGATGTCGGATTCCGGGTCCTGCCCGACGACCGGGCCGCTGGCCGTGCTGCCGTCGTCGAAGACCACGGTGGCCGGGCCGGTGCTGCCCTCGACCACGTGGTCGTTGGTGATGACGTAGCCGTCGGCGGTGGCGACGAACCCGGACCCGACGCTGACTCCCCGCCCGGTCCTGGCCTGTACGGTCACCACGCTCGGCAGCAGCCGTTCGGCGACGCCGGCCAGTGATTCGGGCGGACGCTGGGCGGCGGCCGGCGCCTCTCCGCCGGTCGGGGCGCCGAGCACCGTACCGCCGCCGAGGCCGCCGCGGACGGCGGCGACGTAGCCGATCGCGCCGCCGAGCATGCCGGCGAGCAGGGCGGTGACGAGCGAGACCAGCATGACCCGGCCGAGGCCACGGGGACGCGGCGCGTCCGGGTCGACGACCGGTTCGGGGCCGGGGGTGCCGGGGGCGGGTACGGGGTTCACGACGATCGCCGTCGGCGCCTGCGGGTCGCGCCACGGGTCGTGCAGGGCGTCGGACCACCAGGGCGAGGAGTTCGCGCCCGCGGCGCTGGTCGGGTTTGCTGACGGCGGCGGCGCCGGCGGGTATGCCGAAGTCGCGTTCCCGTCAGGCTGGCGCCAGTTCCAGCCGTCGGTCACGTTGGTGCCTCCCAGTCCCATCCCCGGAGCCCGGGTGCGCCACGCCGGCGGCGAACCGCCCCGGAGGGCCCCGGCCCGCCTCCAGGATTGCACGGATGCTCGATAGCCGGTCGGCGGATCCCGCACGGCTTCGTCGGCCACCCATGTCCTGACTGCCAATCCTGTACCACCGGATCTAGGCTCTACCCAGCCTCGTCCGCCCACCCCCGCCGCTGGAGGTGTCCCATCGCCACGGTTGCCGGCTCAGCCGCCGCGACGACTGCCCAGGCCGTCCAGTTCACCGAGACATACGTCGCGGAGGACGTCGTCCTGCGTACGGCCCGAAGCCTGGCCCAGGAGGTCGGCCTCGACGCCGTGACGCCCGGCACCGGCGCCCTGCTGCGCCTGTTGGCGGCGGCCGGGAACGCCCGGGCGGTCGTCGAGATCGGCACCGGTACGGGTGTCAGCGGGGTGTGGCTGATGCGCGGCATGCGCCCCGACGGGGTGCTCACCACCATCGACCTGGAGCACGAGCACCAGCGGATCGCCCGCCGGATCTTCGTGGAGGCCGGCTTCGTGGCCGGCCGTACCCGGATCATCACCGGTCGGGCGTTGGACGTGCTGCCGCGGCTGGCCGACGGGGTCTACGACATGGTCTTCGTCGACGCCGACACCGCCGAGTACGCCCCGTGCGTGGACGCGGCGTTGCGGTTGCTGCGCCCGGGCGGGGTGTTGGCGGTGCACGGTGCGCTGGCCGGCGGGCGGATCGCCGACCCGGCGGCCCGCGACCTGGAGACGGTCGCGGTGCGCGAGGTGGTCAAGGCCGTACGGGAGTCGGAGGAGTGGATTCCCGCGCTGCTCCCGGCGGGCGCCGGCCTGCTGACCGCGGTGAAGCGCTAGGGGCGTCGCACAGCGCCTCCGCGCTGTGCGACGCGCCGGAACGGCGCTAGGGCCGGGAAAGCTACGGCCGGGAGAGCCAGCGGAGCAGGGTCCGCACGCCCCACCCGGTGGCTCCCTTGCTCAGCTCGCGGTCGTCGCTGTCCGCCCACGACGGGGCGGACATGTCGATGTGCACCCAGCGGTCGTGCAGGTCACCGGTGAACTCGCGCAGGTAGAGCGCGGCGGTGACCGATCCGGCGCCGCGTTCGGGCGCGCTGTAGTAGTCGGCGATCTCGCTGCCGAGGTATTCGACGTAGTCGCCGACCAGTGGCATCCGCCAGGCGAACTCGCCGGCTTCGGCGGCGGCGTCGACCATCGACTCGGCCAGTTCGTCGCTGTCGCTGTAGAGCGCGGCGGTGCGCTTGCCGAGCGCGACGGCGTTGGCGCCGGTCAGGGTGGCGAGGTCGATGATCAGGTCGGGGGCGAGCCGGTCGACGGCGTACGCGATGGCGTCGGCGAGGACCAGCCGGCCTTCGGCATCGGAGTTCGTCGTCTCGCTGGTCGTGCCGCCGTAGTGCGCGATGACGTCGCCGGGGCGGAACGCCGAGCCGCTGACCATGTTCTCGGCGAGCGGGGCGAGCGCGGTGACGCGTACGGGCAGTTCGAGCCGGGCGGCGCCGATGGCCGCGGCGACGACGGCGGCCGCTCCGCCCATGTCCTTGCGCATCAGTTTCATGCCCTCGCGGGGCTTGATCGAGACGCCGCCGGTGTCGAAGGTGATGCCCTTGCCGACGAGTACGACGTGCCGGGTCGCCGCGGGCGGCCGCCACTCGACTTCGACCAACCGGGGCCCCTGCGCGGAGCCCTTGCCGACGGCGAGGATGCCGCCGAAGCCCTCGGCCGCGAGTTGGTCCGGTTCGCGGACGGTGATGCCGAGCCCGGTGCCGGCGGCGGCTTCGGTCACCCGGTCGGCGAACCAGGCCGGGTTCTTCACCGACGACGGCGTGTTGGTGAGGTCCCGGGCGAGCCGGGTGGCCTCGGCGGTGATCCGCGCGGCGGCGAGCGTCGGCCGGAAACGGTCGGCGTCGTTCACCGCCACGACCACCTCGGTCAGGGTCTTTCCGTCGCCCGCCGACTCGTCGGTCAGCCGGTACCGGTAGGACCCGAGCCAGAGCCCTTCGGCGAGCCCGCGGAGCACACCCACGGACACATCGACAGGCGTGACAGTCGTGACGTATGTCTCACTTGCCGCGGATCGAGCGATCGCCGCACCGGCGGCCCGCCATCCGCCCTCTCCACCGTCCCCGACGCCGACCAACAGCAACCGGTACGGCGTGCGCAGCGGCCGGGGCAACTGGTGCACCACCCCCGGCGCCCCGTCGTGCTCGACCTGCTCGATCAGCGCGGCGGCCTCCGCCACCAGGTCGTCGGGCACGCCCGGCAACGGCGCGAGGAGCGCCGCCCGGCCGTCGTCGTCCGCGGCACCCACGGGCAGCGCGACCACACCGGACAGGTCCGGATCCACCGCGAGTCGGATGGCGAGCACGGTGCGATGACCTCCAGGTCTTTGTGCATAGAAGGCCCGCCGGTACGGCAGTGCCGTGCCGGCGGGCCTCGTGGTTATCAGCCGGCGGCAGCCTTCAGCGCATCACCGAGCGCATTGGCCTCGTCGGGCGTCATCTCAACGACGAGCCGGCCACCACCCTCGAGCGGAACACGCATGACGATGCCCCGGCCCTCCTTGGTGACCTCCAGCGGACCGTCTCCGGTCCGCGGCTTCATCGCCGCCATGTTGTCTCCCCTCAGACCTACACCAGGGTCGGTGGGTTGCCCCACAGCCACTTCGTTTCGCAGGCACCGCACTACACGGCCCGCGGTGCCGACCAACGATTTTCCCTGATGAAACCCGCCGGACCCAAACCGAACCAGCATTGATGTGACAACATCTAGCATAACCTGCCGTTCGCTGTCACAATGTGCGGTCATGCAGGCACGGTCGGCGCTCTTCGACCTCTACGGCGACCACCTCCGCCCGAGAGGTGGCCGCGCACCGGTCGCCGCGCTGGTCAAGCTGCTCGCACCGCTCGGGATCGCACCCCCGGCCGTACGCACCGCAGTCTCCCGTATGGTCCGCCAGGGCTGGCTCCATCCGCTCAGACTTTCCGCCGGACCCGGCTACCTACTCACCCCGAAGGCCGCCCGCCGTTTGGACGAGGCCGCCGCCCGGATCTACCGGACCACCAAGATCGGTTGGGACGGCCGGTTCGATCTGATCACCCTAGAGGTACCCGCCAACCGCCGCGACCGGCTCCGGCTGAACTCCAACCTCACCTTCCTCGGCTACGGCATGCTCACCGAGGGCACCTGGGTGGCCACCCGGCCCGGCGAGGACATCGACGTGGTGCTGACCGAGTCCGGCGTCCGGTTCGAGCGCTTCACCGCCACCCACGCCGCCGGCACCACGGGCGCGATGGCCGTCGTCCGCCAGGCCTGGGACCTCGGCGAGATCGGTGAGGCGTACGAGGGATTCATCGCCGAGCAGCGGCCCCTCGTCGCCGCGATCACCGTACGCAGCGACGACGAGGAGGCGTACGCCGCCCGGTTCCGGCTCGTGCACGCCTGGCGTACCTTCCTGTTCCGGGACCCGCAGCTCCCTCCGGCGCTGCTGCCCGAACGGTGGCCCGGCACCAGCGCCGCGGCGTTCTTCGACCGGCACGCCGCCCGGCTGCGGCCGGCCGCGGACCGCTACGTCGACCAGTGCCTCGACGCCTGCACCCGGCCGACCCGACAGAAGGGCACCTGAACCATGACTGAGCCGCTGCTCGTCGACCGCGCCGACGGAGTGGTCACCCTGACCCTCAACCGGCCCGACGCGCTCAACGCGCTCGACACCGCGCTGAAGGAGGCGCTGCGGGACGCGCTGGCCAGCCTGGAGGGCGACCGGAGCTGCCGCGCGGTGGTGCTGGCCGGTTCGGGCCGCGCCTTCTGCGCCGGGCAGGACCTGCGCGAACACGTCGACACCCTCACGGCCGGCGGATCCGACCCGCTGGACACCGTCCGCACGCACTACAACCCGATCGCGGCCCGGCTGGCGCATCTGCCCAAGCCGGTGGTCGCGGCGGTACGGGGCACGGCCGCCGGTGCCGGCGCCGGCCTGGCCTTCCTGTCCGATTTCCGCATCGGTGGACCGCGTACGAAGTTCGTGATGGCCTTCGCCAACGTCGGCCTCGCCGCCGACACCGGTGCCTCGTGGTCGCTGCCGCGGCTGGTGGGTCACGCCAAGGCGGTCGAGCTGCTGATGCTGGCCGAGCCGGTCGACGCGGCACAGGCCGAGCGGCTCGGGCTGCTCACCCGGCTGGTCGACGACGACGAGCAGGTGCTGCCGGTCGCCCAGGAGTTCGCGGCGCGGCTCGCGGCCGGGCCGACCGTGGCGTACGGGGCGATCAAGCGTGAGCTGTCCATCGGCGACGCGGGAACGCTGTCCGACGCGCTGGCCGCCGAGGCGGAGGCGCAGACGATCTGTGGCCGTACGGCCGACCACCGCAACGCCACCCTCGCCTTCGTCAACAAGGACAAGCCCGTCTTCGAAGGCCGCTGACCGCACTTCTCACAAGATCGCGGTGATCAGGGGCCGGCACGGGCGTGTCGTCGGCGCGCCCGCCCGGCCAGGTCCCTGATCAGGCGAATCTTGGAACGCGAGCGGGCTAGTCGTCGTCTTCCTCGGGGTCCTGGTTGGCCTCCTCGCCGAGGACGAAAGCCTGCATCGCCAACTCGTCGCTGGACGGGGAGACGAACGTCGGCAGCTCGCGCGGGCCCAGCTCGGCCACGTAGGACCAGAAGATCCGGACGGCCTCGGCCGGCGTCGACGCCTCGATCGGCAGGTCCAGGCTCACCAGCCAGGTCCGCCGGTCGGGCTGTGGAGCGAACCGCCCGGCGACCTCGTCGTACGTCGCCCGGTCGATCTCCACCACCGGCCCGTCCACGACGACCGGATCGGCCGGCACCGGCTCGTCGAAGGCCCGCCGGGTGTACGTCACCACCAGCGTGGCCTCGCCCGTGTCCGACTCCGGATCGTCGGGATCGGTCGGCACCCCGGCACCGGCCGGTTGCGTGACCCGGCCGAGGGCCACCACCTGCGGCTTTCTCTCCTCGCTCACCACCAGCACCGGGTCACCGACGCCGGGGCGCAGCCGGCTGTCGAGACCGGTCAACTCCAGCGTTTCGTGGTGGTAAAGGCGTTCGGCCGCGAACCGGCCCTCGGGAATCGTCACCGCCCAGGCGCTCATGCCCTCATCCCATCACGCCGCGTGTGGCCGGCCCGACGTGACAGCCGAGCAGGTGATCGTCGACCATCCCGATGGCCTGCATCAGGGCGTACGACGTGGTGGGCCCCACGAAGCGGAAGCCGCGCCTCTTCAGCTCCTTCGCCATCGCCGTCGACTCGGGCGTCACGGCGGGTACGTCGGCGAACCCGGCCGGACGCCCGGCCCGTGGCGGCGGCGCGTACGACCACAGCAGGCTGGCAAGGCCGTCGGGCAGATCGGCGGCGGCCCGGGCGTTGACGATGGCTGCCTCGATCTTGGCCCGGTTACGCACGATGCCGGCGTCGGCCAGCAGCCGGACGACGTCGGAGTCGTCGTAGCCGGCGACCGTCTTGATCTGGAAGCCGTCGAAGGCGGTCCGGAAGGCGGCCCGCTTGCGCAGGATGGTCAGCCAGGACAGCCCGGACTGGAAGGCTTCCAGGGTGAGCCGTTCGAAGTGGGCGTCGTCGCCGTGGACCGGCCGCCCCCACTCGTCGTCGTGGTAGGCCGCGTAGTCAGGGGTGCTACCGCCCCAGCCGCACCGGGCGAGCCCGTCGGCACCGATCACCAGGTCTGTCACCGGACCACTCTAGGTCGGCGCCACGACACCGGCCCGAAGCCGTGCTCAGGGCAGACGCGTGCGCCGCGGGTGCTCCGGGGGTGCGTGGCCCGCGGGTGCGTGCTGCGTGCCACGGGGCTGCCGCCGGCGGGAATGTCGACGCCGGGTCGGACGGCTGCGGTCAGGGCAGGACGCCGGTCTCCACGAGCCGGCCGAACTTCTTCAGGGCCCGGGTGAGGCTGACCTTGGACCCCGGCCACATCACCGGCCACGCCACCCGCCCCGCCACACCACCGGGCAGGTGGAACCACTCGTGCCAGACCACCTGGGTGCGGTCGTGCTCCATCTGGGTGCAGCGCAGCACTCCCGGCCCGCGCAGCACCCGTCCGAGGTGGACGACCTGGACCTCGTAAGGCGGATCGAGCCGGGCGACCCGCATCCGGTCGCGGAGCACCGCCGGGCCGACCGCGGTGACCGCCTCGATCAGGCTGCCCTCGCCGCCGTCGCCCTCGATCACCCGCACCGTGGTGAACGGGATCCAGTCGGACTGCCGATCCCAGGCGGTGAAGGCCGCGTAGACCCGTTCGGCGGGGGCGTTGACGATGACGGTCGCCGTGACCTCCCCTGCCCCCGGTTGCGCCGCCTCCTGTGGGTCGCCGGATCCACTCACTTGCGGTCCACGGCAGCCCTGCCGCTGTCAGCCGGGTCAGGACCGGTTTCCGTCGCCTCGGCGGCGCGGGCGTCGGCGGTGTCGTCACGGGCGGCACCCGTGGCGTCGTCGCCGGACGTACCGTTGTCGGCCGTGGCCCTGCCGCCGGCGTCCTCGCTGGCCGCGGCCTTGCCGGCGGCGTCCTCGTCGGTGTCGCCGGAGCGGTTGGCCGCGATCGCGTCGGTGTCGGCGGTGCCGCCGGCCCCGGCCGGGGTCGACGCGGCGACGTCATCGGCGGCCGCGGACGGGCCGGCGTCGCCGGTCGAGGTCCGGTCGGCCGGCGGGTCGAGGAGCGCCACGGCACCCTTCGGAGCGGCTGCCCCGGACTGGCCCGCGTCGACGGAGCCGGCCTTCGCGAGACCGGAGCCGGGCACGGTGGCACCGGCGCCGGCGCCGCCGGCCGCGGCCGGACCGAGCGCCGCCTCCCGGGCCTGACGCAGCAGGTCGGCGTCAGCCGTGCGGCCGTCGCGCAACGCGATGACCTCGGCCTCCAGCACACCGATCAGCTCGTCCTTGTAGCCGATGTCGTAGGCGGCCCGACGCAACGCCTGGTCGACCTGCTCCATCCGGTAACCGCGCAGGGCGGTGTCGAAGCGGGCCTCGGCGACGTCGCCCTCGATCAGCGGCCGGGTGCCGGGTAACGGGACGGCGCGACCGTCCGGCTCGGCGGGCGCGAGGCCCTGGTCGCCACCGGAGACGAGAACCGTCACGCCGAAGACGACCGCACCGACCGTCAACGCCACGACCAGAAGGAGCAGAAACTGACCCATGACAAGGATCGTGGCACGTGCGACCGGTGCGGGGCGACCCCGCCACCCCACGAGCGGGTGCCGGACCGGCGAAAGCCGAGCGTGCCGGCGCGGGCCAGCCGGGCCTTCACAGTTGTCGATCAAGGAGGCGCCGGGGGACCGGTCGGATGCCCCGGCACGGTCAGCGTCGTCTAGCGTCGGGGACGGCCAGCCGACGGTGATCAAGGAGGTCCGGATGCCGGGAACGCTACGGCTCGGCGCACGCACGTTCGGGCCCGGGCAACTCGCCGTCATGGCGATCGTGAACCGTACGCCGGACTCGTTCTTCGACCGGGGTGCGACGTTCGCGGCGGACGCGGCGCTGCGGGCCGTCGAGACGGCCGTCGCCGACGGCGCCGACATCATCGACATCGGCGGGGTGAAGGCCGGCCCCGGCGAGCAGGTGGACGTCGCCGAGGAGATCCGCCGTACGGTCGCCACGATCGCCGCCGTACGGGCCGCCTTCCCGGACGTGGTGATCTCGATCGACACGTGGCGGGCGGCGGTGGCGGTGGAGGCCGTCGCGGCCGGCGCCGACCTGCTCAACGACACCTGGTCGGGGGCCGACCCGGAGCTGGCCGAGGTGGCCGCCCGAACCGGTGCCGGGCTGGTCTGCTCGCACGCGGGCGGGCTGCGCCCCAGGACCCGGCCGCACCGGGCGGCCTTCGACGACGTCGTGGCCGACGTCGTCTCGACCGTCACCCGGCTCGCCGACCGGGCCGCCGACCTCGGGGTACGTCGGGACGGCATCCTCATCGACCCGGCGCACGACTTCGGCAAGAACACCCGGCACTCGCTGGAGATCACCCGACGGCTGGCGGAGCTGGCCGCGACCGGGTGGCCGCTGCTCGTCGCACTTTCCAACAAGGACTTCGTCGGGGAGACCCTGGACCTGCCGGTGGACCAGCGGCTGGAGGGGACGCTGGCGGCAACGGCGGTGTCGGCCTGGTTGGGTGCCCGGGTCTTCCGGGCCCACCAGGTACGCGAGACCCGGCGGGTGCTGGACATGGTCGCGTCGATCCGTGGTGACCGGCCACCGGCGATGTCGCGGCGGGCGCTCGCCTGAGCGAGCACCCCCTGTCCGCCTTGCCCGATAAGAGAATCAGGTCCAGCGGAGGATGTTCTTGCGCCAGGCGTAGAGAATGCCCAGGGCGAGGACGGCCACGAAGATCGCCATCTCGGCGACGGTGACGAGCCCGAAGCCCGGACGGTCGAAGACCACCGCCCACGGGAAGAGGAACACCGCCTCGACGGCGAACAGCACGTAGAGGTAGGCGTAGACGTAGTAGCGGATCTGCACCTGCGCCCAGTCGCCGCCGACCGGGTCGAGCCCACACTCGTACGTCTCCCGCTTGCCGGGCGGCTCCGCGGGCCGCGCCGGACGCAGCAGCCGGTTCGCCGAGAAGGCGCCGACGAACACGACGACGCTGGCGAGCAACAGGAGCCCGAGCGTCGCGTACGACCCCAGGTATCCGCTCATGGCCGGCAGCCTACCGGCGCCGGTGACCGATCAACGACAACGATCGCCGCCCACCTGCGGCACGATTCGCTGTTACGGATTTGTTTCGCACGGGGACTAGTGCACAAGTGCAAGCATCGCCGATCCTGGCAGCCCACCGCCCCGGAGGTTCGATGTCACGCGTCACGGCAGGGCCCGTACTCGCCCGGGCCGGCGCCGCGGGGCTCGTCGCCCTGCTCGCGCTCGTGACCGGTCCGGTCCCGGCCGGGGCCGCCGACCCCACGGACGGCGACCGCGCGGGTGCCGCCCGAGTGCTTGCCGCCCGCGCCGCGACCGAGCCGGACGAAAACCAGACACCGCGGCCGGAGCCCACCCCTTCGGCACCGGCCGCCACCGAGTCCGCGTCACCCGTACCGGAGCCGACGGCCACCCCGCCGGCGGCCGAAACCCCGGCGTCACCGACCGGGGCGCCGCCGACCGAGCCCCCGGCCACCATGCCCCCGGCCGGAACGCCGAAGACCGCACCGCCCGGCCCCGACCTGCCCGGCCGGCCCCGGCTCGGCGTCCACGTCTCGACCGGCGACCTACCGCTGACCGCCACCTACTGGACGGGCGGAGGGGCCGTCGCCGACCTGCGGGTGACGGTGGCCAACACCGGTGGGACCCGGCAGGTGATGCGACTGGGCTACCGGCTGCCGGCAGGGGTGTCCGACGACGGCACCGCCGGGTGCGCACCGGCCGGCGACGGCCACGCCTGCGGCGCGTGGACGGCCGACCCCGGCGCGCAGTGGACGACGCTCATCCGGCTCCGGATCGCCCCGGACGCCTGGCGGCACATGCCGCTCAGCGGATCGGTCCGGGTGACCGCGACCGCCCCCGGAAACCCGGATCTGCCCGCCGTCTCCGACGACGAGGGCTTCGCGGTCCTCTTCCCGCCCGGCCCGCCGGCCGTCGGGTTGTCCCTCGACGCCGACGAGGTCAGCTTCGACATCAGCGGGCAGTCCAGCACGCTCGACGTACGGCTGGGCAACACCGGCGACACGGACTCAGCCGGCACGGTGGAGGTGATCCTGCCAGCGGGCGTGACCGTACCGGCACCACCGGCCAACTGCAGCGCGGTCGACGCCGCCCGTACCCGGTGCGCGCTCGGGACCGTTTCGGCCGGCGGGGTCGGGTCGCTACGTCTGCCGGTCGCCGCCACCGCAGAGGCCCAGCGGACCGCGCCACTGTCCGGGGCCGTGATCGGCATCATCGACGCGGCGTACGGCCCGAGCCGGCGGATGCAGATGAGTTTCCGGATCGTCGCCGCGGCGGCGACCGCCACCCCGCCGGTCCTCGACGGCGCCGGGCCGACCGGTTCGCAGGGCGTCCTGCCGCCGCCGGGAGCGCCGCCGAGATCCGGCCCGCTGACCAGGGTGGAGAAGACGGCGATCGCGCTGATCACGGTGTCTTCCCTGCTGGTGGTGCTGGCCCTGGCCCTGGCGACCACCTCGCTGCGCCGCCGGCTGCGGCCCGAGGACCGCACGGGCGCATCGACGCCGGTCGCCGCCGCCGACTGAGCGATCAGGGCGTTTCGATGGGCCGGACGTGTAGGCGGCCGCTGGGTGGGTATCCGCCGCCGGCGAAGTAGGGCTGTGTCACACGTTGGACCCGGGGCGGGGTTGGACGGGCGATCCGACGTACGCTTTGCGGTGAACAAGACTGCGGGTCGGCCATTCCGGGGGCGGCCCGCGGCCGTCGGCTTGCAAGGAGGTCAGCTTCGTGACCAAACAGGTCCGCCAACTGGATCGGGTGGTCATCCGTTTCGCTGGCGACTCCGGCGACGGCATGCAGCTAACCGGTGACCGGTTCACCTCGGAGACGGCGCAACTGGGCAACGACATCTCCACGCTGCCCAACTTCCCCGCCGAGATCCGGGCCCCCGCCGGCACCCTGCCCGGCGTGTCGAGCTTCCAGGTGCACTTCGCCGACTACGACATCCTGACCCCGGGCGACGCGCCGAACGTCCTGGTCGCGATGAACCCGGCCGCGCTCAAGGCCAACCTGGTCGACCTGCCGCGCGGTGCCGACATCATCGTCAACACCGACGAGTTCACCAAGCGCAACCTCGCCAAGGTCGGCTACCAGGTGAGCCCGCTCGACGACGGGACCCTCGACGGCTACACCCTGCACCCGGTCGCGCTGACTTCGATGACCGTCGGCGCGCTCGCCGAGCACCAGATCTCCAAGAAAGACGCCGAGCGGGCCAAGAACATGTTCGCCCTCGGCCTGCTCTCGTGGATGTACTCGCGCCCGTACGAGTCGACGCTGCGGTTCCTCGAGCGCAAGTTCGCGAAGCGGCCCGAACTGGTCGCCGCGAACGTCGCCGCCTTCAAGGCCGGCTGGAACTTCGGCGAGACGACCGAGGACTTCGGCGTCCGCTACGAGGTCAAGCCGGCCCAGATGAAGCCCGGCACCTACCGCAACATCACCGGCAACGCGGCCCTGTCGCTCGGCCTGGTCGCCGCCGGCGTACGCGCCAAGCTGCCGGTCTTCCTCGGCGCCTACCCGATCACCCCGGCGTCGGACATCCTGCACGAGCTGAGCAAGCACAAGCGGTTCGGCATCACGACCATGCAGGCCGAGGACGAGATCGCCGCCATCGGTGCCGCGCTCGGCGCCTCCTACGGCGGTGCGCTCGGGGTGACGACCACGTCCGGCCCGGGCGTGGCCCTCAAGGGCGAGACGATCTCGCTGGCCGTGGCGCTGGAGCTGCCGCTGGTCATCGTCGACGTGCAGCGGGCCGGCCCGTCCACCGGCATGCCGACCAAGACCGAGCAGGCCGACCTCAACATGGCGCTGTTCGGCCGGCACGGCGAGGCCCCGGTGGCGGTGATCGCGCCGCGGTCGCCGTCCGACTGCTTCCACGCGGCGATCGAGGCGGCCCGGATCGCGCTGACCTACCGCACCCCGGTCATCCTGCTCTCCGACAACTACGTCGCCAACGGCTCCGAGCCGTGGCTGCTGCCGGAGGTCGACTCGCTGCCCGACCTGCGGGTCGAGTTCGCCACCTCGCCCAACGGCGAGGACGGCAAGACCTTCCTGCCCTACCTGCGCGACCCGGAGACGCTCGCCCGGCCGTGGGCCATCCCGGGTACGCCCGGACTCGAGCACCGCATCGGCGGGCTGGAGAAGGCCGACAAGACCGGCGACATCTCGTACGACCCCGCCAACCACGACTTCATGGTCCGCACCCGGGCGGCGCGGATCGAGTCGATCCCGGTGCCGGACCTGGAGGTCGAGGACCCGGACGGCGACGCGCGGGTCCTCGTGCTCGGCTGGGGCTCGACGTACGGGCCGATCGGGGCCGCCTGCCGGCGGCTGCGCCAGCACGGGCTCTCTATCGCCCAGGCGCACCTGCGGCACCTGGCGCCGATGCCGGCCAACGTCGGCGAGGTGCTGCGCTCCTACGACCGCGTCGTCATCCCGGAGATGAACCTGGGCCAGCTCGCGCACGTGATCCGGGCCCGCTTCCTGGTCGACGCCATCGGCTACAACCAGGTCCGCGGCCTGCCGTTCACCGCCGCCGAGCTGGAGATCATGCTGGAAGAGGTAGTCAAGAATGCCTGAGGCCAACACCTCCGGTGGCGGCGCGGCAACGCCGGTCGCCCTCAAGCTCACCGCCAAGGACTTCAAGTCCGACCAGGAGGTGCGCTGGTGCCCCGGCTGCGGTGACTACGCCATCCTCGCGGCGGTGCAGTCCTTCATGCCGGAGCTGAACATCCCGCGGGAACGGACCGTCTTCGTCTCCGGCATCGGCTGCTCGTCGCGTTTCCCGTACTACATGAACACGTACGGCATGCACTCGATCCACGGGCGGGCGCCGGCGATCGCCACCGGCCTGTCGGTGTCGCGGCCGGACCTTTCGGTGTGGGTGGTGACCGGCGACGGTGACGCCCTGTCGATCGGCGGCAACCACCTGATCCACGCGCTGCGCCGCAACGTCAACCTGAAGATCCTGCTGTTCAACAACCGGATCTACGGGCTGACCAAGGGGCAGTACTCGCCCACCTCCGAGGTCGGCAAGATCACCAAGTCGACGCCGGTCGGTTCGGCCGACGCCCCGTTCAACCCGCTCTCGCTGGCGCTGGGCGCCGAGGCGTCGTTCGTGGCCCGCACCATCGACTCCGACCGCAAGCACCTGCAGTCGGTGCTGCGGGCGGCGGCCGAGCACCAGGGCTCGGCGTTCGTCGAGATCTACCAGAACTGCAACATCTTCAACGACGGCGCGTTCGACCAGCTCAAGGAGCCGGAGACCCGCGACGACTACCTGATCCGGCTCGAGCACGGGCAACCGATCACCTTCGGTCGCGAGGGCCAGTTCTGCGTCGTACACCCGCCCGGCGCGTTCGGTCTGGAGGTCCGCGACACCGCCTCCACCCCGGCCGAGGACATCGTGGTGCACGACGCGACGGTGGCCGAGCCGGCGTACGCCTTCGCACTGTCCCGGCTGCCCGGCTTCGCCCTGCGGAACACCCCGATCGGCGTGTTCCGCAACGTCGACCGGCCGTCCTACGACAGCGTCGTGCAGGAGCAACTGGCGACCGCCGTGTCGGGCGCCAGCGGCACCCCGGAGGAGCAGCTCGCCGGCCTGCTGGGCAGCGGCGACACCTGGACCATCCTGTAACCCGCGCAACGACGGGGGCGACCGCCGATCGACGGCGGTTGCCCCGCTGTGGCAGCGTGGCGTCGTGCGTCGACTCGCCCTGCTTACCATCCTCGCGCTGACCGGCATCCTCCTCGTCGTCCCGCCAGCCGCCGCGTGCGCCTGCGGGGCCGTCGTCACCCAGGAGGGCGTACGGGTCAACGAGGAAACCGCCCTCATCCGGCACGACGGCCAGACCGAAGAGATCGTCATGGGGCTCACCATGACCGACGAGCCCCGGGACGCGGCCTGGATCCTGCCCGTACCGGCCGACCCGTCCTTCGAACTCGGCCCCGAGGACCTCTTCGCCGACCTGGCCGTCCTCACCCGGCCACGCACCGTCGTGGTCCGCGACTGGTTCCCGCCCTGGGGCCGGGGCGGCGCCACCGCCGGCAGCGCGCCCGGCGACGGCGCGACCGTGCTCGACCAGATCACCATCGGCCCGTACGACGTCACCACCCTGGCCGCCACCGACGGCGACGCGCTCGCCAACTGGCTGAACGGGCACGGCTACCGCCTCGATCCGGCGCTCGCCGGCGGCTTCGCCCCGTACGCGGCGGCCGGCTGGCGCTACGTGGCGGTGAAGCTGACCGCCCCCGACGACCGGGAGCGGCTCAGCCGGCAGCTGCCCCCGCTACGGGTCAGCTTCGCCAGCGCCGAGATCGTCTACCCGATGCGGCTGACCGCCCTCGCCCGCGACGCGCAGAGCGTCCGGCTCTACGTGCTGACCGACCACCGGGTCCGCAGCGCCGGTCCGGTCGGGCCCACCGACTCGCACGTACGGTTCGCCGGCTGGATCGGCCCCGAAGCCGTCGCCGGCACCACACTCGCCGGCCTGGTCGACGGCCGCAGGTTCCTGACCCGCTTCGACCAGCGCATCGAGTCCCCCGAGTCGATCACGGACGACTACCGATTCGTGGCCGCCGGGGCGGACGACGACCACCGCGACGTCGTCTACCGCACCGAGCCCGTCTACCTCGCCGGCCTACCCGCCGGCCCATTTCTGATCATCCTGGGTGTCCTGCTCACCTTCATCGTGGCCGGCACCGTCACCGCCGTCCTGATGCGCCGCCGCACCCGCTGAGCTGGTTGGCCTCGCCTTCGGCTCGGCTGGCTGAGCTGGCCGGCCCTCGCTCCGCGAGGGCTGGCTCGCTCCGCTTCGCGCCGCCTGAGTGCACCGTCTTCGCCCTGCGGGCCGCGACCGCTTCGCGGCGCGGTCCTCGGGCTCCGGACGGTGCGGCGGCGCTCGGTCGACTCGCGACGTGAGTTGCGGTCACACCTGTCCGCCGATTGCTTCGCCGGCGGGTTGCGGTTGGTGGTCGGCACGGCCGACGGGCAGCCGGACGCTTCGCAGCTTCCGTCGGACGGTGGCCGGAGCCACCTGGCCGGGAGCGTCGTTGGTGATCACCCTCGTTGATCTGGGCGGGAGGAACCTTATCCACGCTCGATAAGGTTCCTCCCGCCCAGATCAACCACGTGGCTCCACGACCCACTCCCCGCCCAGGCGGACTTTCCGCGCATATCGCCCCGCTGGACGAATATCCCGCAGGACGAACTGAGCGCGGGCGGGGTTATCCGGCCGGAACAATCCCGCCCGCGCTCACCTCGCCAGCCGGCCGGACTGTCGGGTCGGCTTGGGCGCGACCGCCCGACCACCGAACTCGGACAGCCTCTTGACCCGCGCCCCCGTCCCAACCAGACACAGATCGGCGAAGCAATCGGCGGACAGGTGTGACCGCAACTCACGTCGCGAGTCGACCGAGCGCCGCCGCACCGTCCGGAGCCCGAGGACCGCGCCGCGAAGCGGTCGCGGCCCGCAGGGCGAAGACGGTGCATTCAGGCGGCGCGAAGCGGAGCGAGCCGTCCGAGCGAAGCGAGGACCAACAAGCCAGCGAGGCCGGTCAACTCCGGTCGTCGCGGACGTACACCAGGAGGTCGCCGGTTTCGATGGCGGTGGCGCCGGGTTCGGCCAGCGACACGACCTTGCCACGCCGTACGAGGGCGATGACGAGGGTGTCGAGGTCGCGGGGGGAGGAGCCGACCTCGGCGCGTTCGGCCGAGCGCATGGCCAGTGCCATGCCCTGGCCCGGGGTGAGCAGGTCTTCGACGACGTCGATGAGTGGCGGGGCGGACGTCGACAGGCCGAGCAGGCGACCGGCGGTCGCCGAGGAGACGATGACGTGGTGGGCGCCGCTCTGTTTGAGCAGGGGCGCGTTCTCGGCTTCCCGTACGGCGGCGATGATCCGTACCTGGCCGGCGGTGAGCTGCCGGACGGTCAGGGCGACGAGTACGGCGGCGTCGTCGCTGTTGGTGGCGATGATGACGGCCTTGGCGTTCTTGACGTGTGCTTCGTTGAGGGTGGACGAGCGGGTGGCGGAGCCCTCGATGGCGACGAGGCCGGCGGCGGTGGCCTGCCGTACGCCGGTGGCGTTGCGCTCGACGACCACGATGCGCTGCTTGTCGACGCCGTTCTCGAGCAGGGCACTGATGGCGCTGCGCCCCTTGGTGCCGTAGCCGCAGATGATGACGTGGTCCTTCACTCGTTTCCTCCACCGGGTGAGGCGCAGGTTGGTGCGGTACTGCTCGGTCAGGACCTCGAGGGTCGTGCCGACCAGGATGATCAGGAAGAGCACCCGGGCGGGCGTGATCACCAGAACGTTGACCAGGCGGGCGGTGTCGGTGATCGGGGTGATGTCGCCGTACCCGGTGGTGGAGAGGGTGACCACGGCGTAGTAGAAGCAGTCGATGAGGTTGAGTTCGTCCTCGTTGACGTCGCGGTAGCCGTCGCGGTCGAAGTACACGACGGCGACGATGGCCAGGACGAGGCCGATCGCGGCGGCGAGCCGCAGGCTGAGGGCGCGCAGCGGGCCTTTGTTGATGGCGGGAAAGTGGATCACTGCTGGTCTCGCCCCGCCCTTTCGTCGGCGTGCACGTCCACAACATAGCGGGGGGCGGGTGGCCCGGTGGCGGAAGGCCGGGCCGAGTCGGGTCTTGCGCTCGCCGGGCACTTGTGAAAATTTCCTTCTAGCGATGCATCGCTAGCGACGGATGTTGCCGGAACCGCCCGGCCCGTCCCCGTCCGCGGTCACCGCGCCCACACAGGACACGGGAGCCCCAACGAAGGGACGCACCGCATGAAGGCACATCGACTCAGAGCCGCCGGGCTGGCCGTGGCGCTGCTCGGCTCGCTCGCGGTCGCCGCCACCCCAGCGAGCGCCGCGCCGGTCGTGACCCACACCCCCTCGAACGCCGGCTGCGAGACCGATCCGGCAACCCCGAAACGCCAGTTCCGAGCCATGTGGATCGCGTCCGTGGTCAATATCGACTGGCCGACCAAGGCTTCGTACACCGCCCCGGACCGGATCGCCACGCAGAAGGCGGAGTTCCAGGGCTGGCTGGACCTCGCCGAGCGACTCAACCACAACGCCGTGGTCGTGCAGGTCCGCCCGACCGCCGACGCCTTCTGGCCGTCACCGCACGAGCCCTGGTCGGAGTTCCTGACCGGCACCCGTGGCCAGGACCCGGGCTGGGACCCGCTGGCCTACCTGGTCGCCGAGTCGCACAAGCGCAACCTGGAGTTCCATGCCTGGTTCAACCCGTACCGGATCTCGATGCCGGACGGCGCGGGCGCGGACCTGGACAAGCTCGCCCCGGGCCACCCGGCCCGGCAGAACCCGGACTGGACGGTTGCCTACCCGGTCAACGCCGCCGGGTCGAGGCTCTACTACAACCCGGGCGTTCCCGAGGTCCGTGCGTTCGTCCAGACCGCGATGATGGACGCCGTGCTGCGGTACGACATCGACGGCGTGCACTTCGACGACTACTTCTACCCCTACCCGGCCGCCGGCCAGGACTTCGGCGACGCGGCGACGTTCGAGGAGTACGGCGACGGGTTCGCGAACAAGGCTGACTGGCGCCGGAACAACATCGACCTCCTGATCAAGGAGATGGGCGAGAAGATCAAGGCCGCCAAGCCCTGGGTGAAGTACGGCGTGAGCCCGTTCGGCATCTGGCGCAACAAGGCGGCCGACCCGCTCGGCTCGGAGACCAGCGGCTCGCAGTCGTACGACGCCAACTTCGCCGACACCCGCAAGTGGGTCAAGGAGGAGTGGATCGACTACATCGTGCCGCAGGTCTACTGGAACATCGGCCTCGCGGTCGCCGATTACGCCAAGCTGGTGCCGTGGTGGTCGGACGTCGTCGACGGCACCGACGTGCAGCTCTACATCGGTCAGGCCGACTACAAGATCGCCGATCCGGCCCAGCCGGCGGCGTGGCAGGACCCGCGGGAGATGTCGAAGCACCTGACCTTCAACCGCGACTACCCGAACGTGGCCGGCAACATCCACTTCAGCGCGGTGCAGGTCCGGGCGAACCGGCTCGGTTCCGCCGACATCTACGCGGCCGAGCACTACTCGCGGCCGGCGCTGGTGCCGACGATGGACCACCTGCCGAGCCGCCCGCTGATGTTCCCGGTGGTGACCGGGGCGACCCGGCAGGCCGACGGGGTCAAGCTGAGCTGGCGGCAGCCGGCCGACGGGGTCGGGCCGTTCGGCAAGGCCACGTCGTATGCCGTGTACCGCTTCGACGGTCTCGGCCTGCCGGCCGCCTGCGACTTCGCCGACGCCTCGAACCTGGTCGCCACGCTGCGGGCCACCGGTTCCGGCACCCAGTCCTACGTCGACCCGACGGCGGTGCCGGGTCAGCGCTACACCTACTACGTGAGCACGCTCGACCGGCTCTACAACGAGAGCATCCCGAGCCCGCCGCGGTTCGTCGTCCGTTGACCTGACCGACCACTGCCCGCCAGACCAGGCAGACCGCCGATCTGACTAGGCAAATCGGACACATCGCTGGACCGGATGCCCCGGGATCACATTGATTCCGGGGCATCTGTCCGTTTACCCGGAAGACGCAAAAGATCTACTTCGCCTATACATCGGCGCCAGCCTATCCCCCGAGACTGGTGACCCCCTGGTTACCCACCGGTCACCAGGGCTGACCGCCCCGCCCGAACGACGGGCTCTCCCGTTCCCCCGGAGGTACGCAATGCGACGTCGGCTTCTGACGATTCTCGCCGGCACCACCCTTGCCGTCCTGACGACCATCGGCATGTCCACCCCGGCCGCCGCCGTCACCCAGGCCCAGAAGCTCTCCGTCCTGTCGAGCTTCACCCAGACCAGCGCCAGCAGCTACAACTCGTGGAACTCCGCCCGGCTGAACCAGGGCGCCTGGGCCGCGTACAACTTCAACTGGACGACCGACTACTGCTCGTCGAGCCCGGACAACCCGCTCGGCTTCACGTTCAACCTGTCGTGCTACCGGCACGACTTCGGCTACCGCAACTACAAGGCGGTCGGCCAGTTCTCCACCCACAAGGCCCGCCTGGACAGCGCCTTCTACGAGGACCTCAAGCGGGTCTGCGCGACGTACAACTCGTTCGTGCGGCCGGCCTGCACCAGCCTGGCCTGGACCTACTACCAGGCGGTCCGGACCTTCGGAAAGGTCGTCCTGAGCCAGGCCGACCTGGACAAGGCGGCCAGCCTCAAGGCCGCCGGCGAGAAGCGGATGGCCCAGGCCGACGCCCGCTGATTCACGGCAGCTCGCGCCGGTCGAGGACCTCACGGGACACGTCGGAGACGTACCCGAAGGCTCCCGACCGGTGCGGCGCCGGTTCGGCCGGCAACCGCGGCGGCAGCCCCGGAAACTGCCCCGCGCCGGCCGCGAACCGGCTCGACCCGGCGGCGAGATCCGGATGCTCGATCCCGAGTGCCAGCTCGACCGCCTCCTCCAGGGACAGCTTCGCCCCCTGCGCGTAGGCCCGGTCGAACTCCCCGTCACCGATCACGGTCCGCAGGTCGGCCTGCTGCTGCGCCCAGTAGCCGCCGAACATGCCCGCCGTCGTACGCAGCACCGACCGGTTGGCCTGGGCGGCGCCGAACAGCAGCGCGGCGGTCGACGGATCGCCGCCCAGCGCACACCGGACCGCCATCGCGTTGAGCGCGTCGCAGGTCCGCCGATGGAAACCGTGCAGCATCCGCGACCGCAACGCCACCACCAGGTGGTCGTGCGCGGCGACCAGGTCACCCCGGGCCAGCGCGACCATGCCGAGCAGCATGTCGACCGTACGCCGGCCCCGCTCCACCGGTCGGGACGCCTCGACCGGGCGGGCCGCGCCCAGCAGCTCCGCCGCCTCGTCCAGCGCCCCCCGCTGCCAGAGCAGCTCGGCGAGGCCGTAGACGGCGAAAAGGGTCTCCCCGGTCACGCCCTCCCGGCCGGCCCAGTCGAGCAGCTCGCGGCAGATCTGCTCGGCCTCGCCCAGCCGGCCCATGTCGACCAGCGGCGCGGCCCGCCCGGAAAGCACCCGGGCCAGCAACGCCGCGTCGCCGGCCTGCCGCGCCGCCGCCTCGGCCTGCTGCGAGAAGCGCAGTTCCTCGGCGAACTCGCCGTCGGCGCCAGCGTGCAGCGAGTGCATGTGGTAGGCCGCCGCCAGCTCCGCCTCCGGAATCCGCTCCCCCGTCTCGGCGATCCGTCCGTAGAGCCGGAACAGCCACAGCCGGCCCTCGCGGGCCAGCCCACGTTCGCGCCACCACTGGTCGAGGCCGCTGGCGATCTGGAGCCCCAGCCGGGCGCTGCCCCCGGTCGCCGTCCAGCGCAACGCGGCGCGCAGCTCGTCGGCGAGCGGGTCGAGACTGTAGAGCGACAGCGTCACCGGACGGCCGTCCGACCCCAGGTGGGCGCGCTGCAACGCGTGCAGCGACCACGCCACGTGCCGGTCCCGGGCGGCCCGCTCCTCGCCCGCGTCGACCAGCCGGCGGGCCGCGTACGCCCGGATCGGGTCGAGCATCCGGTAGGTGCTGCCCGCCGCGTGCGGCTCGACCTGGAGCATCGACTTGTCGACCAGCACCGCCAGCGGGTCCAGGGCGTCGTCGTCGAACAGCCACTCCACCGTCGTCAGGTCGACCGGCCCGGAGAAGACCGCGAGCCAGCGCAGCAGCCGGGCCGCGCGCGGCCCCAGCGTCCGGTACGACCAGGTGACCGTGGCCTGCATGGTGACGTGCCGTTGGGTGGCCGTACGGCCGTGGACGGCCGGCGCCACCGCTCCGGCACCGCCGAGGTCGATGGTGTCGACCTGGCTGGCGACGAACCGGCCGTCGGTCGAGGCGGCGCCGACCGGCTCGTCGCGGCCGGCGTCGAGGGTGCCGAGCACATCGTCGAGGCGCTCGGCGAGCTGGCTGGCCGACAGCACCCGCAGCCGGGCCGCGGCCAGTTCGATGGCGAGCGGCAGCCCGTCCAGCCGGCTGACCACCCGCCGCAGGTCGTCGGTCTCGACCACGCCGGCCCGCCGGCCGCCGCGCGCCGCCACCGTCCGGGCGAGCAGCAGCGCGACCGCCTCGCTCGGGCCGCCGTCCGGTCCCGGGTCGGCGGACAGCGGCGGTATCCGCCAGACCACCTCGCCGGGCAGGCCGCAGGGTTCCCGGCTGGTGGCGAGCACCCGGACGCCGCCACCACCGGTGAGCAGCCGCGAGATGACCTCGGCGGTCGCCGCCGGCTGGGCGTCGCAGGTGTCGAGCAGCAGCAGCATCCGGCGCGCGGCGGCGTATTCGACCAGCGTGTCGACCATCGGCCGGCCGGGCTCGGGCCGCAGCCCGAGGACCGCGGCGATAGCGAAGGCGACCAGGCCGGGATCGGTCACCGGGGCGAGGTCGACGAACCAGACCCCGTCCGGGTACGACTCCACGACACCGCCGGCCAGCTCGACGGCGAGCCGGGTCTTGCCGGCGCCACCGGCGCCCACCACCGTGACGAGCCGCTGTTCGGCGACGAGTTCGTGCAGTTCGGCGCGTTCGGCCTGCCGCCCGACGAACGAGGTGATCTGGGTGGGCAGGTTGTGCGGTACGGCGTCGGCGGTGCGCGGGCGCGGGAACTGCCGTTCGAGCCCGGGCGCCACCAGCTGGAACAGCCGCTCCCGGTCGTCGAAGCCGCGCAGCCGGTGCAGGCCCAGGTCGAGCAGGGAGACCCCGACCGGCAGCGGCGCGGCGTGCTGGGCGGTCGCGCCCGAGCAGAGCACCTGGCCGCCGTGGGCGGCGGCGGCGATCCGGGCGGCGCGGTGCACCTCGGGGCTGGCGTACTCACCGGACAGTGGCACCGCGTGTCCGGTGTGCAGTCCCATCCGGACCCGGGGTGCCGACTCGGGACTCGGCCAGTCGTGGCTGGCGAGCGCCCGCTGGGCGCCGAGGCAGGCGTCGAGGGCGGCGGCCGCGTCGGCGAACGCGACGAAGAAGGAGTCACCCTCCGTGAAGAGTTCGATGCCCTCGCTGGCGGACAGGATGGACCGCAGCAGCCGCCGGTGCTCGCTGAGCACCGGGCGGTAGCCCGGACCGAGCATCTGGGCCAACCTCGTCGAGCCCTCGATGTCGGTGAACATGAAAGTCACCAGGCCACTCGGCAGGTGATTCCGTGCCGACACGGTGAACCTCCGCCCCCATGGAAGTCGGCTTCATGCTTCCGTACGCCCCACGGTCCGCGCATCGTAGAAAAGGACGGCAAGACTCCGTCCCAGACGCCAGGGCCTGGGACGATGTCATCGACCGGTGTTCGACGTGCGGCGTACGGGGGCGATGCTACGGGTGGCGTAACGACAACGGGTGGCCCCGGTTGTGGCACGACAGGTCAGATCTCGGAGCCTTACGGATGATCGGCCCGAGCGGAATCTGCCCAGAAACAGCCTCAAATACCAGCAAAAGCCGGGTTTCGGTCGTACGTCAACAACCGCAGCCGCCGCCGCAGCAACCGCCCCCACCGGCAGGAACCGGGCCGCTGCCAGCGGTTGTGCCACCCCGGCCGGTGAACGCGACGGTGGAAAGCAGCTTCACCGTGTCGGCGTGACCCTGCGGGCAGGTCGCGGCCGAGGAAGACTCGGCCATCGGACGGTTGACCTCGAAGGTGCTGCCGCACGCGCGGCAACGGAACTCGTACCGGGGCATGCCGCCAGGGTACGGCTGGACCTGACGAGTTGCGCGCGATGGGTAATACTCGACAGCGTGACAGGCGGGGAGGAAACACCGGTGGCACGACGACTACGTCCGGCCGTACCGGCATCCGCCGAGTTGGCGGCGGCCGGGCCGCTGGCCAGTTCGGGCGCCGCGCCCGACGACGCACCGCCACCACCGGTGCCCGCCCAGCCGGGCAAGCCGCCGACCGAATCGACCACCTCCGACGCCACTCCGGCGGCCGAGGCGCCGCGGTCGCAGAGCCCGACGACCGGGCCGGACGCACCGGCCGCGCCGGCTGAACCACCGACGGGCGACCCGGCCACGACCGACCGACCGGCGACCGCCGAGAGTGCCGACCCGACACCGGCCACGGACGGCAAGGACGGCACCGACCGGCCGGCAGCGGGCGGCGCGTCGACCACCGCCGTCGCCGCACCGGCCGGCAGCCCCGCCACCGGCGGACCGGACCCGGCCGGCACCCCGGCCGCCATCGACGCGGCGGCCCCGCCCGCCGGGACCGCCGAGGGTTCCACCCCGGCCGAGGGGACCGGCACCGCCGATCCCACCCCGGCCACTGATCCCGCCCCGGCCGCCGGGACCGGCGCCGGCGATCCCACCCCGGCCGCCGGGACCGACGCCATCGATCCCACCCCGGCCGCCGGGACCGACGCCATCGAACCCACCGCCACCGCGCCGACCAGCACCGGCAAGCCCGACGACACCGACACGAAGATCGACCTGACTCCCGTCCCGGCAGCCGCACCCGCCAGCGACGCTCCGACAGCACCCGTCGCCGCCGTCGCACCCAAACGCCGCAGCCGGATACGCGTCCCGTTCGCGCACGCCGTACGCCGGCCGACCCGGCAGGCCGCGGCGTCCGCGGCCCGGTCGGTCGGTGCCTGGTCGCGCCGGCCGAGCGGCCGGCTCACCCTGCCCGCGCTGTTGCTGTTGCTGGTCGTCGCCGCCACCGGCACCGCGGGCGCCGTGATCGTCCCGGCGATCGCGCCGGACCCCACTCCGGTCGCGGGCCCGGGTGAGGTCTCGCCCGACCCCGACCTCGAACTGCTGCCGACCCTGCCCACCACGGCACCGACCACCTCACCGGGCGCGGTGCCGGGACTGCCCCAACCGACCGGCCGCCCGGCCGACGTGCTCGCCGGCTGGGCGCAGCAGACCGGCGAGCGGATCGGGGTGCCGGCGGTCGCGGTCCAGGCGTACGGCTACGCCGAACTCGTCGTCAGCCGCACCACGCCGAACTGCCGGCTGACCTGGACGACACTGGCGGCGATCGGGCTGGTGGAGTCCAACCACGGCCGGGCCAACGGGGCGTCGCTCGGCCCGGACGGCAAGGCGATGCCGCCGATCATCGGCCTGCCGCTCGACGGCCAGGGTGGACGGCAGCGGATCGCCGACACCGACGGGGGCCGGCTCGACGGCGACCCCGTCCTCGACCGGGCGGTCGGACCGATGCAGTTCATCCCCAGCACGTGGGCGATCAGCGGTGTCGACGCCGACAACGACGGGGTCAAGGACCCGCACGACATCGACGACGCCGCCCTGGCCGCCGCCAACTACCTGTGCAGCAACGGGCGCAACCTGTCGACGTCGCAGGACTGGTGGAACGCGATCCTTTCGTACAATGACGTCCGACAGTACGCACAGGCCGTGTTCGACGCGGCGAACCAATACGGGGCGGCCAGCCGCGCGTGAGCCGGCGTCACCGCCCGCACACATTCGGGGACTGAGCACTTTCGTCCGGGTCCGGTTAGCGGCAAGCTAGACGGGTGATTGTGCGCGAGTGGGATCCACGAACAGCGCCGGCCGACGAGATCGGGTCGATGTTGGACACGCTCAACGCGGTCGTCGCGGCGGACGTGCCGGAAGATCCGTTGTGGCAGGACAGCTTCCTGCGCGAATACCTGGCCGAAACGATGCCGGGTGAACGACGGATCTGCTGGATCGCGGAGGAGGAAGCAGGCCCCGACGGGCGGCCCGGCCGGCTGCTCGGTCACGTCAATGTCCTGCTCCTGGGTGACATCGGCGTCGTCGAACTCCTGGTCCACCCGTCCGTCCGGCGCACCGGGCTCGGTCAGCGGCTGCTCGCCAAGGCGGCCCGGCGGGCCTACAACGAGGGGTTCTCGTCGATCGGCGTCGAGGTCGTCGGCAACACGCCGGCGGTGGCCTTCTACGAGTCGCTGGGATTCATCCGCGAATACGTCGAAACGCGCAGCGTACTGAAGTTGTCCACGGTGGACTGGTTGACGCTGGGCGAGATGGCCGGGGGAATCGCCGCCGGCTACCGGGTCGAGTTCTACCCGGGCGGGCCGCCCGACGAGCTGATCGAGCCGTACGCGAAGGCGAAGGCAGAGGTCCGCGACATCGACGACGGCGACCTCGACCTGCGCCCGAGTTCCTACGACCCGCAGCGGCTGCGGGACAGCCTCGCCTGCCTGCGCCGCCGCGGCCTACAGCCCTACATCGTGCTGGCCATCCACGAGAAGACGGGCGAGGTGGCCGGCCTCACCGAGGTCGTCGTGCCGGCGCAGCACCCGACCCGGGCCGACCAGTACGACACGATCGTCGCCCAGGACCACCGCGGATACGGCATCGACCGGGCGATCAAGGCCCGAATGCTCTTCGAACTACGCGGCGCCGAGCCGAAACTCGCCGAGGTGCAGACCTGGAACGCGCAGGCCAACGAGCCGATGCTCAAGGTCAACGCCGAACTCGGCTTCCTCGCCGACCGTGAGTGGTGCGAATACGGCATCGACGTGGCCGAACTCGTACACCGGTTCAACAACCGCGACTGAACGGGGCGCCGCGGCGGCGGTCTGTCGCCCCGGCCTGTCGGGTGAGTTCACCCTTCGGACCACTGTGGGATAGACGTCAGCCAGCGACGGGCCTTAACGTGCGTTGACTCCCATTCACCCAACGTGGAGGCTTGATGCGCCCGCGCCGATTGTGCGCCGTACTCACCGCGACCGCAGCCCTGACCGCTGCGGCCGGTCTCGCACCGACTGCGGCACTCGCCGCACCCACCGAGCTGCTCATCTCGGAATACATCGAAGGCTCGTCCAACAACAAGGCGATCGAGATCTACAACGGCACCGGCGCGGCGGTCAACCTCGCCGCCGCCGGCTATTCGCTACAGGTCTTCTTCAACGGCAGCACCACCGGCACCAGCTTCCCGCTGACCGGCACGGTGGCCAACGGGGACGTGTTCGTCTTCGCCCACGCCTCGTCCGGGACGGCGATCCTCGCCCAGGCCGACCAGACCACGACCGCCGGGCTGTTCAACGGCGACGACGCGATCGTGCTGCGCAAGGGCAGCACCGTCGTCGACTCGATCGGCCAGGTCGGCAACGACCCGGGCACCGAGTGGGGCAGCGGGCTGACCAGCACGGCCGACAACACGCTGCGTCGCAAGCCGTCGGTCACGACCGGCGACACCAACCCCGACGACGCGTTCGACCCGGCGGCCGAGTGGATCGGCTACCCGGTCGACACGTTCGACGGCCTGGGCTCGCACACCGTCGACGGCGGCGGCCCGGTCGACCAGCCGGCGACGCTCAACTGCGGTGGCGCCCTCGTCACGCAGGCCGGCACCGCCGCCAGCCGCGAGGTGACCGCCACCGACGTCGACGACACCATCGTGGACCTGGCCGTCACCGCGGTCAGCCCGGCCCCGTCGGCCGGCAGCATCTCCCGTACGGCGTTCACCGCCGCGTCCGCTGTCGGCGGCACCGCGACCGCGACCGTCACCGCCAGCGCCGACCTGCCCGGCGGCACCTACGCGGTGACGCTGACCTCGACCGACGCCGACGGCACCACCGCCATCTGCACCCTCAACGTGCAGGTGACCTCGGTCCTGTCGATCGGTGAGGTGCAGGGCCCGGTCTCGGACACCGCCGACGCCCGGCTGCACCGGTCGCCGCTCGCCCCCGCCTCCGGCAACGGCACGAGCAGCACCCTGCACGACGTACGCGGTGTCGTCACCCAGCGCACCCTGGCCCGCAACAGCTCGGGCGCCAACCAGTACGGCTTCTTCATGCAGAGCCGGCTCGGCACCGAGGACGGCGACCCGAACAGCTCCGACGGCATCTTCGTCTTCATGGGCGGCTTCGACACCCTGATCGGCGGCTACGCGCCGACCGTCGGTGACGAGATCGTCGTCCGGGCCCGGGTGTCGGAATACTTCAACCTCACCCAGCTCTCCAGCGCCTCGCTGGTCGAGAAGCTCGCCTCCGGACTCGACGTGAACACGGCGGTCAAGGTGACCGACGCGATCCCGCCGGCCGACCTGGCGCAGGCCGACCGGTTCTGGGAGCGGCACGAGGGTGAGCGGATCCGGGTACGCGCCGGCAGCGGCGCGATCAGCGGCCGCAACGTCTTCGCGTCGACCGCCGACTCGGAGATCTGGCTCGTCGACCGGGACGACCCGCTGCTCGACCGGGCCGACCCGTACGCCCGCCGGGTCTTCCGCGACACCCACGAGCTGGACAACCAGCCCGGCCAGGGCTTCAACGACGGCAACGGCCAGCGCATCATGTTCGGCACGATGGGTGTCAAGTGGACCGCGCAGGACAACACCGCGCTGCTCCCGCCGGCCCGCGCCTTCGACAAGCTGACCGGTGACGCCGTCGGCGCGCTCTACTACTCGTTCGAGAAGTACGGCGTACAGGTGGAGCAGGCGGCGTTCACCGCCGGCACCGACCCGGCGAAGAACCACGCGCCGCGGCCGGCGAAGCGGTCCGAGGAGTTCTCGGTCGCCGTCTACAACGTCGAGAACCTGTACGACTTCCGCGACGACCCGTTCGACGGCTGCGACTTCGCCGGCAACTCCGGCTGCACCGGGGTCAGCCCGCCGTTCGACTACGTGCCGGCCAGCGAGGCCGACTACCAGGCACAGCTCGGCGACCTGGCCGACCAGATCATCAAGGACCTGCACTCCCCCGACCTGCTGCTCATCCAGGAGGCCGAGGACCAGGACATCTGCACCGTCTCCGGCGACCAGCTCGTCTGCGGTGACACCAACAACGCCGACGGCGCCCCCGACACGCTGCAGGAACTGGCGTTGCGGATCAAGGCCGCCGGTGGACCGGCGTACGCCGCGGCGTACGACCGGAACGGCGCCGACGCCCGGGGCATCGTCTCGGCGTTCATGTACCGCACCGACCGGCTGACGCTGGCCGAGGCCACCGAGGGCGACGCGGTGCTCGGCTCCGCGCCGACCGTGCAGTACCGGTCCGCCGGGCTGCCGAGCAACGCCGACGTGCAGAACCCGAAGACCCTCAACGCGGTGCTGCCGGCCGACGTCGACCGGTCCACCGGCGTCGACGGGTCCAACGTCTACACCCGGGCCCCGCAGGTGGCGAAGTTCCTGGTCGCCGCCGCGCCGGGGTCGAACGACCGGTTCGCGCTCTGGGCGGTCAGCAACCACTTCTCGTCGACCCCGGACGCGCGGGTCGGGCAGCGGACCGAACAGGCCGCGTACGGGGCGGCGATCGTCGCCGCGATCGAGGCCGCCGACCCGCACGCCCGGGTGGCGTACGGCGGTGACCTGAACGTGTTCCCGCGTCCGGACGACCCGATCGCGACGGCGCAGAACCCGATCCCGTCGGACCAACTGGGCCCGCTGTACGACGGCGGCCTGCACAACCTGTGGGACGACCTGAACGCGGCCAACCCGTCGGCGGCGTACTCGTACGTCTTCGAGGGCCAGGTGCAGACGCTCGACCACATCCTCGTCAACGACGCCCTCTACGGCGACCTGATCGAGATGCGGGCCGCGCACGTCAACGCGGACTTCCCGGCCGACTACGAGGGCGACGGTTCGCGCGGCGCCAGCGACCACGACCCGCAGGTGGCCCGGTTCCACTCGCGGGCGGCGCTGTCGGTGGCCGACGTTTCGGTCGTGGAGGGCAACTCGGGCACCACCCCGATGACCTTCACCGTCGAGGTGTCGCGGCCGCTGAGCCACCCGGTGCTGCTCTGCGCCACCGCGCTGCCCGGCACCGCGCTGCCGCTGTTCGACTTCAACCTCTTCGCCGGCTGCAAGACGCTGGCGGCGGGGCAGACGTCGGTGACGTTCACCGTGCAGGTGCGTGGTGAGCGGGTGAAGGAGCGGAACGAGACGTTGAACTTCGTGGTCGCGGGCGTGCCCGGGCTGCGGACGCTGACGGCGACCGCCACCGGCACCATCGTCAACGACGACTGATCCGTACCGACACCGCGGCCCCCGTCGCCTCGCAGGGCGACGGGGGCCGTGTCGTGTTCGCGTTCGGGGGGTACGTCCTCAGCCGCCTGGGCGCGCACCGTCCGCGATGCCGAGATGCCGCGCGATCGCCAGCACCTGCACGGCCACCGCATCGACCTTGCCATCCAGCACGGTGACCTTGCCGTCCAGTGCCGTCACTCGGCCGTCCAGTACGGCGACCTGGTCACGCAGTTGTCCCATGCCCTGGCGCAGTTCCCGGATGTCCAGGCGCAGCTCGCGCTGCCCCTGCGACAGATCCCCGACAGCGTTGGTGAGATACGACAGACGTGCGTCGACCAACTCGAACCGCTGGTGGAACCGGGCAGCCTCGGATTCCAGGCTGTCGATTCGCTGAAGTGGAATCTTCACGCGCTCAGCGTGGCACGCCAGGTGGCCGGACCAGGGGCTTTGAACCTGGGCTCCACAGGGTTACGACATTCTTGCGACACCTGCGGTGGCAGAAATGACAGTCGCGACAGCGGGTCAGTATCCGGCGCGGAGCAGCCGGGCGGCTTCCACCGCCCAGTAGGTGAGGATGACCTGTGCCCCGGCACGACGGATCGACGTCAACGTTTCCAGCATGACCCGGTCGCGGTCCAGCCAGCCGTTGGCGGCGGCCGCCTCGACCATGGCGTACTCGCCCGACACCTGGTAGGCGGCGACCGGCACGTCGACCCGGTCGCGGACCGCGGCCACGACGTCGAGGTAGGGCAGCGCCGGCTTGACCATCACCATGTCGGCGCCCTCGGCCACGTCGAGTTCGACCTCGCGCAGCGACTCGCGCAGGTTGGCCGGCGACTGCTGGTAGCTGCGCCGGTCACCCTCCAGCGCCGACTCGACCGCGTCCCGGAACGGGCCGTAGAACGCCGAGGCGTATTTGGCGGCGTACGCCAGGATCGCCACGTCCTGGTAACCGGCCGCGTCGAGCGCGCGGCGTACGACGCCGACCTGGCCGTCCATCATGCCGGACGGCCCGACCACGCCGACCCCGGCGGCGGCCTGGGCCACCGCCATCTCGGCGTAGGCCGCCAGGGTGGCGTCGTTGTCGACCTCACCACCGGGGGTGAGCAGCCCGCAGTGCCCGTGCGAGGTGAACTCGTCGAGGCAGAGGTCGCTCATCACCACGGTGGAGTCGCCGATCTCGGCCACCACGTCGCGGATCGCCACGTTGAGGATGCCGTCCGGGTCGATGCCGCCCGAGCCGGTCTCGTCGCGGGTCGCCGGTACGCCGAAGAGCATGATGCCGCCGATCCCGGCCTGCACCGCCTCGACCGCAGCCTTGCGCAGCGAGTCACGGGAGTGCTGGACGACGCCGGGCAGCGAGGCGACCGGACGGGGCTCGGTGAGCCCCTCCTTGACGAACATCGGCAGCACCAGCTCGGCCGGCGCGACCCGGGTCTCCTCGACCAGCCGGCGCATCGCCGCGTTGCGCCGCAGGCGGCGCGGACGCATGTCCGGGTAAGACATCAGGAACTCCTCGGCGTCAGCGGAACCGCAGCGCGGTCGGCCCCTGCACCTTCGAGCCACGGCGCTGCTTGGCGGGCATCGCGGCCAGCTTCTCACGCAACTCCACGGCGTATGCCGCGAGCGCCTCGACCAGGTCGGGCACGGAGGCGTGCGGGGGCTGCACGTCGACCCGCAGCCCGAACTCGGTCGCGGTCTCCGCCGTCTTCGGGCCGATCACGGCGACGACGGTGCGGGCGTGCGGCTTGCCGGCGATGCCGACCAGGTTGCGTACGGTCGACGACGACGTGAAGAGCACCGCGTCGAAGCCGCCGGACTTGATCGCGTCCCGGATCTCGGCCGGCGGCGGCGCTGCCCGGACCGTGCGGTAGGCGGTGACGTCGTCGACCTCCCAGCCCCGTTCGGTCAGGCCGGCGGCCAGCGTCTCGGTCGCGATGTCGGCACGCGGCAGCAGCACCCGGCCGACCGGGTCGAGGATCTCGTCGTGCGGCGAGAACTCGGCGAGCAGGCCCTCCGAGGACTGCTCACCGGAGGGGATCAGCTCGGGCTGGATGCCGAAGGCGCGGACGGCGTCGGCGGTCGCCTCGCCGATGCACGCGATCTTGACGCCGCCGAAGTGCCGGGCGTCGAGCCCGTGCTCGGCGAACTTCTCCCAGACCGCGCGTACGGCGTTGACCGAGGTGAAGATCACCCAGGCGTAACGGCCGTCGACCAGGCCCTTGACCGCACGCTCCATCTGGGCCGGGGTACGCGGCGGCTCGACCGCGATCGTCGGCACCTCGCACGGGATCGCCCCGTACGCCCGCAGCCGTGCGCTCATCGCCCCGGCCTGCTCCTTGGTGCGCGGTACGAGCACCTTCCAGCCGTACAGCGGGCGGTTCTCCCACCAGCTCAGCTTGTCGCGCTGGGTCACGCCGGCACCGAGGGTGAGCACGACGCGGCCGGTGAAGCCGAGGGCGGCGGCGACGAAGCTGTCGACGGTCGAACTGGTCGTGTACTGCGTCTCGCCGGTGCCGTCACCGGTCACCGCGACCGGGGTGGTGCCGTCGACCCCGGCGGCGAGCAGCCCGTCACGGACGGCGGCGAGATCACCGGCGTCGACGGCGAGGGCGAGGGAGCCACGGTTGACCGCCGCCGAGAGGGCCTCGAAGTCGAGCGTGCCGACGTCGTCGACGTCGGCCGCGGTGCGTACGCCGGGCAGCGGCACGCCGGCGTAGGCGGCGACGCCCTCGGCCTGGCCGACGCCGGGCACCACCTCGAAGTGGACCGCGGTGCGGGCGACCGCCTGCACCTCCTTGACCACGGAGTCGTGGCCGAACGGGTCACCGGCGACGAGGTGTACGGCGGACAGGCCGGACCGGGCCGCGGAGATCAGCACCTTGGCGACGTCGCCGGGCGCTCCCTCGGCGGGCGTGAACTGCGCGTCTTCCTTGGCCTCGGCACGGATCGCGTCGAGCAGCGACTCCGGCACGCCCCGGTCGTAGATCACCTGGTCGGAGTCGACCAGGGCGTCGTGCGCCCGGCGGGTCAGCAGGCCGGGGTCGCCGGGGCCGGCCCCGACGAACGCGATGCGGCCTGCGGGCTTACGGGTGCGGGTCATTCTGTGCTCCCCAATAGGGTGTCGGCGCCGGCGTCGAGGAGGTCGGCGGCGAGCGCCTTGCCGATCTCCGCCGCGTCGGCGGGCGTTCCGGTGCGGGACAGCCGGAGGTCACGGACGCCGTCCGGGCTGATCACCGCCCCGCGCAGGTAGATCTCATCGCCGTCGTCGCCTTCGGCGATCTCGGCGTAGGCCGCGACCGGGGCACTGCACCCCGCTTCGAGCGTGGCCAGCAACGCCCGCTCCGCGGTGACCGCGGCCCGGGTCGGTGCGTGGTCGAGCGCGGCAAGCGACTCGACCAGGTCAATGTCCTCGGCCCGGCACTCCACCGCCAGCGCGCCCTGGGCCGGCGCGGGCAGCATCAGCATCGGGTCGAGGGTTTCGGTGATCTCACCGGCGCGGCCGAGCCGGGCCAGTCCGGCGCGGGCGAGTACGACCGCGTCGAGGTCGGCGGCGGGGCCGAGCACGCGCGCCATCCGGGTGTCGACGTTGCCCCGGATCGGGACGACCTCCAGTTGCAGGCCGAGGGCCCGGAGCTGGGCGATCCGCCGGAGCGCGCCGGTGCCGACGACGGCACCGGCCGGCAGTTCGGTCAGGGTACGGCCGTCCCTGGCGATCAGCGCGTCCCGCGGATCCTCGCGGGGCGGTACGGCCGCGATGTGCAGGCCGGGGTGACCGGCGGTCGGCAGGTCCTTGTAGGAGTGCACGGCGAAGTCGATCCGGTGGTCGGTGAGCGCGTCGCGCAACGCGGACACGAACACCCCGACGCCGAGCCGTAGCACGGGCGCGGAGGAGCGGTCGCCGGCCGTGACGATCTCGACCAGCTCGACCTCACGGCCGGTGGCGGCGTGCACGGCGGCGGCGACCAGCCGGGACTGGGCGAGCGCCAGTGCGCTGCCCCGGGTGCCGAGGCGCAGTGGTGCGTTCATCACCGTTCTCCGATGTCGGGCACGGAGTCGGCCTGGGCGCTGCCGGGCACCTCGAGGTCGAACAGTTCGCGCAACAGGGCAGTGTACTGGTCACCACCGGGCTCGGCGGCCAGTTGACGCGCGCGTACGGTCGGCGAGTGGAGCAACCGCTGGACCACCCGGTGGACGGTGTGGGCCACCTCGGCGCGCTGCTCCTCGCTGAGGTCGGGGCGGCGCTGGGCCAGCCGGCGCAGTTCGGCGGTGACCACGTCGTCGGCGCGGGCCCGCAGGGCGGCCACGGTGGGGGCGACGTCGGCACCGCGCAGCCAGGAAAGGAACGCCTCGACCTCGGTGGTGACGATCCGGGTCACGGCGAGCTGGTCGGCGGCGGCGGGACCGTCGCGCAACGCGGTGGCGAGGTTGTCGATGTCGACGACGACCACACCGGGCAGTTCGGCGGCGGCCGGCTCGACGTCGCGGGGCACCGCCAGGTCGAGCACGACCAGCGGGGTGTCCCGGTCGGCGAGGGCGGTCGCGAGCATGTCGCGGGTCAGCACCGGCTGGGTCGACGCGGTGGCCGCGACGACGACGTCGACGCCGGTCAGCGCGGCGGCCAGGTCCTGGTACGGCACGGCGCTGGCGCCGTACGACTCGGCGAGCCGGACGGCGCGGTCGTTGCCCCGGTTGGCCACCGACAGCGGGCCGACCCCGGCGCGGGACAGCGTGGCAACGGAGAGTGCACCCATGGCGCCGGCCCCGATCACCAGCGCCGGCCGGCCGGGGAGCCCGCCGTCGAGGTGGGTGGCGGCGACGTCGAGCGCGGCGGTGACCACGCTCTGGCCGGCCCGGTCGATGCTGGTCTCGGAGTGTGCCCGCTTGCCGACCCGCAGGGCCTGCTGCATGAGTTCGTGGAGCAGGCGGCCGGTGGCCTCGGCCTCGGTCGCCGCGTGGTAGGCGTCGCGGAGCTGTCCGAGGATCTGTGCCTCGCCGACGACCATCGAGTCCAGTCCGGCGGCGACCCGGAAGGCGTGTTCGACGGCGGCGCCGTCGTAGTGCACGTAGAGGCGGTTGGCCAGGTCGTTCTGGACACAGCCGGCGTGGGCGGCGAGCACCTCGCAGATGTCGCCGAGGCCGCCGTGGAAGCCGGTGACGGCGGCGTAGACCTCGACCCGGTTGCAGGTCGAGACGACGACGGCTTCGCCGATGTAGGGCTGGGCGAGCAACCGGTCCAGGGTTCGGGTGAGGTCGGCCGGCGCCACCGCGAGCCGCTCCAGGGTCGCGACCGGGGTGGTGCGGTACGACGCGCCGACGACGAGCAGGTTCACGAGCCGACCGCCTCCTGCGTGCCGGTTGCCGCGAGCCCGCCGGGCAGGGCCGTGAGACCCGCCGCCGGTCCGCTGGCCGGAATCCCGGTCAGCGAGGCCTTGCGGTGCTCGTGGAAGGAAAGGATCTGCAGCTCGATGGCGAGGTCGACCTTGCGTACGTCGACCCCGTCGGGCACCGAGAGCACGCACGGCGCGAAGTTGAGGATGCTGGTGACCCCGACCGCGACGAGCCGGTCGGCCACGCTCTGCGCGGCGGGCGCGGGGGTGGCGATCACGCCGATGGCGATCGCCTCCTGCGCGGCGATGGTCGCCAGGTCGTCGATGTGCCGTACGACGAGACCGTTGATTTCCTCGCCGACCCGCGACTCGTCGGCGTCGAACAGCGCGGCGATCCGGAATCCCCGGCTGACGAAACCGGCGTAGCCGGCGAGGGCGTGACCGAGGTTACCGACGCCGACGAGGGCGACGGCACGGCGCTGGGTCAGCCCCAATACGTATTCGATCTGGTCGATCAGCAGGGCGACGTCGTAGCCGACGCCACGGGTGCCGTAGGAGCCGAGGTGGGAAAGATCCTTACGCAGTTTCGCCGAATTGACCCCGGCGGCTGTCGCGAGCGCCTCGCTGGAGACGGTGTCGTGACCGGTCTCGGCCAGATTGTGCAGGGCACGGAGGTATTCGGGGAGTCTGGCGACCGTCGCTTCAGGCAGGTCCGGGAGCGCCGGAACAGCGCCGGTGTGACCGGACGCGCCTGGATGGCGGTGCTGACTCATGGGACTCCGTGCGGTGCGCTCATGGACCAGCCGGGCCGGCGGCTGAGGCGACCGGGCCGGCGGGTCGGATCGGCAACCCTCCCGCAACCGCCGTGACCGGCTGTGCTAGCAGGGCTCGTCGGGGTTACAGAGTAGGCGCTTGTGAAGGCGTGCACAAATCGCGATCTTGATCGACCACCGTGGTGATCCGCCCCACCTGCGGTTCGTAGATCACCTGGCAGACCGGCATCAGGGTCGCCCGTCGATTATTGCGCAATTCTGAACCAACCGGCCGTGATGCCACCGACATCGACCACGGTCCGCGACCGGGCGCCCCGGAGACCGGCTCCGGTAGGGGCAGCCCTACCGTGAAGAGGCCGGCCGACGGGATGGGGGCGAAACGGCCTTATGCCTAGCGTCGACGACATGAGCGCCGCCAGCCTGTCCACCACCTCGGCCGTCGATCCGGCCGCATCGCGCAGCATCGTGCGCCAGCTCGGGATCGACTCGGGCTACATCCTGCTCGGCTTCCCCCTCGCCCTGGCCAGTTTCATCGTGCTGATCGCCGGGCTCGCGGTCGGCACCGGACTGGCCGTCACCGTGATCGGCCTGCCGATCCTCGCCGGGGTCCTGTACGCGGCGCGCGGGTTCGCCGACATCGAGCGCCTGCGCCTGCCGCCCGTACTGCACCAGCCACGGATCCGGCCGCACTACCGGACACCGGATCCGGGCGCGAACGCCTGGCGGCGGATCTTCGTCCCGATCGCCGACGCCCAGTCCTGGCTCGACCTGGCACACGGCTGCCTCAAGGTCTTCGTCTCCCTGATCGCCTTCGTCATCACCGTGGTCTGGTGGGCCGGGGCCGTCGCCGGCAGCCTCTACTGGGCGTACGACTGGCTCCTGCCGCGGCCCACCGAGGGCGGCTCGCTCAACGAACTGCTCGGTCTCGGCGGCTCCGGCCTGGCCCGTATCGGCCTCAACACCGCCATCGGCGTCTTCTTCCTCGTCACCCTGCCGATCGTGGTACGCGGCTGCGCCCTGCTCCAGGCCAGTTTCGGCCGGGCCCTGCTGACCGGGGTGGCCGAGATGCGCAACCGGATCACCGTGCTGGAGGAACAGAAGCGGGCCGCGGTGTCCGCCGAGGCGACCGCGCTGCGCCGGCTCGAACGCGACATCCACGACGGGCCGCAGCAGCGGCTCGTCCGGCTGGCCATGGACCTCGGCCGGGCCCAGCAGCAGCTCGCCAACGATCCGGACGCCGCCCGCCGGACCTTGGACGAGGCCCTGGTGCAGACCCGGGAGACCCTGCACGAGCTGCGTGCCCTCTCCCGTGGGATCGCCCCGCCGATCCTGATCGACCGAGGGCTGCCGAGCGCGCTCGCGGCGCTCGCCAGCCGGGGGGTCATCCCGATCGAACTCACCGTCGACCCCGCCCTGGGCACCCCGGGCGGCCGGCTCGACCCGGCGGTGGAGAGCACCGCCTACTTCGTCGTCGCCGAGGCGCTCGCCAACGTGGCCAAGCACAGCGCCGCGTCGGACTGCTGGCTGACCGTCTCCCGGACCGACCACGACCTGCGGATCGAGGTGGTCGACGACGGGGTCGGCGGGGCACACGTCTCCAAGGGGCACGGGCTGGCCGGCATCGCCGACCGGTTGCGGGCCAACGGTGGCATGCTGAGTGTGCTCAGCCCGCCGGGCGGACCCACCGAGATCCGGGCCGAGCTGCCGTGTTGACCCTGCCGAGACGGAAGACGCCGACCAGATGCGGGTAGTGATCGCCGACGACGCCGTACTCCTGCGCGAGGGGATCATCCGGCTGCTGACCGAACACGGCCACGACGTGGTGGCGGCCGTCGGTGACGGGGACACCTTCGTCGAGGCGGTCGTCGTCCACAAGCCCGACGTCTCGATCGTCGACGTACGGATGCCGCCGTCACACACCGACGAGGGGCTGCGCGCCGCCGTCGAGGCCCGCCAGCGGGTGCCGCGTACGCCGATCCTGGTGCTGTCCCAGTACGTCGAGGTGTCGTACGCCGACGACCTGCTCGCCACCGCCGCCGGGGCCGGCGGGGGCGGCGGTGGGATCGGCTACCTGCTCAAGGACCGGGTGGCCGCGATCGAGGAGTTCCTCGACGCGGTCGCCCGGGTGGCCGCCGGCGGTACGGTCCTGGACCCCGAGGTCGTCGGCCAGTTGCTCGTACGTCGGCGTCGCGACGACCCGCTGCGCGAGCTGACCCCCCGCGAGCGTGAGGTGCTGTCGCTGATGGCGGAGGGCCGGTCGAACACCGCCATCGCGCGATCCCTGGTGGTCAGCGACGGCGCGGTGGAGAAGCACGTCCGCAACATCTTCACCAAGCTGCAGCTGCCGCCGGACGAGGAGCAGCACCGCCGGGTGCTGGCGGTGCTCGCCTACCTGCGCGGCTGAAGCCCTCCGGCCAGGGTGACCGCCTCGGTGAGCGTCTCGGCGACCGGGTGCCCGGAGGCCCGCAGCCGGCCGGGGTCGGTGAACCCGCCGGTGTAGAGGACGCAGCGGGCGCCCACCGACTCGGCGGCGTCGGCGTCGTCGAGCGAGTCGCCGATCAGCACCACCGAGCGCGGGTCGACACCCAGCTCGGCGAGATGGCTTTCGAGATGTCCGGCCTTACGGTCCCCGCCGACCGTGCCGCGCAGCCCGTCGACCCGGTTGAACAGGCCGGACAGCCCGTACGTCTCGACGGCCGGCACCAGCTCGTCGTGGAACCACATCGACAGCAACGACTGGCTGCCGGACCAGTTCCGCATCGCGCTGGTGGCGTCGGCGGCGAGTTCGCAGGTGGTCAGCCCGGTGCGGTAGGCGTCGTGGAAGATCCGGTCGAGCCGGCCGAACTCGTCGTCGTCGACGGCCCGGCCGAGGACCTCGGCGTAGTAGTCGGAGATCGGCCGGCGGAACCGGCCCCGGTGTTCGTCGGCGGTGACCGCCGGGCCGGCGACCGCGGCGAAGACGACGTTGGTCGACTCGACGACGAGGTTGAGGTCGTTGAGCAGGGTGCCGTTCCAGTCCCAGACGAGGTGGGTGGGTGCGGTGGTCACCGCAGCACCCTACTCAGCCGGGCGGCGCCGGTCGAGGCCGTCGCAGGTCGCCCAGCAACCGCTCCTCCTCGACCCGCCAGTAGCCGTGTTCGCGGCCGTCGAGCAGCACGACGGGCAGCCGGTCGCCGTAGTCGCGTTCGAGTTCGAGGTCGCCGGTGACGTCGATCTCGACCCAGCGGTCGCCGGTGACGGCCACCACCCGGTCGATGGCGGCCTTGGCGTCGTCGCACAGGTGGCAGCCGGGGCGGGTGATCAGGGTCAGGCGTGGCTCAGCCACCGGCGTACTCCGATCTCAGCATGGTCTTGCGGACCTTTCCTATCGCCGAGTGTGGCAGCGCGTCGACGAACTCCAGCGTGGCGGGGCACTTGAAGCGGGCCAGCCGGTCAGCGCAGTGCCGGCCCAACTCGGCGGAGGTGACGGTGCCGCCGGGGGCACGGACGACGTACGCCGCGACGGCCTGCCCGGCGGTCGGGTGCGCGATCCCGAGCACCGCCGACTCGGCGACGTCCGGGTGGGCGTCGAGCACGAGTTCGACCTCGTGCGGGTAGACGTTGAAGCCGTTGACGATGATCAGCTCGCCGACCCGGTCGACGAGGAAGAGGTCGCCGTCGGCGTCGGCGTACGCGATGTCGCCGGTCGCCCACCAGCCGTCCGGGTCGGGGCCGTCGTGCCCGTCGGGCCAGTAGCCGGAGAAGAGGTTGGCGCCACGTACGACGATCTCGCCGGGATCGGTGCCGGGTGAGCCGTACTCGACGGCGAGTTCGTCCTCCTCGCCGGCCTCGGTGGCGCCGTCGCGCCACAGGTCCGCGCCGTCCGGCCCGACGAGCCGCAGTTCGACGCCGGGAATCGGCTGGCCGATCGAGCCGCTCTTCGGTGCCGGGCTGGCCAGGGTGGCGGTGAGCACGGGCGCGGTCTCGGTCAGGCCGTACCCGACGAAGGCCGGCCGCCCGGCGGCGGCGGTGAACCGCTGCGCGGTGGCCGGGTCGAGCGGCGCCGCGCCGCAGACCGCGACCCGGACCGAGGTCATGGCCGCGCGCAGGTCGGGCTGGTCGGCCCAGCCGGCGAACATCGACGGTACGCCGACGACCCCGCTGACCCGGTGCCGGGTGATCGCCGCCAGCGCCTCGGCCGGCTCGAACCGGTCGAGCAGTACGCCGCACGCGCCGTGGTAGGCGACCGCGCCGAGACCGGTGTTGAGCCCGTACGCGTGGAACAGCGGCAGCGCGAGCAGCAGCCGGTCGTCGGTGCCGACGACGGCGGGCCGGATGCGGGCGATCTGCTCGTGGTTGGCCATCAGCGCCCGGTGGGTCAGCATGGCGCCCTTCGGCTGCCCCTCGGTGCCGGAGGTGTAGAGCAGTACCGCCACCTCGTCGCGGCCGGTCGGTCCGGTCGGGGTGGGTGCCGCGCCGTCGGGGACCGGCGGCGGACCGGTGTGTACGCCCATGAGCGCGGGCAGTTCGGCGCGGATGCCGTCGACGAGTTCCCTGATCTCTTCGGTGCAGATCAGCAGGGTGGCTCCGGAGTCGGCGAGCACGTGGCGCAGCTCGCGGGCGGTGAACGCGGGGTTCACCGGCACGGCGATCCGGCCGGCGCGCAGGGCGGCGAAGTAGCTGACGACGAATTCCGGCGAGTTGGGCAGTGCGATGGCGACGCGGGGCGGCGGTTCGCCGGGCGTCGCCGGGGCGAGTCGGGTCAGAGCCGCGGTGGCGGTGTCGATGCGGGCGTCGAGGTCGCCCCAGGTGATCGTCTGGTCGCGCCAGACGAGGGCGGGACGTTCGGGGCCACCTGCGGCGGCCCGCCGTACGCGTTCGGCGAGGGTGCCGCCGGGGCGCGCGACGACGGGGTCGGGGGTGCTGGCTGGTTCCTGCACGGTCGCTGAGTCTGGCACAGTCCACCCGTCCCGACTACGCCCGATCGTCGATGGACGGCCGGTGCCGGGGCGGGTCCGCTGGCCAGCGGGCCGGGTCCGATTCGACGGCCTTCGGAAGGCGCGGTACCGTGCACGGGACTGATCGACTCGCCGGTGCCGGCCGCAGAACGATCACCGTGGCAGGGTCCGGGCACCACTCATCCGGGTGAAGCGGACCGTGGATACCAGAAGCTCGGGTGGCTCGCCAGATCGCGTGCCACCTGTCGGCGCGTCTCCGCGTTTGCGCTGGTCATCGCCATCCACCAGAAGTACGTCAATTTCTCGGCGCCGCACACTTTGTGCGACGGGTCGATCCACGTCCAGTAAATACTTCGGCTCTGTGTAACGGACTCCGCACGCATCGGTGACGTTGCCCCTATCATCACCAGGGTTGACCCACCCGTTTTGCCGTGAGTCGACACCCCTCAGCCTGAGGAGGCCTCAGTGCCCGGTAAAGCACTGCACCAGCACCTCAACGACGTGTGTCGCACCGCCGACACCGCGGTGGCCCACGTCGGCCCGAGCGGACACACCTCCATTCCGGGTGCCGGGTCGCGGTTGCCGTACGGCCCGACGTCCGGACCGGTGTCCGGCTGGGCGGAGGAGAGCCGGTGAGCGGATACGCCTACGGCGACGGGCTGGTCAGCCGCGAGATCCTGGCGGCGCGTAACGCCCTCAACGAGGGGCTCGCCAGACTCCGGCTGGAGATGTACGACATGTTCAGCCTCGCGGTGCGCGGCGACGGGAGCACCAAGCCCAGCCGCAACCGACCGCACCCGAACGAGACACCCGGTCGCCACACGCCGGCGGGCGGCAACGCCAAGACCGTCGGTGGCCGAGTCGCCACACCGGCCCGGCCCACCATGCCGGCCCAGCCCGGACCGGCGGACGCGGGGCTGCGCCCTGGCGGCACGGACACCGACACGGCGATCATCCCGGCCGTGCCGGCGACCGACACCGCCGTCATCCCGGCGGTCACGGCCACCGACACGGTCGTCATCCCGGCCGTACCGGCCGAGAAGTCGACCGGCAGCGGCGGACCACCGCCCGGCTATCCGAGCCGGCCCGACCCGTCCGACCCGGCCACCGAGGTGTGGAAGCTGGTCGAGCGGGCCCAGGCCGGCGAGGCCGAGGCGTTCGGCCTGATCTACGACCGCTACGTCGACACCGTCTTCCGCTTCGTCTACTTCCGCGTCGGCAACCGCCAACTCGCCGAAGACCTCACCTCCGACACGTTCCTGCGGGCCCTCAAGCGGATCGGCAGCTTCACCTGGCAGGGCCGCGACCTCGGCGCCTGGCTGGTGACGATCGCCCGCAACCTGGTGGCCGACCACTTCAAGTCCGGCCGCTACCGACTGGAAGTTACTACGGGTGACGTTCTGGATGCGGAACGCGAGGACCGTGGGCCGGAGGGAAGTCCGGAGGCCGCGGTCGTCGACCACATCACCAACGTCGCCCTGCTGACCGCCGTCAAGCAGCTCAACCCGGAGCAGCAGGAGTGCATCGTGCTCCGCTTCCTCCAAGGCTTTTCGGTCGCGGAGACGGCGAAGGCGATGGGCAAGAACGAGGGTGCGATCAAGGCCCTGCAATACCGCGCCGTACGCGCCCTGGCCCGGCTGCTGCCGGACGGGTTCCAACCGTGACCGATCGGTACCCGCCCGCGGCGGCACCGGTGACGCCGCTCACTCTTGGTAATTATTCTTCGCCCCGACCCGTAACCGCCCGGCCCCGCCGGGCGTTTGTCCGGGTGCGACCGGTGGTGACCCTCGCATCCCCTCACAAGGGGGCGGGCCGGGCACGGCATCCGGTGACGGCTGTGCTGGTCCGGGCCGGAACCGTGGTCGCAGCGGTCGGCGACGGGGCCGATCTCCTAGCCGTGACCAGCGAAGGGAGGTGCCCGCGGTGAATACGACCGTGTTCCACCGCCGGCGCGCCGAGCGCTTCGCGCAACTGCTCGAAGAAGCAAACGGCGGCCGTCGCCAGCACGTCCGGTCGACCGAAGACCGTGACCTCGCCGACCTGGTGGCCATCGGCCACCGACTACCGGCTGCAACCCCGACCGTGGAGGTCGACTCCGAGTTCCGCAGCGGGCTGCGGGCGATGCTCGTCGCCACCGCCGAACGCGAGGGCATCGGCGCCACCGCGACCCGGGAACCGGCCCAACCGACCCGCACCGGCTGGCGGCTGTTCCGCCCCGCGCTCAACGGCCGGCGGGCCCGCACCAGGGGCGCCATCGTCGTCGGCGTCGCCGTCGGCGCGGTCGCCGTCTCCGGGATCTCGGCGGCCAGTGTGGACGCCCTGCCCGGCGACGCCCTCTATGGAATGAAGCGGTCGACCGAACGCGCCCAGTTGGCGCTGACCGGCTCCGACCTCAGCCGTGGTCAGCTCTTCCTCGACTTCGCCCGCACCCGGCTCACCGAGGCCGGCGCCGTACGCGGCGACAACGCCGGCTTCGCCGCGGTGCTCGACGACATGGACGGCGACACCCGCGAGGGCGTCAAGCTCCTGACCACCGCGTCGACCGGCCGCACCGGCGCCATCGCGCTCGACGCGATCACCTCCTTCGTGGAGGGTCAGCGCACCGGCGTCAACGGGCTGATCGACGGGCGACCGGCGGGTGACCGGGAACGCGCCTCGGCGTCCCTGGCCCTGCTCGACGCCGTCGAGGACCGCACCGACCGGCTGCGGGCCGCCCTGGCCTGCGGGGCCGCGCCCGCCGGGACCGACGCCCTCGGGCCGTTGCCCGGCTCGTGCGCCTCGACGCCGTCGGCGGGGCCGGGTCCCGCCGCGAGCGAGGCCGGCACGGCCGGGCGGACCGGGCCGACCCCGTCGGCCGGCCCCTCCGTGGGCACCACACCCACCGTCGAGGCCAACCCGTCCACAGCACCCTCGGCGGGCCCGACGACACCCGCGCCGAGCACGTCACCGTCCAGTTCCCCCAGCCCGGCACCGAGCGACGACGGCGGCCTGCTGGGCGGCCTCGGCCGGTTGCTCGACGGCATCCTCAACTGACCGATCCCGCATGCTCCGGGGCCATGGTCGGAGCCCCGTGCGCTGTCAGGCCGGCCGGATACCCTCGCTGGAGTCAGGCCGCCCGGCCCCGACGGCGCAAGGAGGTCAGCGCGTGGCCCGCATCCGTCCCGCTCGCCGAGGCCGCGCCCCGGTGTCCCGGACCGTCAGCACCGACGCGCAGGGCCACACCACCGGCTGGGCCACCACGGGCCTCGGAACCGGCGTGGTGGACCGGCCCGACCCGACCGCGGCGGCGTTCTTCGACATCGACAACACGATGATGCAGGGCGCCTCCATCTACTGGTTCGCCCGCGGGCTGGCGGCCCGCAGATACTTCACGACCGGTGACCTGGCCCGATTCGCCTGGCAGCAGATGCGGTTCCGGGTGCTCGCCAGGGAGCACGCCGGCGACATGTCCCAGGCCCGGGAGGCGGCGCTCGCCTTCGTCGAGGGCTGGCGGGTCGACGACATCGAACGCCTCACCGAGGAGATCTTCGACGAGCTGATGGCGCCCCGGATCTGGGCCGGCAGCCGGGCCCTCGCCGCCGCCCACCTGACCGCCGGGCAGCGGGTCTGGCTGGTCAGCGCCGCACCGGTCGAGATCGGCCGGGTCATCGCCCGGCGACTCGGGCTCACCGGCGCGATCGGCACCGTCGCCGAGATCCGCGACGGCGCCTACACCGGACGGCTCGCCGGCGAACTGATGCACGGCCCGGCCAAGGCCGAGGCGGTCGGCCAGCTCGCGTCGGTCGAAGGGCTCGACCTGAGCCGGTGCACCGCCTACAGCGACTCGGCCAACGACATCCCGATGCTGTCGGCCGTCGGGCACGCGGCCGCCGTCAACCCGGACAGCGCGCTGCGGGCGGAGGCCCGCACCCGCGGCTGGGAGATCCACGACTTCCGCACCGGACGCCGGGCCGCCCGGATCGCGATCCCGTCCACCGTCGCCGCCGGCCTGCTGATCGGCGCCGTCACCGCCGGCCGGGCGGTACACCGCCGCTGGCGCGGCCGGTGACCCTCACCGCCGACCGCCCGGAGTCGGCCGTGTCCCCGTCCGCCCGCCCACCCGGCCGGCTGCGGAGCACGGTCGGCCTGATGACGGCGCTGGGCGCGGCCGCACTGCTGCTCGCCCTGCCCCCGGTGGACGACGGCTCGCCGGCCGGCGAGCGGATGCGGACCGTCGAGTCGCGGTGGCCGGCGGCCCAGCGCGCCGACCTCGCCGCCACCCTGCCCGACGGGTCCGCCTACAGCCCGGTGCACTACCTCGACGTACGGTCTTCGCTGGGTACGGCACCGACCCCGGACGGCAGCGCGCTGCGCCTGATCACCCGGTCGGCCGACGGGACGACACGCGAACTGCGCCGGCTGCCGCTGGACCTGATCCCGCAGTTCACCGGCTTCACCGTGGCCGGTGGCCAGGTGGCCTGGGCCGAGACCGTCGCCGACGACGACGGGCTGGGCCGCACCGAAATGTGGACGGCGGGCGTCGACGCGGCCACACCGGCCCGCCGGGTGACCGCCGACAGCGGCGACGTCGTCTTCTTCAACTCCCAGTACGACATGGTGATCGAGGCCGGGGTGCTGCACTGGGCGGCGGTCGCGCCGGGCACCGAGGTCGCCACCGAACTGCGCTCCGTACCGCTGGCCGGCGGTCCGGTCCAGGTCCGCACCGAACCCGGCACCTGGGCGATGTCCGCCTGGCCGTGGCTGGTCAGCGCCGGCAGCGGCCAGAACGGCCCGGTACGCCTGCACAACCTGGCGACCGGGCAAGGGCTCGAGGTCGACGCCACCGCCGACGAGGTGGTCACGTGCAGTCCGGTGTGGTGCCGGATGCTGGTCCTGCCCGGTGCCGAGCCGGCCCGGATCGACCTCGTCCGCCCCGACGGCGCCGACCGCCGGCAGGTCGCCGGCGGGATGACGGCCGCCGCGGTCATCGACGTCGCCCTACTCGACCGGTTCGAGGTGTTGTCGCTGGCCGGGGCGCCCGACGTGGCCGTCGCCAGCCAGCGCCTGATGCTCTACGACGAACGCGACCGGCAGACCCTCGTGGTGGCCGAGGGCGTCGGCATGGTGCAGTGCCGCGACGGGATGCTGTGGTGGTCAACCGGCGACAACGAGACCGCCACCTGGCACTCGCTCGACCTGCGCTCCCTGACCTGACTGCTGAGCCGCACCGGCCCGCCGGGTCCGGACGGGTCAGCGACCGAACGGGTCGGGGCGGCGTTCGAGCAGCTCGTGCAGGGTCTGCTGGATCGTCTCACGCACCTGGTCGGCGAGGTTGAAGACGACCAGCGGGTCGTCGGCGTGGTCGACCAGATGCTCGGTCGGGATCGGTGGACAGAACTCGATCAGCCACTTGCTGGGCAGCGGCACCACGCCCAGCGGCCCCAGCCAGGGAAAGGTCGGCGTGACCGGGAAGTACGGCAGCTTGAGCAGCCGGGCCAGCGGCTTGATGTCGGCCAGCATCGGATAGATCTCCTCGGCGCCGACGATGGCGGCCGGGATGATCGGCGTACCGGTGCGCAGCGCCGCCGAGACGAAGCCGCCCCGGCCGAACCGCTGCAGCTTGTAGCGGTCGGCGTAGAGCTTGCCGACGCCCTTGAAGCCTTCGGGGAAGACCCCGACGAGTTCGCCGGCGCCCAGCAGCCGCTCGGCGTCGGGATTGCAGGCGACCGTGCTGCCGGCCTTGCGGGCCAACTCCGACAGCACCGGCATCCGGAAGACCAGGTCGGCGCCGAGCAGCCGCAGGTGGCGCCGCTCCGGGTGCTGGTCGTGCAGCGCGGCGGCGAGCATCAGCGCGTCGAGCGCGAGCGTGCCCGAGTGGTTGCCGACGACCAGGCCGGCGCCCTTGACCGGCAGGTTGTCGATGCCGGACACCTCGGTGCGGAACCAGTCGCGGTAGAGCACCCGCAGCACCGGATGGAACACCTGGTCGGTCAGTTCGGCGTCGAAGCCGAACTCGTCGACCTCGTACTGCCCGGCCAGTCGGCGCCGGAGGAAGGCGAGGCCGGCGGCGACCCGGCGGTCCCAGATGTCGTGCGGCTCGTCGACGATCGCCGGATCGACCGGCGGCGGTACGTGCCCGTTCTGGGCGGCCCGGTCGGCGACGCTCGGCTCTTCGCTGCTCATACGCGCTCCTCACCGGCCGGTTCCGCCACCGGCCGGTCGGTGACCTCGCCGGGCGCCGGCTGGTCGGTCGCACCGGTCGTCACCGGCGGGTCGGTCCCTTCGGCGGGCGCCGCCCGGTCACCGAGCATCTCGGTACGCACCTGCCGGATCCCGTCGAGGATCGCCCGCTCGGCGACGGCGAGTTGGGCGGGGGTGACCACGGTGCCGCCGGTGTGCCCGAGGATGAAGTCCTCGAACGCCTCGGCGGTCGAGCGGGGGGTGAAGTCGTACTCCCGGATCAGCCGGCCGGTGTCGACGACCCGGCCGTGCACGAAGAGATCGAGCTGGTCCAGCCCGTAGCGGCCGAAGCCCATCAGCCGGGCGACGCTGGCCGCGCCGGACAGCCCTGGTTCGACGATCGGTACGGCGACCCGCCCGGCCCGCCGGATCGCCTGGGACAGGGCGAGCACCCCCGGCCCGGCGACGTTGAACGTGCCGCCGTGCGTCTCGACGACGGAGCGGTGCAGCACCTCCAGCGCGTCGTCGAAGTGCACGAACTGCAACCGCGGGTCACGGCCGAGCACCGTCGGCACCAGCGGCTGGGCGAAGTAGCGGGTCAGCGTGGTGTCGGCGGTCGAGCCGATGAACGGCGCGAACCGCAGCACGGTCGCCGTGACGTCGGGACGTCGCCGCCGGAAGCCGCGTACGTAGCCCTCGATGTCGAGGATGTCGCGGGCGAAGCCGCCCCGGGGCACCTGGCGCGGCTCGGTGTCCTCGGTGAAGACCGCCGGATCGCGGAACGACGCGCCGTACGCGGCCGTGGACGAGCGCACGACGAGCTTGCGCAGGCGCGGCGCCCGCTGGCAGGCGGCGAGCAGCTGCATCGTGCCGATGACGTTCTGCTCTTTCATGCCCGCCCGGCCACCGTGCTGCGGGTCGGGGGCCGTCACCAGGGACAGGTGCACGACAGCTTCGGCGTCGAGGTCGGCGATGACGCTGCCCACCGTGCCGGCGTCGGCGCGTACGTGCTCGACCGTGCCGATGGCCGGAACGACGCCCGGAGCGGGGTCGTGGGCGTCGAGGCCGACGACCCGCCCGATCCGTGGATCGTCGGCGAGCCGGGCCGCGACATGGGCGCCGAGATACCGGCTGATGCCGGTGACCACGACGACCTTCGGAGACCGGGCGTCGGTCACGACGCCCACCCGACCGGTGGGCACGGCTCGGGAGGACACTGCCGCGACCTCTCCATCCGGGCCTCCGAAGGTCGACCGATCAACGCGGGCCGGGCCGGAGCCCGGCCGCGGTCACTTGCCGAGGCGGCGACGCTGGACGCGGGTCTTGCGCAGCAGCTTGCGGTGCTTCTTCTTAGCCATGCGCTTGCGGCGCTTCTTGACCACCGAGCCCATACGACAGCCCTTCCAAAAAACGTGCGGGTCGGTCCGGACGTCACGGGGACGTGATGCCGGCATCCGATCTGGACAGCGAACCGGCCCAGGCCGGTGGGTGACGCGGCCATCTGGACGGGCTCCGGATGTGGAGCCGTCCGAATGCGTTCCGCGCATGCCGGCACCTGACTGGGGTCACGGTCGCGGTCCAGGGTAGCCCGCACGGCTGTGCAGGGCCAACGCGACCCCATGGACGGCGGTCGCGGCATGGTCGGCCGACCCCCGGCGTACGCCGTTACGCCGACTCCCGGAAGGCGCCCCGGAGGTATTCGTGCACCGCGTGCTCGGGCACCCGGAACGACCGGCCGACCCGTACGGCGGCCAGTTCGCCGGAGTGCACCAGCCGGTAGACCGTCATCTTGGATACCCGCATGAGCGTCGCCACCTCGGCGACGGTCAGGAACTTGACCTCCGACAGCCGGCCGTCCTGTGGTGATCCCGCCATGGCTCACCAACCCATCCATCCCCGGCGCGTGTCGCCCGGTGGGGTCCTTCCGCGCCGGGGCGACAACGCGCGTGTTACCAGTACGGTAGCGAGACGACTGTGACAGCGGGCGCCATTCGCCCATTTCGCCCAGGTCAGTCAAGTCGCCACGCCGACCGGTCAAGCCGGTCGCATCGACATTCACCCGCCGGGGCGTCCTCCCGCGTCCGGACGCCGACGCACGACCCGACCGGGCGGCGCCCGGCGGCTCCGGCGGCGCCACCGGAGCCACCGGACGGGTGCCCCGGGCCGCTTCCGGACGCGGCCGGGACTCCGCGCTGGGAGCGGGATCCACTATCTCAGGCCGGACCGCCACGGACACAGCCGCCGGGCCGGGGACGCGGCGAAACAGGCGATCGTGGTCGGCCCGGCCGTACCGGTCAGCCGACCGCGCTCCGGATGTAGGCCACGCAGGCGTCGTGCAGGCCCGTCCAGGACGCCCCCAGGACCTCCTCCGACGCGTCCTCGACCGACTTCCCGTCGACCACCACCGCCCGGTAGAAGGCGAGCATCCGCTCCTCGCCGAACCGGTCGACGAGGTGGCGTACGGCCAGGTAACCGATCCCGTACCGGGCGCTGACCTCCCAGGCCTCGGCCGTCGGGCGCGGCTCGGTGTCCGCCAGCCGCCCGCTCCAGGACCCCTGGGCCACCAACCGCCGGACCTCGTCCAGGCTGCTGTAGCGGCTCACCGGACGGCCGGCGGCCGCGGCATAGTCGGCCAGTCCCTCGACCAGCCACCACTGGCCGCCGTCGGTGTGCCCGTCACCGGGCAGCGACGCGGCGTGGGTCAACTCGTGCCGCAGCAGGTCGTCGAGCACGCTGCTGTGCAGATCCTTGGCGTTGAGCACGACCTCGTAGTGGTCACCACCGACCGGCACCACGTACCCGGCCGTCCATTCCGGACGGCCACCGCCGTACCAGCGGTTCCACTCCGGGTCGCCGGCGTAGAAGATCCGGTAGCGGTCGGGCGGGGTGCCTCCGGCGGCGAACCGGTCGGCGACCGCCGCCGCCCGTTCGGCCTCGCCGAGCAGTTCGGGGAGCCGGGACCGCAGGTCGGGGGTGGTCGCCACGACGGTCCGCGCGCCGACCTGCACGACGAGTTCGCTGACCTCCCACGGACGGGGACCGTTCGCCTGGTTCGGCTCGATCGCGACCATCGCCAGGCGGCCGTCCGCGTCGATCCACCGGGTGCTGAGGTCGACCGGCCCGGTGCGGCACTGCGGTACGACGAAGCAGTGCTCGACGGTGACCGGCACCCGCCATTCGACCCGGCCGTCCTCCTCCAGCCGCATCGGCAGGCTCGTGACGGTCGGGCGCCAGGTGGTCACCTGCATCGCCCGCAGCGCCGCGAACCGCCGCTTCAGGTCGGCCACGACCGGCTCGGCGGTCTGGTCGGCGACCGCGAGCCAACCCGCCTCGTCGCCGCGCAGCAGCGCACCGGCCTGCTGGTCGAGCAGCGCGCCGATCCGCTGGCGCAGCCACGCCTGGGTCGTCGCCAGCGGGTCGCCGGGCTCCGGGCTGGAAGCCGGGCCGGACGAGGGCGGGCCGGCGGCCGGCGACCGGTCCAGCGCCCGTACGCCGAGCACCACCGTCGCGGAGCACAGGAGCAGGACGAGGACCAGACCGAGCCCCGCCCACAGTGGCCACCGGCGGCGCGGGCTCGGGTCGTACGGGGGTGGCATCGGCGCAGCACCGGTCGTGCCCCCGTACGGGGGTGGCACCGGCCCGCCGCCGAAAGGTGGGGCGGGCCGGACGCCGCCGGGGGCAGGTGGCGGACCACCGGCCGGTGCCGGTGGGCCACCCGTCGGAGCCGGCGGCGTACGCTCCCCGTCGATCACGGGCGGACGGTACGGTGAGCCACCCGGAAGCGGGATCGGCCGTTCAGTCGAGTTGCCGGCCGGATCGGCACCACGTCGGGGCTACTTCTTCGACACCAGCGCGCGGGCGAAGAACGCCATGTTGGCCGGGCGTTCGGCGAGCCGGCGCATCAGGTAGCCGTACCACTCGTCGCCGTACGGCACGTAGACGCGGACCGTGTAGCCGTCGGCGCTCAGCCGGGCCTGCTCCTCCGGCCGGATGCCGTAGAGGAGCTGGAACTCGAAGGTGTCGGGCGAGCGGTCGAACCAGCGGGCCCGGTCCTCGGCGATCGCGATCAGTCGCGGGTCGTGGGTGGCGAGCATCGGGTAGCCCTGGCCGGACATCAGGATGTTCATGCACCGCACGTAGGACTTGTCGACGTCGTTCGCCGCCTGGTAGGCCACCGACTCGGGCTCCTTGTAGGCGCCCTTGCACAGCCGTACCCGGGATCCGGCCGACGCCAGCTCGCGGCAGTCCGACTCGGTACGGCGCAGGTAGGCCTGGAGCACCGCACCGGTGGTCGGGAAGTCGGCCCGCAGCTTGGCGAGGATCTCCAGCGTGGAGTCGGTGGTGGTGTGGTCCTCCATGTCGAGGGTCACCGTCGTGCCGGCCTCGCTCGCGGCGGCGCAGATCGCCCGCGCGTTGTCGTAGGCGAACTTCTCGTCGAACTTCTGCCCGATGGCCGAGAGCTTGAGACTCACCTCCGCCGCCGGGGTGAGTTCGGCCGCCGACAGGGCCGCCAGCAACGACAGGTACTCGTCGCGTACGGCGACGGCCTGTTCCGCGGTGACGGTGTCCTCGCCGAGATGGTCGAGAGTCACCGACAGCCCGTTCGTCACCAACTCTTGGGTGGCACGAAGGGCGTCGTCAGTTGCGGTGCCGGCGACGAACCGGCGGACGACATCCCGAGTGAACGGTGCCGTCTCGACGAGCCGCTCCACCCGGGATGACCGGGAGGCGGCGAGGATGACCGAACGGAGCATGACGGCAGCGTAGCGCCCGCGATCGGAGGTGGCTGCCGCGACCAGGCAGGATAGCTGTCCGAGCCGACTTGCGTCGATGCGTTACAACAGACGCGTGCACAAGACACCCCGCCGCCGTCTGCGGTCGGCCAGCGTCCAGTTGGGGGCCCTGACCGCACTCGCGCTGACGCTGACCGCCTGTGACTCCGACGATGACGACGACTGCGCGATGGGCCCGGTCGGTGGCGGTGGCGCGGTGGCGATGGCGTTGCAGAACCCGGTCTCGAAGACCGCCGGTGGCGAGCAGCGCGGCACCGCTGCCGTGCCGGAGCGCGGCGGGTTCGGCACCCATCTCGCCTCCTGCGGCGGCTGACGGTGCGCCGGGAGGCGTCGACCCCCCGGCCGGGCTGGGACGCGACCGTACGCGCCCAGGGCCTGGTCTACATCGACACCGAACTGCCCGACGGCGGCCTGATGTCGTACTGGGACGAGACGGCCTGCTACCGGCTGGACCTCGACGAGGTGCTGCGGCTGGAGGAGGCGACCGAGGAGCTGCACCGGATGGCGGTCGCGGCGGCGCGGCACGTCGTCGACCGTCGGCGCTACGCCGAGTTCGGCATCCCGGAGTGGGCGGCCGACGCGGTCGCCCGGTCGCTGCGGGAACAGCCGCCGACCCTGTACGGCCGCTTCGACCTCTGGTACGACGGCTCCTGGCCGCCGAAGCTGCTGGAATACAATGCGGACACCCCGACGGCGCTGGTCGAGGCGGCGATCACCCAGTGGTACTGGCTGGAGGACACCCGCGCCGAGCACGACCAGTGGAACGGCATCCACGAGGCGCTCGTCGGGGCGTGGCGGCGGATCGGCGCCGACCTGCACGACCCGCTGCTGCACGTCGCCTGGTCCGACGAGGAGGAGACCGGCGAGGACCACATGACGGCCGGCTACCTGGCCGAGACGGCGCACCAGGCCGGGCTGCTGACCGAGTTGATCCCGATGCGGGAGATCGGCTGGGACGGGCGACGCTTCCGCGACGCCGCCGACACCCCGGTCAACACCTGCTTCAAGCTCTATCCGTGGGAGTGGATGCTCGCCGAGCCGTACGGCCCGCTGGCCCTCGAACCGGGGACCCCGACCACCTGGATCGAGCCGGCGTGGAAGCTCCTGCTGTCGAACAAGGCGCTGCTGGCGGTGCTGTGGGAGCTCTACCCCGGGCATCCCTACCTGCTGCCCGCCTACCTCGACTCGCCCCGCTCGATGACCGAGTACGTCGTCAAGCCGCTACTCGGCCGGGAGGGCGCGTCGGTACGGATCGTCACGCCGGCCGAAGAGATCACGAATCCGGGCATCTACGGCGACGAGGGCTGGTGCTACCAGGAATTCCGGGCACTGCCGTCGTTCGACGGCAACCGGCTGGTCCTCGGGAGCTGGGTCGTAGGGGACGAATCGGTCGGGGCCGGGCTGCGGGAGAGCACGAGTCTCATCACCGACGGCTACGCGCGGTTCCTGCCCCACTACGTGTCCACGCCGAAGGGTGCGTGAGTCGTCTACGGTTGTCGAGTGAATTTCGACGCGTACGCCAGGACCGCGGTTGACCTCGTCAACACGTCGCTGGACGGCGTAGACGACCTGAGATCGTTGTTCACCGACGAAAACGTGTGGATGCGCGACGAGGTGGCCGAACGCGACCTGGCCACCTTCCGGCGCGCCCAGAAGCGGCTTCGGGACGTGTTCGAATACGGCACGACCGGGCGCGACGGTGAGGCGGTCGTCGAACTCAACGGGCTGCTCGAGGCGTTCCCGGTGCAGCCGCGCATCTCCGGCCACGACTCCAGCGACTGGCACATGCACGCGAGCAGCCGGGGTGCGTCGGTGAGCGCGGAATACCTGGCCGGGGCGGTCTGGGGCCTTTCGGTGTGGTTGTGCGAGTACGGCAGCGCCCGCTTCGGGGTCTGCGCCGACGACCGGTGCGGCAACGTCTACCTGGACACGTCGTCGAACTGCTGCCGGCGGTTCTGCTCCGAACGGTGTGCGACCCGTTCGCACGTCGCCGCCCACCGGGCCCGCAAGCGGGCGGCGGTCGAGGAGAAGCAGCTCAGCGCGGTGAGCTGACCGGTCAGGCGTCGACCCGGGTCGCCGCCGGCGTCGACGGGTTGCCGCTGGTCAGGTGCTGCCGGGCGAACTCGAGCGAGGCACGCAGGTCGGCCTCGCGGATCGCCCTGCTCTTGGCGCCCCGGGTCGCCACCTCGACGGCGACCGAGCCGGTGAAGCCGCGCCCGGCCAGCGACGCCAGCAGCGGCCCGCACGGCTGGTTGCCCCGGCCCGGCACGAGGTGCTCGTCGCGGCCCTCACCGGTGCCGTCGCCGAGGTGCACGTGGGCGAGATTGGCGCCCATCGCGTCGGCCATCCGCAGGGCGTCGGTGTGTGACGCGGCGCAGTGCGACAGGTCGAGGGTGTAGGAGTCGTATCCGGTGTCGGTCGGGTCCCAGCCCGGCTGGTAGGGGACGAACTCCCGGCCCGCCATCCGCACCGGATACATGTTCTCGACGGCGAACCGGACGTCCGGGTGCTTGGTGACCAGGCGACTCAGGCCGGCGGTGAACGTACGGGCGTATTCGCGCTGCCAGGTGAACGGTGGGTGCACGACGACGGTCGGCGCCCCGAGGGTCTCGGCGAGCACGGCCGCCCGCCGCAGCCGCTCCCACGGGTCGGGGCTCCAGACCCGCTGGGTGACCAGCAGGCAGGGGGCGTGGACGGAGAGGACCGGCACCCCGTAGTGGGCGGCCAGGCCGCGCAGCGCGCCGGCGTCCTGACTGACCGCGTCGGTCCAGACCATCACCTCGACACCGTCGTAGCCGAGCGACGCGGCCAACTCGAACGCCGCGGCGGTCGGCTCGGGGAAGACCGAGGAACTGGACAGGAGCACGGGAACACGGGAGGTCACGGTTGCCAGGGTAGCTCCAAGAAGCCCGCCGGCCACGGACAAGCAGCCGCAAATCGCCCTTAACCTACCGCCTCACGCCGTGCCCAGGTGGTCGAGATGACGCAGGATCACACCCTCGCGCAGCGCCCACGGACAGATGTCCAGCGCCTCGACGCCCAGCCGGCGCATCGTGGCCTCGGCCACCACCGCCCCGGCCAGCAACTGGTGTGCCCGGCTGGTGCTGACCCCCTCCAGTTCGGACAGTTTGCCGGGCGGGATGTGCCGGATGAAGCCGATCACCTGCCGCAGGCCGGTCAGCGGCAGCCGGCGCGGCGCCCACAGCCCGGCCGCGGACGGCGCCGCCCCGGTCAGCCGGGCCAGCGTGCGGAACGTCTTCGAGGTGGCGACCGGCCGCTCCCAACCGACCCCGCCGAGACGCGCCACGACCGGGTCGAGCGCGGAATCGACGTACTCCCCGAGGTCCTCGACAGCCTGGGCCGGCGGCGGGGCGGGCGTGCCGGGATCGATCCCGAGCCACTCCCGGGTCAGCCGGCCGGCGCCCAACGGCAGCGACATCGCCTGGTCCGGCTCCTCGTCGATACCGGCCGCGAGTTCCAGCGAGCCGCCACCGATGTCCAGCACCAGCAGCCGGCCGGCCGACCAGCCGAACCAGCGCCGTACGGCGAGGAAGGTCATCCGGGCCTCGTCGGCACCGGAGAGCACCCGCAGGTCGACGCCGGTCTCCTGGCGTACCCGGTCCAGGACCGCCACCGAGTTCGTGGCGTCGCGGACCGCGGACGTGGCGAAGGCGAGCAGTTCGTCGGCGCCCAGCCGGAGCGCGGCCGCCCGCGCGTCGGCGGTGGCGGCGACCAACGCGTCCTCACCGGCCCGGGTGAGCGCTCCGTCGGCGCCGATCTGCTCCGCCAGTCGCAGTACGGCCTTCTCCGAGTACGCCGGCCACGGATGTGCGCCCCGGTGCGCGTCCACCACCAGCAGATGCACGGTGTTGGATCCGACGTCGAGCACACCCAGTCGCATGGACAAGACATTAGGCCCCTGATGTGCGGTGCCGGCCGGTCGGCCGGTCGCACCGGGCGTACGCTGGCCGGATGGCAACCCGAAAACTGCTGCGTGTCCTGGTCGACGAACCCGCTGACCCGCGCAGCCTGGAAGTCGGGCTCGACTTCCCCCGGGAGTGGGTGGAGTTCTTCGACCCGGCCGATCCCAAGCACCTCGTGCGGGCCGACCTGACCTGGCTGCTGTCCCGCTGGACGTGTGTGTTCGGCAAGGCCTGCCACGGCATCATCGCCGGCCGGGAGGCCGACGGCTGTTGCTCGCACGGTGCGTTCTTCACCGACTCCGATGACGAGAAGCGGATCCGGAAAGCCGCGAAGCGGCTTACTCCGCAGACTTGGCAGCATTACCGGCGTGGGTTCGAGAACTACACGGAGATGGACACCGTCGACGGCGAGAATCCGGCCCGGCGCACCGCCACCCAGGGCGACGATGGTCCGTGCGTCTTCCACAACGACGCCGAGTTCCCCGGGGGCGGCGGTTGCGCGCTGCACGCCCAGGCGCTGCGCGACGGCGTACACCCGCTGGAATACAAGCCGGACGTGTGCTGGCAACTGCCGGTCCGCCGGGACCACGAATGGACCAAGCGACCGGACGGTTCCCGGGTCCTGGTGTCGACGCTGACCGAATTCGACCGGCGCGGCTGGGGCGCGGGCGGCCACGACCTCGACTGGTGGTGCACGTCGTCGCCGGAGGCGCACGTGGGCACCGAGCCGATGTACGTCTCCTACCAGCCGGAACTCACCGCATTGATCGGATCGGCGGCATACACGAAACTGGCCGAACTGTGCGCGGCCCGGCTCGAGCACGGGATGGTGGCACCGCACCCGGCGTCGCCGGCCGACGACACGGCCCCGTCGGCGGAGGCGCTGCCGTCGGCGGACGCGTCGACGCGGACGGCCTGAACAGGTCACAACGGCCTGAGCAGGTCATAACAGCTGAGCAGGCCATAACGGCTGAGCAGGTTATAGACGGGCGACTATCAGTTAACTATCTTAACGGTAGTCGTCACAGCCGGGCGACGGTCCCTCGCCGACGGAGGACCCGGTGCGCAGATCCGTCCCGTCCCACCGCCTCGCCGTGGCCGGCGGTCTCGCGGCCGCCGTGGTCACCCTCGCGGCCCTGGTCACGCCCACCGCCTGGGCCGCCACCGCGCGACTCACCGCCGCGTTCGTCCAGACCTCAACCTGGAGCACCGGCTACGGCGCCGACTACGTGATCACCAATACCGGCGACGCCACCGCCACCGGCTGGACCGTCGAGTTCGACCTGCCGGCCGGCTCGACCGTGACCAGCAGTTGGAGTTCGGTACGCACCCAGACCGGCCAGCGCTACCGCTTCACCAACGCCACCTGGAACGGCACCGTCGCACCCGGCACGCAGCGGTCCTTCGGCTTCAACGTCACCGGGCTGGGCACACCGGTCAACTGCACGGTCAACGGCAACCCGTGCGGCGGCGGCACCCCGTCCCCCACGCCCACCCCGTCCCGCACGCCCACGCCGAGCCCCACACCGACGCCCACCACACCGCCCGGCCCGGTCGTCGACGTCGCCACCGGCGCCCAGCTACGGACCGCCCTGGCGAACGCCCAGCCCGGCCAGACCATCCGGCTCGCCGCCGGCACCTACCGCGGCGCGTTCCTGGCCAACCGGCCCGGCACCGCCACCGCCCGCATCACCCTGACCGGGCCACGCACCGCGGTCCTGATCAACGACGGCCCCGCCGGCAGCGGACCCTCCTGCCCCGCGCCGACCGCCGGCTGGGACCCCGGGTACGGCCTCTGGCTGTTCGACGCGCCGTACTGGGACCTGACCGGTTTCACCGTCACCGAATCCAAGAAGGGGATCGTGCTGGACAACTCCCGGCACGTCACCATCACCGGGGTGCACGTACACCACGTCGACGACGAGGGCGTGCACTTCCGCCGCTCGTCCGCCGACGGCGTCATCCGCGACTCGGTCATCGAGCACACCGGCCTGGTCCAGCCCGGCTACGGCGAAGGCGTCTACATCGGATCGGCGCAGTCCAACTTCGGCTGCCACGGCAACAGCGGCGGCATCGACCGGTCCGACCGGGTCCAGGTGCTGAACAACCGGATCGGGCCGTACGTCACCGCCGAACACATCGACGCCAAGGAGGGCACCGAGGGCGGCGTCGTACGCGGCAACACCTTCGACGGGCGCGGCATCTCCGGACAGAACTCCGCCGACTCGTGGGTCGACGCCAAGGGCAACGGCTACCTCTTCGAGAACAACACCGGCACGTACGCCCCGCCCGGCACCTTCGCCAACGGCTACCAGACCCACCACCTGCTCGACGGCTACGGCTGCGGCAACGTCTGGCGCGGCAACCGGTCCGACCTGGGCGGCGTGGGCGCCTACGCGATCCGGGTGACCTCGACGTCGAAGTGCCCCGGCAACCTCAACCGGGTGTACGCCGACAACACCGTCACCAACGCCACGATCGGCCTGACCAACATCGCCGTCACCCCGTGAGTGCCAGACGACGTGGCGGCAGCCGCCAGCCCTTTGTCGATCTGAGCGTCAGGGACCTTATCCGGGGTCGGAAAGGTCTCTGGTGCTCAGATCGACGGCCGGCAGCGGCCGGTCACGGCTCGAACTTGTAGCCCAGGCCGCGGACGGTGACGATGTAACGGGGCGCGGACGGTTCCGGCTCGACCTTGGAGCGCAGCCGCTTGACGTGCACGTCGAGGGTCTTGGTGTCGCCGACGTAGTCGGCACCCCACACCCGGTCGATCAACTGGCCGCGGGTCAGCACCCGGCCGGCGTTGCGCAGCAGCAGCTCCAGCAGCTCGAACTCCTTGAGCGGCAACTGCACGGCCGCGCCGTCGACGGTCACCACGTGGCGTTCGATGTCCATCCGCACCGGGCCGGCGGACAGGGTCGGGGTCGACACGTCGGTGCTCTCCGGGCTGTGCCTGCGCAGTACGGCCCGAACCCGGGCGACCAGTTCACGCGGCGAGTACGGCTTGGTCACGTAGTCGTCGGCGCCGATCTCCAGGCCGACGACCTTGTCGATCTCGCTGTCCCGGGCGGTGACCATGATGATCGGCACGTGCGACCGCTGCCGCAGTTGGCGGCACACCTCGGTGCCGGACATCTCGGGCAGCATCAGGTCGAGGAGCACGATGTCCGCGCCGGTGCGGTCGAACTCGGTCAGCGCGGTGGGGCCGGTCGCGGCGACCGACACCTCGAATCCCTCTTTGCGCAGCATGTAGGACAGGGCGTCGGAGAACGACTCCTCGTCCTCGACCACGAGTACGCGGGCCACGGGACTTTCCTTTCCTGGTCGTCAGGCCTGCCGGAGCTCGGCCGGACCGTTGTCGATCTCGAGCGATGGTGGTAGCGGAAGGGCCGCGTCGGGTGGGCTCGACGGTAGCCGCAGCGTGAACGTCGACCCTCCTCCCAGCGTGCTCGCCACGTCGACCCGACCACCATGGTTGCTCGCGATGTGCTTCACGATGGCCAGCCCGAGGCCGGTGCCGCCGGTGGCGCGGGAGCGGGCCTGGTCGGCCCGGTAGAACCGCTCGAAGATCCGTTCGACCTCGTGCGGGGCGATACCGACGCCCTGGTCACTTACGGCCAGTTCGACGTATCCGTCGGAGCGGCCGATGGTGATGGTGACCCGGGTCCGCTCGCCGGAGTAGGCGATGGCGTTTTCCACCAGGTTCGACAGCGCCGTCGCCACCTGGGTGTCGCTGCCGTAGACGGTCAGCCGGCGGTCGCCCTCGACCGCCACCTCGATGTGCCGGGCGGCGGCGGCCGTCCGGGTACGGTCGATCACCTCGGCCACGACCCATTCGATGGCGACCGGCTCCGGCGCGGGCAGCGGCTCGGCGCCCTGCAGGCGGGTGAGTTCGAGCAGTTCGTTGACGAGCCGGCCGAGCCGGGTCGACTCGTGGTGGATGCGCTCGGCGAACCGGCGGGCGGCGGCGACGTCCTCGACGATGTCCTGCGCGTCGGCGGACTCCGCGGCCTCGGTGGCATCCAGCAGCGCCTCGGAGAGCAGTTGCAGGGCGCCGATCGGCGTCTTCAGTTCGTGGCTGACGTTGGCGACGAAGTCCCGCCGTACCCGGCTGACGCGGTGCGCCTCGGTGACGTCGGAGGCCTCGACGGCGACGTAGTTGGTGCCGAGCCCGACCGCGCGCAGGTGCACGCCGAGCGGCTCCTGGGCGCCCTCCCGGCCCCTGGGCAGGTCGAGTTCGACCTCCCGGCGTACGCCGGTGCGGCGTACCTGGCCGGCGAGGGTGCGGATGATCGGGTGGGCGGCGACGGTGCCCTGCGTCGGTCCGACCCGCAGCAGTCCCATCGCCCGGGCGGCCGGGTTGACCAGGACCGGTACGTCGTCGACGTCGAGCACGACCACGCCGACGCGCAGCGAATCGAGACTCTTGCGGCCGAGCCCGGTCAGGGCGGCCTGCTGGTCGGTGCTGATCTGAGCCCTCCCCAGGGTCGACCGGCCCGGTCGGCCGGGCCGGCGGGAAGTCCGGTGGCGTATCCAGGCGCGTTGGACAATCGGCAGTACGGTGAGTCCGGCCACCATGCCGGCCACCGCTGCGCCGGCAATACTGGCCACGACCACCCAATCCACGAGGCGATCGTAGGGTCACTGTTAACCTTTTGACCTCGCATAACGGGACGAATCACAGCCACGTCGGAGAATATTCACTGTCCCGCCCGGCGTCGTTCACCGCTGTTCACTCCGTCGCCGCCGCGTTCACCTACGGTTGGCCCGGCCCACCCGACGGCCGCCACGCACACCCGCGCGGCCGGCCCCGACGCACAGGGACGTGATCATGCGCGAGGAGTTCCGCGCCGACCTGCACACCGTCAGCCAGCTGCTGGTGGACATGGCAGAGGCCGTACGCGCCGCCATGCGTAACGCCACCCGGGCACTGCTGACGGCCGACCGGACCGCGGCGGAGGCGGTGATCGCCCGGGATGCCGAGATCGACAGCCTCTACGCGCAGGTCGAGGCCAGGGTCTCCGACCTGCTCGCCCGGCAGGCCCCGGTCGCCACCGACCTGCGTACGGTGGTCACCGCGCTGCATGTCGCCGCCGACCTGGAGCGGATGGGTGACCTCGCGGACCACGTGGCGAAGACGGCGCTGCGCCGGCACCCGTCGCCGGCGGTGCCCGCCGAGCTGCGGCCGATCTTCGTGTCGATGGCCGAGGTGGCCGACCGGATCGCCGACAAGATCGCCAACGTGCTGTCGAAGCCCGACGCCGAGCAGGCCGCCGAGTTGGAGCGTGACGACGACGTCATGGACCAACTGCACCGCAACCTGTTCAGCACGCTGCTCGACGACGCGTGGCCGTACGGGGTGGAGACCGCGATCGACGGCGCGCTGCTCGGCCGGTTCTACGAGCGGTACGCCGACCACGCGGTCAACGCCGGCCGGCACGTGCACTACCTCGTCACCGGAGAACACCCCTACTGATCCGGGCCGACCACCTACGGCCCGGGACATAGAGCGGCGGGCGGTGCCGGTGGCACCGCCCGCCGTCGTTCCGGCTGCTCAGCGGCCCTGGTTCGCCACCGCCGCGGCGGCTTCCTTGGCCGCCTCGGGGTCGAGGTAGCTGCCGCCGGCGGTGACCGGGCGCAGCTGCGGGTCGAGGTCGTAGCGCAGCGGGATGCCGGTCGGGATGTTGAGCTTGGCGATCGCCTCGTCGGAGATCCCGTCGAGGTGCTTGACCAGCCCGCGCAGCGAGTTGCCGTGCGCCGCGACCAGCACCGTACGGCCGGCGAGCAGGTCCGGCACGATCGAGTCGTACCAGTACGGCAGCATCCGCTCCACGACGTCCTTCAGGCACTCGGTGCGCGGCGCCAGCTCCGGCGGCAGGGTGAAGTAGCGCGGGTCGTCGGTCTGCGACCACTCGCTGTCCGCCTCGATCGGCGGCGGCGGGGTGTCGTAGGAGCGTCGCCAGATGGTGAACTGCTCCTCGCCGTACGCCTCCAGGGTTTCCTTCTTGTTCTTGCCCTGGAGCGCGCCGTAGTGCCGCTCGTTGAGGCGCCACGAGCGGCGCACCGCGATCCAGTGCCGGTCGGCGGCGTGCAGCGCCAGCTCGGCGGTGCGGATGGCGCGGCGCAGCACGCTGGTGTGCACCACGTCGGGCAGCAGGTCATGATCGCGCAGCAGCTCGCCGCCGCGCCGGGCCTCCGCCTCCCCCTTGGCGTTCAGGTCGACGTCGACCCAACCGGTGAAGAGGTTCTTGGCGTTCCACTCGCTCTCGCCGTGCCGCAGCAGCACCAACGTCCCCACAGTCATGAATCTCATCCTGCCGTAGCCGTCGGGCGCCGGTGCCCCGACCCGGTGGTGACGACCACCACGTGGAAATGCCGCTGACCCGGGACACCGGCCGGCACTAGGTTGTGTAAGGCACCGCACGGGACGCGGTCATTACGGTACGGATGAACGGGGCGGCGGCGTGCGGAGCGTACGAGGTTGGGTGCGGGACACCGCCGGCGGACTGCCCCGGGCGTTCTGGTACCTGTGGGCCGGCACGCTGATCAACCGCCTCGGATCCTTCGTCCTGATCTTCCTCGCGGTCTACCTGACCAGCGAGCGCGGCTTCTCCGAGTTGCAGGCCGGCGTCGTGCTCGGCCTCTGGGGCGCCGGCGGCACGGTCGGCACCCTGGCCGGCGGCACCCTCGCCGACCGGTGGGGGCGCCGGCCCACGCTGCTCACCGCACATCTCGGCGCCGCGGCGATGATGCTGGGCCTCGGCCTCGCCCGCGAACTGTGGGCGATCGCCGTCGGGGCGTTCCTGCTCGGCATGTTCGCCGAGGCGGCCCGGCCGGCGTTCTCCGCGATGATGGTCGACGTGGTGCCGGAGCGGGACCGGCTGCGCGCCTTCTCGCTCAACTACTGGGCCCTCAACCTCGGCTTCGCCTGCGCCGCGATCCTCGCCGGCTTCGCCGCACAGGCCGACTACCTGCTGCTCTTCATCGTCAACGCGGTCACCACGACGGCGACCGCGGTGATCATCTTCCGCAAGGTCCGCGAGTCGGCGCCGGCCCGGACCGCCGTGAAACTCACCGGTACGCCGGCGGCGCCCGGCGGGCTGCGTACCGCCCTGACCGACCGGGTGTTCCTCGTCTTCGCGGGGCTGAACCTGCTGCTGGCGCTGATCTTCATGCAGCACATCTCGATGCTGCCGATCGCCATGGGCCAGGACGGGCTGTCACCGGCGACGTACGGCTCGGTGATCGCCCTCAACGGGGTGCTGATCGTGGTCGGGCAACTCTTCGTGCCACGCCTGATCCGGGGCCGGAGCCGGTCCCACGTGCTCGCCCTGGCCGCCCTGATCACCGGCATCGGGTTCGGACTCACCGCGTTCGCCGAGGTCGCCTGGTTCTACGCGCTCACCGTGCTGATCTGGACGCTCGGCGAGATGCTCAACTCCCCGTCCAACTCCACGCTGATCGCCGAACTGTCGCCGAGTACGCTGCGCGGCCGGTACGCCGGCGTCTTCTCGCTGTCCTGGTCGCTGGCGTCGTTCGCCGCCCCGATCGCCGGTGGCTGGGTCCAGCAGAACCTGGGCAACTCGGTGCTGTGGCTCGGCTGCGGCGCGCTCGCCGGCTTCGTCGCGATCGCCCAGCTGCTCTCCGGACCGGCCCGCGAACGGCGGGCCGCCGCCCTGCGCGCCGCGTCGGCGCCGGCCGCGCAGCCGGACACCCCGGCCGCATCGTCGACCGGTACGCCCGACGACGCGGCGCCGGCCACCGAGCCGCTGGTGGCGCCGCTGCCACCGGCCCAGGCCACCGCGGCGGCGATCACGCCGACCAGGAACGGTGTCACCACCACCGGGTGACGAGCGACACGCTGGCGCACCGGGTCACCACTTCCTAACGTCTACACGACCGACTGGAAACAAACCTTCCCGGAGGGCGCCGCGTGCGTACCTGGCTGCGCGACACGGCCGGCGGCCTCCCGGCGACGTACTGGTACCTGTGGACCGGTCTGCTGATCAACCGGACCGGCGCCTTCGCGATGCTGTTCCTGTCGCTCTACCTGACCGACGTACGGGGTGCCCGGGCGGCGGTCGCCGGCCTGGTCGTCGGGGCGTACGGCATCGGCGGGGCGGCCGGGGTGCTGCTCGGCGGGGTGCTCGCCGACTCCTGGGGGCGGCGCCGCACGCTCTTCTGGTCGCACCTGGTCGCCGGCCTCCTGATGATCGCGATGGCGTTCGCGGGCGGCATCGGCACGATCGCCGTGCTCGCCACGCTCGTCGGGATCGTCCACTCGATGCCCGGCCCGGCGTTCGTCGCCGCGATCGTCGACATCGTGCCCGAGGAGCGCCGGTCGCGGGCCTTCAACCTGCAGTTCTGGGCGTTCAACCTGGGGATGGCGGCGGCCTCGCTGCTCGCCGGGGTGCTCGCCGGGGCCAGCTTCACCGCCCTGTTCCTGGTCGACGCGGCGGCCACGCTGACCACCGCCGCGATCATTCTCTGGAAGGTGCCCGAGACGCTGACCGGGCGACGGACCCGGCGGGCGCGGGGCGGCCCGGGGCTGCGTACGGCGCTGACCGACCGGGCGTTCCTCGTCTTCGTCGCGCTCACCTTCGCGCTGGCGGTGCTGGTCACCCAGACCTCCACGATCATGCCGCTGGCGATGCGCGCCGACGGCCTCGGCCCCGGCGCGTACGGCCTCGTCGTCGCCGTCGGCGGTGCGCTGATCGTGGTCGGGCAACTCTTCGTGCCCCGGCTCATCGACGGCCGCCGCAAGCACCACGTGCTGGCGCTGTCGACCGGCCTGCTGGCCGTCGGCTTCGGCTCGCTGGCGTTCGCCGACCATCTCGCCGCCTACCTGGCGGCGGCGTTCGTCTGGACGGTCGGGCAGATGCTGGCCGCACCCCCGAACGCCGAGATCAACGCCGAACTCGCCCCACCCGCGCTGCGCGGCCGATACCAGGCGGTGTTCTACCTGACGTTCCCGGCCGCGTCGTTCGTCGCGCCGGCCCTCGGCGGGGCGAGCCTGGAATACCTGGGCGACTGGCACTGGATCATCACCGGCGTCGCCGGACTGCTCGCCGTCGGCGGGCACCTGCTGGCCGGACCACCCCGCGAGCGCCAGGTCGCGGCCCGGCTCGCCCGCTCCGGCGGGCCGGCCACCGGGAAGCCCACGGCGGCACCGGCCGCCCCGCGGGGCGCCTGACGGCCGGGAGCACCGGGTCGGGGGGTGCCGGCCGGCGGCGGTCAGTCCTGGACCACGATGCCGTCCCGCAGCAGTGCCGCGCCGTCCGGAATCGACCAGCGGGCCAGCACCGTCTCGGAGTGCTCTCCGGGCCGGGGCGGCGGCGACGCGGGCGGGCCGGCCGGGGTCGCCGAGAAACGCGGCGCGGGCGCCGGCTGCCGGACGCCGTACGACTCCACGAACACGTCCCGCGCGGCCAGGTGCGGGTCGTCGGGTGCCTCGCCCAGCGACAGCACCGGCGCCACGCACGCGTCGGAGCCGGCGAAGACCGCCACCCACTCGTCCCGCGTACGCGACGCGATCCGCTCGGCGATCAGCGCCCTCAGCCGTGGCCACCGGGTGACGTCGTACTGGTCGGGCGGCTCGGTGCCGAGGCCGCCGAGCCGCTCGACGAACTCCGCGTAGAACCTCGGTTCGATCGGGCCGACCGCCAGATGCCGGCCGTCCGCCGTCGGGTAGACGCCGTAGAAGGGTGCTCCGCCGTCGAGCAGGTTGGCGCCCCGCCGGTCCTGCCACAGTCCACCATGGAGCAGTCCGAAGAGCTGGGTGGCCAGCAGCGCCGTGCCGTCGACGATCGCGGCGTCGACCACCTGGCCGGGTCCGCCACGGCCGGCCTGCCAGAGCGCGGCGAGCACACCCGCCGCGAGCAGCATTCCGCCGCCGCCGTAGTCACCGAGCAGGTTCAGCGGCGGCACCGGCGCACCATCGGCCGGACCGATCGCGTGCAGCACACCGGTCGCCGCGAGATACGTCAGGTCGTGTCCGGCCGTACGCGCCCGCGGACCGTCCTGCCCCCAGCCGGTCATCCGGCCGTACACCAGTCGCGAGTTGACGGCGTGACAGTCGGCCGGACCGATCCCGAGACGCTCGGCCACCCCCGGCCGGAAACCCTCGACCAGTACGTCGGCGGCGGCGGCCAGGGCCAGCACGACGGCCGCCCCGCGCGGATCCTTCAGGTCGACGGCGATCGACAGCTTGCCGCGGTTGAGCAGGTCGTGACGGGGATCGGCGATCAGGCCGGGCTCACCCGGCCGGTCGACGCGTACGACGGTGGCACCCAGATCGGCGAGCAGCATCCCGGCGAACGGAGCCGGTCCGAGGCCGGCGATCTCGACGACGGTCAGGCCGGTCAGCGGTCCGCTCATGAGGGGGGACTCTACGGGGTCGGCCCGGCGGCGGCGGGCGACGCTCACCCCCGTAAGCGTCGCCCGCGCACACCGCCGGCTTGAGGTGGCGCCGTCCCCCAACGGCCCAGAATGCCACCCGTCCCCGTCGCCAGCTCGTGCGCGGATCGAACCGATCCGCTGCTCCCCCGAACATTTCCGAGCTTGGCGCGTACAGATCACGTTAGTTCGGAGCCGGCGCGACCGACAACCCTAATACCATGTCTTGCCGGTCACACCCTGCGATCGCCGTCACTTTTTCATCCGCGGCGTTTAAGGACCGAAAAATCTCGGTACGTGCGCGCGGGGCCACTCTCAGCCGTCTTCGCGCAACGGTGACTCGAGCAGGAAGAAATTGCTCTGCTTCCCACTGCGCATCTGTTCCTGGTAGATGAAATTGAGCTGCCGCTCGTCGAACGTACGCAACCACTCGGCCCAACTCACCTCGGTCAGCGGCCGGCCGCGGTGGTACCCCGGGAAGTCGAAACGCAACACCCCGAGATGGCCGTCGTGGTCGGTGTTCTCGATGGTGGCCGGCTTCGCGTTGCGGGCCTGCGCCCACCGCTTGATCACCTCGTGGTCGGTGGTGACCAGGCTGCGGCCCGCACGCTCCGGCCGGTCCTGGGTCGACGAGATGCGTTGGGCGTACTTCGTCGTCCGGGAGGTGACACCGCCCTGCCGCGGCTGGCCGGACGCTCCCTGCGACGACTTGCCGGCCGCGGACGTGCTCTTCCGGGCCGACGTGGTCTTCTTCGCCCCGGCGCCCCGCCCGGTCGTGGCCTTGCCGGCCGCGGACTCCGTACGCTTGCCGGCGCCGCCGGCCTTCGGCGCGGTCCCGGCCTTGGCGGCCCCGCCCCGGCGCTGATCCGCCCGCATCTCCTTGACGACCCGCTTGACCAGTTCGTCCTTGCGCAGGCCCGACGTGCCGGAGATCCCCCGGCGCCGCAACTCCCCGCGCAGGTCGTCGACCCGCCGCTGGGCGATGTCGCTCTCCCTGATCTCGGTCGCCGCCGAACCCGACCGGCTCTTCGTGGCGGTCGCGGACCCGCCGCGACCCGAACTGTTCCGCTGAGCCATTTCCTGCTCCCTCGACAGTCTGTCCTCGGCGGGCGGCGGTTCCCGGCACGGTCACCGGCCGCCCCGACAGCGATACCCGTCAGGGGCGGTCCAAACCCGTGTCACCGGCCGCCGAGGGCTCGAAGAGATGCGCGAACGCCCGCAGATTCGCCGTCGATTCGCCGTTTCGGACCCGCCACTCCCATTCGCGCCGGATCGCCGTACCGAAGCCGATCTCGAGCATGGTGTCGAACGACTCGTCCGCGTACGTCAGCACCGAGCCCAGCAGCCGGTCGAGTTCGTCCTCGTCGACCCCACCCAGGCCGACCCGGCCGGTCAGGTAGACGTCACCGACCGGGTCGATGGCGAACGCGACGCCGTACATGCGGGAATTGCGCTGGAGCAGCCAGGCCCACAACTCCTCGCGCCGCTCGTCGGGCTGCCGCATGACGAACGCCTCGATCCGCAGCGCGTGCTCGCCGACGATCAGATTGCAGACCGTCTTGAGCTTGTGGGTGCCGGGCAGCGTGACCGCGTACGAGAACTCGCCGGTCGACTCGTACTCCAGTTCCCGGTCGGTGCACACCGACTCGACCAGCGCCGCCACCTGCCCCTGAACACCCAACTGGATCGCCTTTCGCTCACGACTGCGGGACTCCGCTTCGCCGCACTCCTCGCGCGAACCCAACTAGAACGCACCGGCGCTGATCGCCGCCGCCCCGTCGGTCAACTGGGACAGGGTCCGGCTGCGGTGTTCGGCCACCGCCTCACGGTAGACCGCGATCAGCCCGGAGGCCGTACGCGCCCACGAGAAGTTGCGGGCGTGGCGTACCGCTCCCCGGCCCAGGCCGGCCCGGCGGGCCGGCGCGGCGAGCAGGCCGCCCAGCATCCGGGCCCAGTCGACCGGGTCGTGGCCGTCGACGAGCATGCCGCTGATCTGGTCGCGTACGGCGGTCACCAGGCCGCCGACGGCGGCGGCGACGACCGGCGTGCCGCACGCCTGCGCCTCCAGCGCCACCAGGCCGAAGGACTCGTTGTGCGACGGCACCGCCACCAGGTCCGCGGCCCGGTAGAGGGCCGGCAGGTCGTCGCCGGTCTGCGGCGGCAGGAAGCGTACGGCGTCGGAGATGCCCAGCGACGCGGCCAGGTCGATCAGGGCGGTCGGCCGGTCCAGGCCGGTGCCGCTCGGACCGCCGACGATCACCACGGTGAGCTGGTCGGCGATCTCCGGGTCGCGGGCGCGCAGCGCGGCGGCGGCGTGCAGCAGCACGTCGGGGGCCTTCAGCGGTTGGATCCGGCCGACGAACGCGACGATGTGCCCGTGCTCGGGCAGGCCGAGCCGGCGGCGGGCGGCGAGGCGGGTGGCGGCCTCGGTGCCGGCGGTGGGTGGCCGGAAGCGGTCGAGGTCGACGCCGGGTTCGACGACCGCGACCCGGGTCGGGTCGGCGCCGTAGCTGTCGACCAGGTCGTGGGCCTCGACGCGGGTGTTGGCGACCAGCCGGTCGGCCTCGACGACCAACTGCTCCTCGCCGATGATCCGGGCCTTCGGCTCGGGGCGGTCGCCGGCGGCGAGCTGGGCGTTCTTGACCTTGGCCAGGGTGTGCGCGCTGTGTACGAGCGGCACTCCCCACCGCTCCTTGGCCAGCCAGCCGACCTGTCCGGAGAGCCAGTAGTGGGAGTGCACGAGGTCGTAGTAGCCGGGGGCGCGGGCCGCTTCGGCGCGTAGTACGCCGGTGGTGAAGGCGCACATCTGGGCCGGCAGTTCCTCCTTGGCGAGCCCCTCGAACGGCCCGGAGATGATGTGCCGGACCTTGACGCCGGGGGCCATCTCGACGGTGGGGGGCAGGTCACCGGCGGTGGCCCGGGTGAAGATCTCGACCTCGACGCCGGCGTCGGCGAGGCGGCGGGCGACCTCGACGATGTAGACGTTCATGCCGCCGGCATCACCGGTGCCGGGCTGGTGCAGCGGCGAGGTGTGCACGGACAGGGTGGCGATCCGTCTGGGTGTCGGCCACGGCTGGAGACCTCGCTGCCGCGCCACGCCGGTGTGCATTTCCGCCACATCTGCTCCTCAAAGTCAGCTATGCGCCGTTCTGCGCGACCGGCCTCATAGAGCAACCGCTGCACCGCGTGCCATCTTCCCGATTCAGGCAACCCCATACATCGAGGCCGCCCCCGTACGTGACCCACCTCATCCCGGCAGCCCCGCAGCGGACCGGTGGGAAAGAATGGGGCCCATGACCCCTGTCGCGATCGTCACCGGAGCGTCGAGCGGGATCGGCGCGGCGACCGCGCGGCGGCTCGCCGCCGAGGGCTTCCACGTCGTCCTGGCCGCTCGCCGGACGGACCGCCTGGAAACCCTGCTCGCCGAGATCACCACGGCTGGCGGCCGGGCGACCACGGTGGCCTGCGACGTCACGTCCGACAAGTCGGTCGCCGGCCTGGCCGAGGCGGTCGGCGACCTGCCCGGGCCGGTGACCCTGCTGGTCAACAACGCCGGCGGAGCGCGTGGCCTCGACCAGATCGAGGACGCCGACGTCGGCGACTGGCAGTGGATGTACGACGTCAACGTGCTCGGCACGCTGCGGGTCACCAAGGCGCTGCTGCCCACCCTGGAACGGTCCGGCGCCGCGACGGTGGTCGTCGTCAGCTCCACCGCCGGGCTCGGCGTCTACGAGGGCGGGGGCGGCTACACGGCGGCCAAGCACGCGCAGACCGCACTGGCCGGCACGCTGCGCCTCGAACTCAACGGCCGCCCGATCCGGGTGGTCGAGATCGATCCGGGCATGGTGCGCACCGACGAGTTCGCCCTGGTCCGGTTCGACGGCGACGCGGAGCGGGCCGCCGCCGTCTACGCGGGTGTCGCCGAGCCGCTGGTCGCCGACGACGTCGCCGACTGCATCGCCTGGTGCGCCACCCGCCCGCATCACGTCAACATCGACCGTCTCGTGGTCCGGCCGCTGGCCCAGGCCGCGCAGCACAAGGTGCACCGGGTGAGCTGATGACCCGACCGCGTCGGCCGCTCGGGGTCGTCACGCGCGGCACCACCAACCCCAACCGGCTGCGCCGGGTGGACAACTGGATCGCGGCGCACTGCACCGACGTGCTGCGCGACGCCCCTGACCCGCTCGTGGTCGACCTGGGGTACGGCGCCACCCCGGTGACCGCCGTGGAGTTGCGTGCCCGGCTGGCCGCCGCGGTACGGCCCGACGTACGGGTGCTCGGCCTGGAGATCGATCCGGTTCGGGTGGCGGCCGCGGCGGGCGCCGCCGACCCGCCGTGGCTGACGTTCGCCCGGGGCGGGTTCGAACTGGCCGGTGCCCGGCCGGCCGTCGTACGCGCGTTCAACGTCCTGCGGCAGTACGACGAGGCCGAGGTGGCGCCGGCGTGGCGGACGATGACCGGCGCGCTCGCCCCCGGTGGGGTGGTCGTCGAGGGCACCTGTGACGAGTTGGGCCGGCTCGGATCCTGGGTGCTGCTCGACGCGGCCGGTCCCCGGTCGCTGACCCTCGCCGCCAAGCTGTCCAGGCTGGACAGTCCGGGCACGGTCGCCGAACGGCTGCCGAAGGCGCTGATCCACCGCAACGTGCCCGGCGAGCCGGTGCACGACCTGCTGCGGGCGCTCGACGACGGCTGGCGTGCCGCGGCGCCGTACGCGCCGTTCGGGCCGCGGCAGCGCTGGGTGCGCGCGGTCGCGGCGATACGCGAAGCGGGCTGGCCGGTGTCGGACCGGCCAGCCCGCTGGCGGCTGGGTGAGGTGACGGTGCCGTGGTCGGCGGTCGCCCCGGCGACCGGGGGCTGACCGGACGGTCAGGCGGTCCGGCGGCGCCGGGCGATCACGAGCGCGACGGCGCCGGCGGCGAGCAGGCCGCCACCGACGGCGGCGAGCCAGGTGACCGGCGCACCGGTGTTGGGCAGCGGCGGCGGGGTGCTGGGCCGGGCCACCGGCTCCAGCACGAACGACGAGACGGCGCAGCCGCCCTGCCGGTAGGCCGGGTCGCAGTTGCTCTCGGCCGGACCACGGACGACGTTGCGCATCCGCAGGTCGCCGGGCTGCCCGGTCTTCACCGTGACCGAGTAGCTGATCACCACCGGCTCGCCGGCCGGCACGTCGCCGGTCCAGGTCAGCTCCGGTTCAGCCCAGTCGAGTCGGCCGGCCGTGGCGGTCGCGTTGCCGTCGTAGTCGGCGTCGTCGAGCACACCGGTGAGGTCGTCGACGACCTCGATGTCGTCCAGCCCCTGCCCGCTGCGCAGGATGATCTGGTAGTTGACCTTGGCTCCCGGCATGACCTGGGCGGCGTCGGCCGCCTTGGTGATGACCAGCGGTCGGGCGGCCTCCACCTGGGCCGCGTCGCCGGTCGTGGCGGCGGGGCGGTCCCCGTCGCCGCGCGCCGGTTCGCCGGTGTCCGTCCCCGGGATCGGCCCAGGCCCGTCGTCGGCCGGCGCGTCACCGGTCAGGCCGGGGATGACCGGGAGGCCGGGCAGGATCGGCGCGGGCGGCGACGGCTGGGCGGCCGCGGCGACCGGCAGGATCGGTACGGACACGACGGCGGCGAGTACGGTCGCGGACAGGACGCGACGGACGGCAGAGATCTTCCCCATAACCACCGTCAACGAGCCGACCGAACTCAGGCAACGGCAAAATAAGCAAATAGTCCGTTTTAAAGCTCGCAGTTGACCAACACCGGCTCCGGATGCAGCGTCACCCCGAACCGGGCGTGCACGCCGTCGCGGATCTCGCGGGCCAGCGCCAGCAGATCGGCCGTCGTCCCGCCGCCACGGTGGGTCAGCGCCAGCGTGTGCTTGGACGAGATCGCGACGGTGCCCGGGTCGCCGTACCCCTTGGTGAAGCCGGCGCGGTCGATCAACCAGGCCGCGCTCACCTTGACCACGCCGGACGGATCGGGCCAGGACGGCGGTTCGCCGGCCGCGCCGGCCCGGCCCAGCAGAGCCTCGTACGCCGCCGCGTCGAGCACCGGGTTGGTGAAGAACGAGCCGACCGAGCGGGTGTCGGGGTCATCCGGGTCGAGCACCATGCCCTTGCCGGCCCGCAGTGCCAGCACCGCCGTACGCGCCTGCGCCAGCGGCACCCGGTCGCCGGTCCCCACCCCGAGGGCCCGGGCCAGTTCGGCGTACCGGACCGGGGCCGACAGGGGCGAGCGGGCCAGCCGGAAGTCGACCGAGAGCACCACCCGGCGGTCGCTGTGCTTGAAGACGCTTCCCCGGTAGGCGAAGCCGCAGGCGGCCGGAGCCAGCCGGACCACCTCGTCGGTCACCCGGTCGTACGCCTCGACGGCGCTGATCGTCTCGGCCACCTCCTGGCCGTACGCTCCGACGTTCTGGATCGGGGTGGCGCCGGACGACCCCGGGATGCCGGACAGGCACTCGACGCCGGACAGCCCGGCATCGATGGTGTACGCGACGAAGTCGTCCCACGGTTCACCGGCGGCGACCCGTACCGTGACGGTCTCGGCGTCCTCGGCGACGACCCGCACCCCCCGCGAGCGGACGAGCACGACGAGCCCGGGAAATCCCGCGTCGGCGACCACCACGTTGCTGCCGCCGGCGAGAATCAGAACCGGCTGATCGTCGAACGCCGCCTCTCGTATGCTTTGCACGGTTTCAGCGGCGTCGCCAACGGTTAAAAATCGGCGGGACGGGCCACCGAGCCGCAGGGTCGTGTAGGCGGCCAGGGATCGGGGGCTGGTCGGTTCACCGGTGGTCGGCGCTTCTGCACTAACGTCGGGCACGCTGTTCACCCTAGGCTGGAAGCGGCCTGGCGAGGCACGGACGGTCGGTCGTCCTGGAGGAAATGGCGATGAGCAGACTGCACGGCACCAAGGATTTCTGGATCGGCGGACTGCGCGCCGAGGGCCCCGCGTTCCGCGCCGCGATCACCGAGGCCGCCCCCGACGCGCCGGTGCCGTCGTGTCCTGACTGGACCGTCACCGACCTCGTGCACCACCTCGGATCCTTCTACGGGTGGGTGGCCGGCGTGGTGGGTTCCGGCAGCACCGAGCAGCCGGCGGCACCGGCCGGGCCGGAGGGCCTGCCGGCCGGGGTCGCGGCGATCGACTGGTGGCAGCAGGAGTTCGACCGCCTCATCAACCTGCTCGACGGCCTCGACGCCGAGGCGCCGGCGTGGAACTGGGCGCCGCAGCCGAAGCGGGTCGGGTTCTGGCACCGTCGCGTCGCGCACGAGACCGCCCTTCGCCGGTGGGACGCCCAGACGGCGATCGTCTCGGTCGAACCGATCGAGGCCAAGCTCGCCGCTGACGGGGTGTCCGAACTGCTGGACACCTGGCTGCCGGCCGGGCGGCGGCTCTCGACCGAGCCGCGGCACGGTGTGGCGCAACTCGTCGCGACCGACGCCGACCAGGAGTGGTACCTGCGGCTGCGGGGCGAGGGCGTCGCACTGCTCGACACCGACACGATCCTGGACAGTGACGACCCGCACGCGCGGCTGCACGCGACCGGCACGGCGAGCGACCTGCTGCTCGCCCTCTGGGGCCGGATCGGCTTCGACGTGATCGACGTGACCGGTGACGCGACCCTCCTGACCGCTCTGCGCACCGGCTGATCCCGACCTCTTCCCCCGCTTCGAACCCGCCCCTTCGTGGGCGGGTTCCTCGGCACCGCGCGGGCAACTTTCTGGGAGCGCTCTCTTGACGCCTGGCCACGCTCGGTCCACCCTTTCGTGAGAGCGCTCTCCTACTAGATACTCGATGCCGGAGGTCGAACACCACCACGACAAAGGGGCACAATGCGTTCGCCTCCGCCACCGCTCGTGTTCGTCGTACTCGGCCGCCAGATCATCGGCGACATCATGGAAGGTGCCGTGAAAGCTTGAGCAACCAACGAGTGACCACGTCCGGCGACACCGGCCAGGCACTGCTCGACCGGGCCCCGGCCGGTGTCCGGTTCCCCGAGGGCTTCGTCTGGGGGGCGGCCACCGCCGCGTACCAGATCGAGGGTGCCGCCCGCGACGACGGTCGCGGTCCGTCGATCTGGGACACCTTCAGCCGTACGCCGGGCAAGGTGCACGCTGGACACACCGGCGACGTCGCCTGCGACCACTACCACCGCTACCGCGACGACGTCGCCCTGATGGCGGAGCTCGGCCTGGCCAGCTACCGCTTCTCGGTGGCGTGGCCGCGGATCCAGCCCGACGGCAGCGGCCCGGTCAACCCCCGCGGGCTCGACTTCTACGACCGGCTCGTCGACGAACTGCTCGGTCGGGGCATCGACCCGATCGTCACCCTCTACCACTGGGACCTGCCGCAGCCCCTGGAAGACCGGGGCGGCTGGACCAACCGGGAGACCGCGGAGCACTTCGCCGGCTACGCCACCGCCGTGTACGGCCGGCTCGCCGACCGGGTCCGGACCTGGACCACGCTCAACGAACCGTGGTGCTCGGCGTACCTGGGCTACGGCAACGGGGTGCACGCGCCGGGCCGGCAGGACCCGGCGGCGGCCTTCGCGGCAGTACACCACCTGCTGCTCGCCCACGGGCTCGGCGCGCAGGCGCTGCGGGCGGCCGGGGCGACCACCGTCGGCATCACCGTCAACCCGGCCGCGGTGGTCCCCGCCGACCCGGACAGCGCCGCCGACCAACGCGCCGTACGGCTCGTCGACGGCCTGCACAACCGGATCTTCCTCGACCCGCTGCTGCGCGGCGGCTACCCCGCCGACGTGCTCGAACACGTCGCCCGGTTCACCGATCTCGACTTCCTGCGCGACGGCGACGAGCAGATCATCGGCGGCCCGGTCGACCTGCTGGGCATCAACTACTACGCGCCCACCTACGTCGCGGCCCGCCCCGGTGCCCCCGGGGGTGACGGCGCCTACCCCGGCACCGAGGGGATCGAGTTCCTGCCGCCGGTCGGGCCGCTGACCGACATGGGCTGGATGATCGAACCGTCCGGGCTGACCGCGCTGCTCGAACGCATCGGCCGCGACTATCCCGGGGTGCCGCTGTTCGTGACCGAGAACGGCGCCGCGTTCCCCGACCGGCCCGAGGGTGACCGGGTCCCGGACCCGGACCGGATCGGCTATCTCGACGGACACCTGCGCGCGGCACACGAGGCCATCGCCCGGGGCGTCGATCTGCGCGGCTATCTCGTATGGTCATTGCTGGACAACTTCGAATGGGCCGAGGGCTACGACAAGCGCTTCGGCATCGTCCACGTCGACTACCTGAGCCAGCGGCGGACGCCGAAGGACAGTGCGCGGTGGTTCCAGGAGGTGATCCGCCGCAACGGGCTGGAAGGATGAGAGCCACATGACGACTGCACGGGAACGGCCCACGCTGGAGGCGGTGGCGCGCCGCGCCGGTGTCTCCCGGGCAACCGTTTCACGCGTCGTCAACGGCTCGACCACGGTCGCCGAACCGATCCAGGAAGCGGTCCGCCGGGCGGTCCAGGAACTCGGGTACGTACCCAACCTGGCGGCCCGCAGCCTGGTCACCCAGCGCACCGACTCGATCGCGCTGGTGCTGCCCGAGACGGCGACCCGGGTCTTCTCCGACGACCAGTTCTTCCCCGGCATCATCCGCGGCGTCAGCCAGGAGCTGGAGGCCGCCGACAAGCAACTGGTGCTGATGATCGCCGGCTCGGCGGCGAGCCACGCCCGGGTCGAGCGCTACGCGACCGGGCGGCACGTCGACGGCGTGATGTTCGCGTCGGTGCACGGCGCCGACCCGCTCCCGGCGACCCTCGTGCGCTCCGGCATCCCCGTGGTGTGCAGCGGGCGGCCGATGGGCCAGGTCACCGTGCCGGTGCCGTACGTCGACGTCGACCACATCGGCGGTGTCGCGAAGGCGGTCCGGCACCTGTTGGAGACGGGCCGGCGGCGGATCGCCACCATCGCCGGCCCGCAGGACATGATCGCCGGCATCGACCGGCTCGCCGGCTACCGGGACGAGCTGCGCGACTCGGGCCGTCGATCGCTGATCGCGGTCGGCGACTTCACCCGGGAGTCCGGCGGGCTGGCCATGCGGCAGCTGCTCGACGACGACCCCGACCTCGACGCGGTCTTCGTCGCCTCCGACCTGATGGCGCACGGCGCGCTGCGTACGCTGCGCGAGGCCGGCCGCCGGGTGCCGGAGGACGTCGCCGTGGTCGGGTTCGACGACATCGAGATGGCCCGCTACACCGACCCGCCGCTGACCACGGTGCGCCAGCCGATCCAGGAGATGGGGCGGGAGATGACCCGCCAACTGTTGCGAATGGCTGCCGGTGAGGACATCGGGCACGCGGTCGTGCTGCCGACCGAGCTGGTGCTGCGCGAGTCGGCCTGAGTCCGGGGCGGCTCAGCCGGCCGCGTGCACCCGCCGCGCGACCGCGTACGTCGGCGCGTCGAAGAGGACCAGCCGGGCCGAGGTGACCTGTGCCGGCCCGGCATTGCGCAGTACGGCGAGCGCCTGCCGGACCGCGTCCTCGACCGGCCAGCGGTAGACGCCGGACGAGATCAACGGAAAGGCGACCGAGGCGGCGCCGAGGTCGTCGGCGACCCGCAGCGAGTTGGCGTAGCAGTCGCGCAGCAGGGCCGACCGGTCCTCGTCGGCCGACCAGACCGGCCCGACGGTGTGCACGACCCAGCGGGCCGGCAACCGGCCGGCCGTGGTGGCGACCGCCTGCCCGGTCGGCAGGCCGCGCCCGTACCGGGACGCCCGCAGGGCCCGGCACTCGGCGAGGATGTCGGGGCCGCCCCGCCGGTGGATGGCGCCGTCGACACCACCGCCACCGAGCAGCGACGAGTTGGCCGCGTTGACGATCGCGTCCACCCGCTGCGCGGTGATGTCACCCTCGGTCAGGACGATCTCCATGCGGCCATCCTCGCGCGCCTCGGCCGGCGCGGACCACTCAGGGCCGGGCCGTGGCCGACGGCACCGGGGACGCCGTGCTGCTGGGAGTGCCGGTCGGCTCGCCGGTGACCTCCGGCGCGGGGCTGGTCGTGGGGGCCGGCGACGACGGTGTCGGGGACGGCTCGACCGGCGACTCCGACGGTTCGGCCGGGGTCGCCGTCGGGCTCGGGTCCGGGGTGGGTTCGGTGGGGACCACCGACGGCGACGGTATCCAGACCGGCTGGCTCGGCGTGGGCACGGCGCGGGTCGGCGCCGCGCCCATGGTGCCGGCTCCGCCCCGTTCGGCCGGTGGCGCCGGAACCTCACCGGCCCAGATCCAGCCGCCCCAGACCGCGACCGGCAAGCCAATTACAACGATGATCCCGAATATCACTTTCGGTGGTATACGCACACTAAATCACCGTTCTTCGGGTGCCGAAGGTTACGGCATCATGGCCGATATGCACGTACTACTTGCCGGAGTGGTGGGGTCGACCGCGTACGGCCTCAGCCGCCCCGGCTCGGACGTCGACCGGCTCGGCGTCTTCGCCGCCCCCACGGTCGCCTTCCACGGGCTGCACCCGCCCCGCGAGTCGATCGTGACCACCACCCCCGACAGCACGCTGCACGAAGCGGCCAAATGGTGCCGGCTCGCCCTGAGCGGGAACCCCACCGCCACCGAACTCGCCTGGCTACCCGACGACCTCTACGACACCCGTACGCCGTGGGGCGACGAGCTGATCGCCATCCGGACGGCGTTCCTGTCCGCGCCCCGGGTCCGCGACGCCTACCTCGGCTACGCCGGCCAGCAGTTCCGCCGACTCGCCGGCCGGGGCGACGGCAGCTTCTCCGCCGACACCCGCCGGCGTACGGCCAAGCACGCCCGGCACCTGGCCCGGCTGCTGCACCAGGGACGTCTGCTCTACGCCACCGGGCGGCTGGAGATCCGGCTCACCGAGCCGGCCCGCTTCGTCGAGTTCGGTGAGCGCGTCGCCGCCGGCGACCTCGACCTGGCGCAACGGCTGCTGGAGTCGACCACCCGCGAGTTCGACGCGATCCGGACCCCACTGCCGGACCGGCCGGACGAGACCACCGTGGAGCGCTGGCTGCTGGCCGTACGCGCCGACCATCTGCCCGCGCCGGTGGAGGGTGCCCGCCCGGCTAGTTGAGGAACGTGGAGATCCGGTCGCGCAGGTCGGCGCGGTTGGTCCAGAAGACGCCGGGCCGGTCGTAGACGTGCAACTCGGCCTTCGGCAGGGCGGCCGCGAGCGCCTCGGCGGCCGCCACCGGATGCAGGTCGTCGCCGACGCAGCCGATCACCAGGGCCCGGGCGGTCACCCGGGACAGCGCGGCCCGGTCGGGAACCGCCACCTCGCCGGTCAGGTCGGCAAGTTCCGGGGCGAGCCCGTCGCGCATCAACTGGTCGATGCGCTGCCGCAGGTAGGCCCAGGAGGCCGGGGTGTTGCGGACGGCCGGCGGGATCTCCGCCGAGAGCACGTCGGCGACGGCCGAGATGTCTCCCACGCCCACCGCGTCGAGCAGGTGGTGCAGCCGCTCGGTCGAGGCGGGTGGCCTCGCCTCGTCGAGCACCGCCGGCAGGAAGAAGACGACCCGCTCGAACCGTTCGGGGCTCTCGGTCAACAGCCGGCCGAGCGCGCCGGCACCGAGGCTGACCCCGACCGCCCGCCCGGCGTTGGACAGGTCGGCGACCGCCCGCAGGTCGCGGGCCAGGTCACGGTAGGTCCACGGCCCTGGCGGGGCGTCCGAGCGGCCGTGCCCGCGGAACTGGAAGAAGACCTTGCTCCCGGTCACCGCGCTGCCCAGCGGCCGGGTGGTGGCGATGCCGCTGCCGAACCCGTGGGCGAAGACGGTCACCGGCCGCCCACTGCCGGTGACCAGGCGTTCGAGCCGTACGCCGTGCGGGGTGGTGACGATCTCGGTCGCCGGTTCGGGCAACGCCGGCCGGCCGGTGCGGGGTGCGCTCGGCCCGGGGCCGTAGGTCCGCGGGCCGCCATCGGGTGGCGGTGGCCAGCGGAAATCCCTCACCAGAAGCCTTTGCCGTCGGTCATATCTCGCAGGCCGGCCCGGACGTCGAGCAGGTAGACCAGGGAGGCGGCGATGCCGATCAGGCCGAAGATGTTGATCGCCTGGAAGAAGAGCAGGGTCAGCAGGAGGCAGACGCCGAGGATGGCGAGCCAGGCGCCCTTGGGCAGGGTGCCGATGGCCGGGAACGCGTCGCCGCGCTGGGTGAGGCAGTGAACGAAGGCGACCCCCTGCACAACCAGGGCAAACACGAGCAGTACCAGCTCGATGACGGTACGCACATCGTAGATGAAGATCGGCGCGGCGTGGTCCATGGGAACAGCTTATGCCGGCGGCCCCGGCCGCGTGGAACACGCGGGCCGGGGCCGTCGACCATACGTCACTTGCTGGTGGGGCGGGTCCGCTTTGCCGGCTTCGCGGCCGGGGCGGCGACGTCGGCCGGGGTGGCGATGTCGGCGGGGGTAGCGACGTCGGCCGGGGTAGCGACGTCGGCCGGGGTAGCGACGGCCGCCGGGGTGGCGGTCACCTCGGCCGGCGCCTCGGTCGCCTCGATGTCGGCGTTGACCGTGTCGGCGGCCCGGACGACCCGGGTGCCGACGACGCGCTCGCCGTGGGCGACGAGGAGTCCGTAGACGGCGACCGCGCGCTCCTGGGCCGCCTGGGCGCCGGCCACGACGGCGGCGGCGTTACGCATGGCCGCCTCGCGCAGCCGCTCGACGTCGACGTCGGTCGCGGTGGCCTTGTCGCGCAGGGTGGTGGCGGTCGTGTTGGCGTTGCGCAGGGTCTCCGCGGCCTTGTCGCGCAGTTCGAAGGTGGTGACGACCGCCTTGCCGCTCAGCTCGTTGACGACAGCGGGCAGCTTGCGCAGTTGCTGGTAGGCGAGTTCGCCCGCACCGGCGGCAGCGTAGAGCGGGGTGGGAATCCGGGTCGTCTTCGGCTGGGTCATGACTTCTCCTCTTCGGCCGCCGGGTCGGCGGCCTCGCTGATCGCCTTCTGGGCGATCTTCTTCGCGGGCTCAGGGGTCTCGGTGGTCGGCGCGGGCGTGGCGCCGGTCTCGGTCACGGCCACGGATTCGAGTACGCCGTCGGCCGGTGCCCCGGCGGGCGGTGTCTTCTCGAGGTCGGCCTTACCCGGCGTGGGCGGGTTCAGCTCCGTGTCGGCCGACTCGTCGGACCGGCCGGCGGCCCGGTCCTCCTCGGCCTGGCGGGCGTTCTCCCGGCGGAACGTCTCGTAGATCTGGCTCAGCGACTGCTTCTGCGCGATCGTCAGGTCGGGGTCGGTGGCGATGGCCGCCAGCACCCCTTCCCCCTCGGCATCGAGCAGGCCGGCCCGCAGGTAGAGCATCGGGGCCGAGACCCGCAGGGCGCTGGCGAGCTGCTGGAGCACCTCGGCGCTCGGCTTACGCAGCCCGCGCTCGATCTGGCTCAGGTAGGGATTGCTCACCCCGGCCTGGTCGGCGAGCTGGCGCATCGAGATCCGCGCGTTGTGACGCAGGTCGCGGATGAAGCCGCCGATGTCTCGGGGCAGGTCCTTGCGACTGGGCATGAAACCGAAGGTAGCGCCGACCGCTTGCTCCTGCAAGCGAAACGCTAGCCAGAGTTAGCGACTTCACCCGGCCAGCGTCTCCAGTTTCCCGCAGTCCCGCACTCCTCACCCGACATTTCGTCACATGGCGGGGAAAAGGTTGCGGTGTCGCGCGGAAGGCGGCGGAATCGCGGGAACGCGTCGGTCACCAGAAGGCGCGGACTCCGCCCACTCGGTCCCCGCCGCCGAACAGCGCGGACTCCGCCAGCTCGTCCAGGACCGGGGCACTGATCCCGAGCCGGCGGAGCGCGGCGACCAGCACCGGTGGGCGCGCACGCTGCCCACCGTCGTCGATCTTGCAGGCGACGGCGCCGGTCCCGGGCAGCGCCACCGCCAACACCCCCTCCGCCCCGACCTTGGTCAACAGACCGGGCACGCCGCGCATGAGCCGGTTGTCCTCGGCTTCCGCGGCGGTCCCGGAAACCAGCTCGGGGTGGGCCCGCATCGCGTCCGCCACGGCACGCTCGACCGTGCCGGGCGCCGCGGACACCAGCCGGTGGAAGGCGGTGGCCAGCCCGGTCAGCGACACCGCCAGCACCGGTGCGCCGCACCCGTCGACCCCGGTCGCGGCGACCCGTTCCCCGGTGAACTCCTCGATTGCCGCCCGCAGCCGCCGCTGCAACGGATGCTCCGGAAGCCAGTAGCCGTCGACCGGCCAGCCGGCCGCCCGGCAGGTCAACAGCATCCCGGCGTGCTTGCCCGAGCAGTTCATCTGGATCCGGGTCGGCCCGCCACCGGCCCGCAGCACCGCCTCGGCCGCCGCCGGCCCGATCGGCATCGCGCGCGGGCAGTGCAGGTCCGCCTCGGTCAGCCCGGCCCGGCGCAGCAGCCCCGCGACCCGGTCCAGGTGGAACGGCTCACCGTGGTGACTGGCGGAGATCAACGCCAGGTCGGCCGGATCGGTCACCGGCAACCCGGCGCGCAACATCCCGACCGACTGCAACGGCTTGACCGACGACCGGGGAAAGATCGGCCCCCGTACGTCCCCGGCGGCGTCGGACACCGACCCGGTCGCGTCGAGCACCACGACCGAGCCGTGGTGGAAGCCCTCCACGAAGCCGGACCGGACCACCTCGGCGAGCCGGACGCCGCCGGCGTACCCGCCGGGGTGAGTCACGGCCGGGCCGGGATGCCGAACAGCTCACGGGCCGCGGCCGCCGTCATCGGCGGCCGCTCGGCGAGCCGGGCGAAGCCCACCGCCCGCGCGACGAGCTGCATGTTCGAGTCGACCGGACGCCCCTTGGCGTACGTCAGGGTGTCCTCCATGCCGACCCGCAGGTGACCGCCGGTCGACAGCGCGGCGAGCATCACCGGGATCGTGGTGCGGCCGACCCCGGTGGCCGAGAACGTGGTGCCCTCAGGCAGGTCACGCACCGCCTGGCGGCACGCCACCAGCGCCTCGGTCGTGCCCGGCATCCCGCCCGGCACCCCCATCACGAAGTCGACGTGCACGTGGCCGCCGGCCGGCAGGCCGTACTTGCCGAGGAGGCGCTGGAGGGCGGTCAGGTGGCCGAGGTCGAAGATCTCGTACTCCGGCACGACGCCGCGCTCCTGCATGCGCGTGTGCAGGTCGACGATGAACTCCCAGCGGTTGAGGAAGACGTCGTCGCCGAAGTTGACCGTGCCCATCGTGCACGACGCCATGTCGGGCGCGGCGTCGAGTACGGCCAGCCGGGCGGCCTCCGGGTCGGTGACCGCACCGCCACTGGACAGTTGCACGACCAGGTCGGTCGACTCGCGCAGCGCGGTGACCGTGGCCCGCAGCCGGCCGATGTCGAGGGTGGGCCGGGCCTCGTCGTCGCGGATGTGGACGTGGATCACGGCGGCGCCGAGTGCCTCGCACTCCTTCGCCGTGACCACCAGCTCGTCGATGGTCACCGGGAGCGCCGGTACGTCAGCCTTGCTGGACTCGGCACCGGTCGGTGCCACCGTGATCAACGTCGTTGTCGTCATGCCGCTGATACTAGGGCCGGTTCTCCCAGGTGCCGGAAACCATGTCGGGTCACCGCCACCTGGCATCTCACGCCACCCGGCTCGGCTCCGGCACCGGATCGATGGCGGCGGCGGACTCGCCGACCGTCAGCCGCGCGTCGTCGGCGACGTTGCGCTTGACCACGGCCAGCGCGACCATGCCCAGCTCGAAGTGGCGTACGGCGGTGCCGACGAACCCGACCGTCCGGCCGTCGTCGGTGGTGACCGGGGTGCCCTTGGCCGGCGGCTGGTCGGTGGCCACCCCGTCGAGGTGCAGCAGCACCAGCCGGCGCGGCGGTCGGCCGAGGTTGTGCACCCGGGCCACCGTCTCCTGGCCCCGGTAGCACCCCTTGTCGAGGTGTACGGCCGGCGCCACCAGGTCGATCTCGGCGGGAATGGTGCGGTGGTCGGTCTCGAAGCCGACCCGGGGGATGCGGGCGGCGACCCGGATCGCCTCGTACGCCCACAGCCCGGCGGCCGGCACGCCGGCGGCGGTCAGCCGGCCGGCCACCTCGTCGACGGAACCCCGGGGCACGAGCAGGTCGACGCCGAGCGGCCCGCGTCGGGCCCACCCGCCGGCGGGCAGCGGCCGTACGGCGTATCGGCTGGTGGGGCGGGATGGCACGGAGCCGGCGGCGAACTTGGCGGCCGGGACGCCGAGGGTGTCGGGGTCGGTGAGCCCGTCGACGCCGAGCGTCGCGGCGGCCTGCGCCGCGCGCGGGCCGACCAGCGACAGCACGGCCCACTCGGCGGTGGCGTCGCGGGGCTCGACCCGGGTGAAGAACCGCATCTTCTCCAGGAAGCCGAGCAGTTCGCCGGCGGCCGGCCCGGGCTCGGTGTCGAGCCAGGTGGTGCCGTCGAGTTCGGCGACCAGCGCGTGGTGCTCGACGTGCCCGTGCGGGGAGAGGACGAGCAGTTCGCTGCCCTGCCCGTCGGCCAGCGCGGCGAGATGCTGGGTGGTGATGGTGTGCAGCCAGCTCACCCGTTCCTCGCCGGGTACGGCCAGCACGCCGCGGTTGGAGCGGTCGACCAGTCCGACGTCGGTCGCCAACGCCCGCTGCTCCCGGTTGGGGTCGCCGTAGTGGGCGGCGACGCCGACGTCGGGTGACTCCTCGTCGATGGCCCCGACCGCCACCGCCCCTGGTAGATCGATCATTCCTGCTCCCCACACTTCACGCAGACCCCGAAGAACGACACGTGCCCGATGTCGACCCGGAACCCCCGCTGCGCCGCCAACTGTTCGGCCAGCGGCATCAGCGTCGCCGGGTCGATCTCGTCGACCTCGCCGCACGACCGGCACACCAGGTGGGCGTGCTGGTCGGCGCCGGCCGGGTGGTAGGTCGGCGACCCGTGCGACAGGTGCGTATGGGTAACCAGTCCCAGCTCTTCGAGTAGTTCCAGGGTGCGGTAGATAGTGGTGATGTTCACGCCCGCGGCGACCTCACGGACGGCGTTGTGCACCTGCTCCGGGGTTCCGTGCCCCAGGTCGTGCACGGCTTCGAGGATCAGCTGCCGCTGCGCGGTGAGCCGCAGCCCCCGCGACCGCAGCACTTCGGCGAGCGATGTGTCCGACACGGCCCGATCATAGTTCGAATCCCCGTTACGCTCGGGAGTCGTGTCCAGCCCGCAGTTCGTGGCCGTACTGGGCCGGGGTCTGGTCGCCCCGGACGCCCCGGTCGTGCGCGCCGACGACCGGGGTGTGCTGCACGGCGACGGCCTCTTCGAAACGATGCACGTCCGTGCCGGCCAGCCCTGGCTACGCGACCCGCACCTGGCCCGGCTGGCCCGCTCGGCCGACCAGGTCGACCTGCCGCTCGCCCCGCTCCCCGACCTCGCCGGGCTGATCGACCTGGTCTGCGCGGCCTGGCCGGCCGATCTGGAGGGGGCGGTGCGGCTGGTCTGCACCCGCGGCCCGGAGCACGGCGGGCCGCCGACCGCCTTCGCCACCCTGTCCGGAATCGGTCCGGCGGCGGTGCGCGCCCGCCGCGCCGGCATCTCGGTGGCGACCCTGCCGCTCGGCGTGGCCGCGACCGCCCGCGCCGCCGCGCCGTGGCTGCTCGCCGGGGTCAAGAGCACGTCGTACGGGGTCAGCCAGGCGACCCGCCGCTGGGCGGTGGCGAACGGGGTCGACGACGTGTTGTGGACGTCGACGGAGGGGTTCGCCCTGGAGGGGCCGGCCGCCAGCCTGGTCTGGCTGGACGGGGCGACGCTGTGCACGGTGCCGGCCGCGGCCACCGGCATCCTGCCCGGGGTGACCGCCGGTTGGCTGCTGGCCAGGGCCGGCGAGCTGGGCTGGGCGGCCGACGAACGGATGGTGACGCCGGCCGACCTGCACGCGACCGGCGGGGTGTGGTTCACCTCGTCGGTTCGCGGCGTCGCGGAGGTGCGGTCGCTCGACGGCGTGCCGTTGCCGCCGTCGCCGCACACGACGGCGATCCGCGAACTGCTCGGCTTCGCCTGACGGCTTGCGGAGCCTGACGACGTCCGGACCGGCCGCCGGGCGGCCGGTCCGGGGTGCCGACGGGGTCGGGTCAGCCGCCGACGCGGACGAGGCGGGCGGACAGGTGCGGCGTCAGACCGTGGCCGACGGCGGCCATCTCCTGGGCGTAGAGCAACGCCCCCTCGACGATGCCGAAGAGCCGGTGGCCGCCGGTGACCTCCTTGGCGGTGGCGGTCCGCAGCACCGCGTCGGTCGCCAGCTCGACCTGGGTGCCGCTGACCCGGCCGAGGTAGAGCTCCATGATGCCGGTCGGGGTCATCATCAGCGCTTCGAGATCGTCGGTGACCCGTTCGCCGTCGAACACCGGCCGCCACCAGCCGACCTCGCGGCCGGCCGGCCGGATCGGCCGGCTCTGCTCGTCGAGCAGCCAGGCCCGCGACTCGTAGTGCAGGAACGGCCGGCCGTCGTGGCTGATCCGGATTTCCTGCGCGTAGTCGAAGTCGTCGATCGTCGGATAGCCGCCACGGCCCCGGCCGCGCCAGACCCCGATGTACGGCAGCAGCCCCAGCAGCGCGGGGTGCAGGTCGGGCCCGACCCGGAGGTCGTGCGTCTCCTCGAACGGGTACGGATCGACCGGCGGTGCGTTGAGCCAGGGCGGCGGGCCGATCGGGTTCTCGTCCGCGGGAGTAGTCACCAGCGTCCTCTCGAGATGCGTACGGCTAGGTAGACCAGGCCACCGGCGAGTGCGCCGAAGCCCGCGACCAGCAGGCTGACGAACCCGATCTCGGTGACCACGAAGGTCATCCTATGCTGACCGGTATGGCTCGCACTCTCGTCGTAAAGGCCACCGCGGGTTCGGATTCGGCGGAGCGGTGCGCGCAGGCGTTCACGGTGGCCGCGACGGCGGCCGCGGCCGGGGTCGACGTGTCGTTGTGGCTGACCGGCGAGTCGTCGTGGTTCGCCCTACCGGGCCGCGCGGCCGAGTTCGACCTGCCGCATTCGGCGCCGCTGACCGACCTGCTCGGCGCGGTGCTGGCCGCCGGGCGGGTCACCGTCTGCACGCAGTGCGCCGCCCGGCGCGACATCGGCCCCGACGACGTGCTGCCCGGCGTACGGATCGCCGGGGCGGCGGTCTTCGTCGAGGAGTCGCTGGCCGACGGCGCGCAGGCGCTCGTCTACTGACCGCCGCGCGACCGGCCGCTGATCCGACGGGCGGTCAGCAGCCGATCGTCACGGTCGCCCGTACCTCGCCGTCGACGACCCGGACCTCGACGCCGGTGTCGCCGGCGCGGTAGGCGTAGCCGTCCGGCGCGTCGGTCACCACCACGGCGTCGGCGGGCCGGACCTCGGCGAGCGCGTCGGCGAGCGGCCCGGTCGGGGTGCCGGTTCCGGTCGCCCAGGCGGTGTGGACCTGCCCGCCGCCCGGGCAGGTGGCGGACTCCCGCCCGCCCCCTCCGGCCGCGGTGACCCCGATCGCCGCCAGCATCCGGCCGGGCTCGGTGTCGACCGGCAGTCCGATCGCCAGCCGGACCGTCGGGTCGTAGTCGTCGGACGTGGGGCGGCAGCCGGTGCTCACGGTCAGAGTGATCACGCCGGGTGAGGTGACCCCGCCGCGTACGCCGACGAAGTCGCCGGCGTCGGCGCGCAACGAGTGGACGGTGCCACCCTCGCTGTGCCGGGTGCCGGCCCGCCAGGTCGGCGGCAGCCGGTCGGCGATCCGGTCGAGCAGGGCCGGCGCGTCGGCCTCGGTCGTCCGGAAGGCGACGCCGCGTTCCAGGGTGGCACCGGAGCGGATCGGGGTGATCCGGCACCCGGTCCGGTAACGGATCGGGGTGAGCTGCGCGACCACGTCGGTGCCGCCGGCGGCGACGAGTTCGCCGATCACCCGGTCGGCGAGCGGACCGGCCTCGGCCATGCCGCGCTGCTCGCGGACGGTCGGTTCGTCGGTGCGGGTGGAGACGTACGCGAGCACCAGCAGCACCACGGCCCAGGCGGCGCCGACCGCGATGAGCCAGCGCCGGGGACGGGGTGCGGGCGGGGCACCGGCCGGGACGGGCCAGCCGCCGGGTGGCGGCACTTGCGGCGGTGCGACCGGCGGAAGCTGCCGGGGCGGGTCGATGCTCACGCCGCCCATGGTGGCACGTTCGCCGGTCGGACCCCCAGTGCCGGGTGCCGGCGGGATCCGAGGTGCCGGTGCCGACAAGGTCCGCGGTTCCGGGCCGGCGGGGTCCACGGTGCCGGTGCCGGCCGGCGGCCGGTCAGTTCGGTACGGCCAGCCGGTAGCCGACCCCGCGCACGGTCTGCACCCGCAGGTCGTCGTCGGTGGCGCGCAGCTTGCGGCGCAACCTCTTCATGGCCGAGTGCAGGATCGCGGTGTCGCCGAGGTAGGCGCCGCCCCAGACCGAGCCGAAGAGCCGCTCGTACGTCCACACCGCGAGCGGCGGGCTCGCGAGCACGGCGAGTACGGCCCGTTCCAGCCGGGTCAGCGCGAGCGGTTCGCCGCGCCAGGTGACCAGGTGCCCGGCGGCGTCGATGGTCAGTTCGCCGAGCCGGATCGGGCCGGCCTGGGCCGCCGGGTCGGCTACCTGGACCGGCGGGCCGGTGAGCGGGGTGACCGCGCCGGGCGGGGGCACCGGGGCGTGCCGGGGCGGCGGCGCCGGCCAGGGCACCGGCGGGCCGGACAGGGTCGCGACCGTGGGTGCCACGGCGGGCAGGACCTCGCCGGTCAGCCCGACCGGCCGGTATGGCACAAGGGACGGACCGTCGCCGGCCGAAGTGGCGGAAACCGGGGTAGCGGGAACCGGGGTGACCGCCGGAGTCACGAGCTGCGCCGGGAAGAGCAGCGCGCGCAGCTCGGTCAGGTCGGCACAGAGCACGACGGCGCCACAGTCGTCGAGGCGCCGTACCACCCGCTCGCGGACCGTCGGATCCGCCGATACGCAAACGACCAGCGGAACGTCGCCATCGACCAACGCGGTCCTCCCAGAATCCTCCCAGGTCTGCCGTGCACCATCAGCCAACGCCGTTCCATCGACGGAGTCAACAGTGTCTGTCGTCGATGTGCGACAACTTTCTGACGGCCGCCTGAATCGGGCCAGAATCTTGCCCGAAAACTGCCCGCCCGAATCCATTGATCACTACCTCTACCCACCAGAGCATGACTTCAAACGGTTGCGGGAGAGGAACCCTATGTCACATCGCTCAAGACGCCGTTCGTTAGTAACCCGATCGACGGCCGTGGCCGCCGCGATCATCCTGGCCCTCACCGGGACGCCAGGGATCGCGTCAGCCGCCCCGAAGGCCGAGGTCAACCCCGAACTAGCGGCTGAACTGGCCCGGGAGGGCAGCACCGAATTCACCGTCTACCTGAAGGAACGCGCCCAGCTCGGCGGCGCCGCCCGGCTGTCCACCTCGGACGCCCGGGCCGCCGAGACCTACCGGCAGCTCACCGACACGGCGTCGCGCACCCAGCGTGGTCTGCGCGCCGAACTCGACGAGCGCAAGGTGCCCTACCAGGCGTTCTGGATCGCCAACGCGCTGCGGGTCACCGGCGACAAGGCCCTAGTGGACCTGATCGCCGCTCGCCCCGAGGTGGAGAGCATCGAGCCGGCGCGGACGTACGAGCTGGTCGAGCCGGAGCGCAACGCTCCGACCGCCGACCGGTCCGGCACCAACGCCGTCGAGTGGAACATCACCAACGTCGAGGCGCCCCGGGTCTGGAGCGAGTACGGCGTCCGCGGTGAGGGTGTCGTGATCGGCAGCATCGACAGCGGCGCCCAGTTCGACCACCCGGCGCTGGTCAACAGCTACCGGGGCAACCTCGGCAACGGCACCTTCGACCACAACTACAACTGGTTCGACCCGTCGAACGTCTGCCCCGGCGACGTGCCGTGTGACAACAACGACCACGGCACCCACACCATGGGCACGATGACCGGCGACGACGGCGAAGCCAACCAGATCGGCGTCGCCCCGGGCGCCAAGTGGATGACCGCCAAGGGCTGCGAGAGCCGTAGCTGCAGCGACGCCGCCCTGCTCGCCTCCGGTCAGTGGATGCTCGCCCCCACCGACCTCAACGGCCAGAACCCCCGCCCCGACCTGCACGCCGACATCATCAACAACTCCTGGGGCGGTGGCGGCGGCGACGAGTGGTACCTGCAGACGGTCGCCGCCTGGCGGACGGTCGGCATGTTCCCCGTCTTCTCCGCCGGCAACTCCGGCCCGGGCTGCAACACCACCGGCTCGCCCGGCGACTACCCGATCTCGTACGCGGTCGGCGCGTACGACATCAACAACAACATCGGCAGCCTGTCCAGCCGCGGCTCGTCCGCCGTGGACGGTGGCATCAAGCCGAACATCGCCGCACCGGGCATCAACGTCCGGTCCGCTGTGGACGGCAACGGGTACGCCGCGTTCAACGGCACCTCGATGGCCGCCCCGCACGTCTCCGGCACGATCGCGCTGATCTGGTCGGCGGCACCGAGCCTGATCGGCGACCTCGACGCCACCCAGGCACTGCTCGACGACACCGCCACCGACGTCAACGCGACCACCTGTGGCGGCACCGCCGACAACAACAACACCTTCGGCGAGGGCCGGCTGAACGCGTACCAGGCGGTCACCGCCGCCCCGCGCGGTCCGGTCGGCCGGGTCAGCGGCAGCGTCACCTCGGCCGGAAACCCGGTCGTCGGCGCGAACGTCGTCTCCGGCACCCGCAGCACCGTCACCGGCCCCGACGGCCGGTACGCGCTAAACCTGCCGGCCGGCGACCACGAGGTGACCGCCTCCGCGTACGGCTACGGTAGCCAGACCGCCACCGTCACGGTGACCGAGGGCGGCGCGGTGACCCGCGACTTCACCCTCACCGCCGCGCCGGTCGTCACGGTCAGCGGCAAGGTCACCGACGGCTCCGGCAAGGGCTACCCGCTCTACGCGAAGATCGAGGTTGCCGGCCGCCCCGGTGGTCCCGTCTTCACCAACCCGGTGACCGGCCAGTACTCGTTCACCGTGGCCGGCGGCACCGACTACCGGTTCACCACCACCGTGCAGTACCCCGGCTACCAGACGGTCGTCCGGGACGTGGCGGTCGGCTCGGCGGCGCAGACCGTCGACTTCGCCGTCCAGGTCGACCCCGCCTGCACGGCGGCCGGCTACTCGGCCTCGTTCGGCGCGCCACTGGCGAGCGAGAGCTTCGACGCCACCACCACCCCGGCCGGCTGGTCGGTGGTCAACCGCACCGCGAGCGGCGGCTGGGTCTTCGACGACCCGGGCCTGCGGGGCAACCTGACCGGTGGCACCGGCAACTTCGCCATCATCGACAGTGACCGGTTGGGCAGCGGCAACACCCAGGACACCGACCTGATCTCGCCGCCGATCGACCTGTCCGACGCCACCGGCCCCTACCTGCGCTTCAACAGCGACTTCCGGGCCGTCGGCAGCACCAACACCGCCGACGTCGACGTCTCGATCGACGGTGGGACCACCTGGGTCAACGTCTGGCACCAGACCACCAGCCGGCGTGGGCCGACCATCGAGGAGATCTCGCTGGCCTCGGCCGCGGGTGCCGAAGAGGCCCTCATCCGGTTCCGTTACAAGGGCACCTGGGCCTGGTGGTGGCAGGTCGACGACGTTCAGGTCGTCAACCGCACCTGCTCCCCCGAGCCGGGCGGCCTGGTCGTCGGCTTCGTCACCGACGCCAACACCGGCGCGGCGGTCAACGGCGCGACCGTGACCAGTGGCGACGAGCCGCTGGACAAGGCGGTCTCGGCGGCGACGCCGGACGACCCGAACATCGGTGACGGCTTCTACTGGCTGTTCTCCAGCCTGACCGGGTCGCACCCGTTCACCGCCACCCGGTCGCCGTACCAGCCGGTCACGAAGAACGTCAACGTGGCCGCCAACGGCACCGTACGGAGCGACTTCGCCCTGCCGTCGGGCCGGCTCACGGTCAGCCCGACGTCGATCGAGTCGCACCAGCCGTACGGCAGCACCCGCACCACCACGGTCACGGTCAAGAACACCGGTGGCGCCCCGGCGACCGTCGGGTTCGTCGAGCGGACCGGCGCGTTCGAACTGCTCGGCCGCCAGGGTGCGGTACTCGCCGAGCACCAGATGAAGGGCATCAGCAAGGCCGCCACCGGCACCGTCTACCCGGCGCCCGGGGTGACCGGGGCCGCCGCTCCGGCGGTCGACGAGGCCTGGACCCGCATCGCGAACTACCCGGCGGCCGTCTTCGACAACGCCGCCGCGACGCTGGACGGCAAGGTCTACACGGTCGGCGGCGGCAGCGGCAGCGGCATCGAGCGCAAGGCCTGGGTCTACGACCCGGAGACCAACGCCTGGACGGCGCTGCCGGACATGCCGAACGCCCGCGCCAAGCCGTCGGCGGCGGCCGTCGGTGGCAAGCTCTACGTCATCGGTGGTTGGGGTCCGGGCGGCACGCCGGTCGCCACGGTCGACGTCTTCGACCCGGCGGCCGGTACGTGGAGCACGCTGGCCGGCGTGACCAACCCGGCACCGCGGTCGGCGGCCGGTACGGCGGTCGTCGACGGCAAGGTCATCCTGGTGGGTGGCTGCGCCGACAGCGCCTGCACCGACTCCAACGACACGGTCATCTTCGACCCCGCCGCGGGCGCGTTCGGCACCGGTGCCGACTACCCGCTCGCGGTCGCGTGGATGTCCTGCGGCGGCATCGGTGGCCAGGTCTACTGCGCCGGCGGCGCCGGGGCCTCGGAGTTCACCGACGCGTACTCCTACGACCCGGGTGCCGACCAGTGGAGCCCGCTGCCGGACATGCCGATCGACCTGTGGGGTTCGCAGGGCACCTCGGCCGGTGGCCTGCTGGTGCTGGCCGGTGGCGTCACCGCCGCGTCGACGACGGTCACCAACCGGACGATCGCGTACGACCCGGTGGCGGCGGAATGGCTCAACCTGCCGAACGCCCAGTTCGCCCGCTACCGGGGTGCCGCCGCCTGCGGCGCGTACAAGATCGGTGGTTCGCCGTCGTCGTTCGTCGGCTCGGCGGACTCCGAGATGCTCGGCGGGCTCGACCTGTGCGACGCCGCCGGTGACGTGTCGTGGCTGTCGACCGACCCGACGGAGTTCACGCTGGCCCCGGGCGAGTCGAAGAAGGTGAAGGTCACCCTGACCGCCACCGCGGCGGCCGGTGTCGAGCAGCCGGGCACCTACACGGCCGAGCTGGGCATCGTCTCCGACACCTCCTACCCGGTCCCGGCGATCAGCGTCGAGATGAACGTCTCGCCGCCGACCAGCTGGGGCAAGGTGCAGGGCACCGTGATCGGTGAGACCTGTGCCGGGGTCAGGGTCGGCGTCGCGGCGACCGTCCGCCTCAACTCGCTCAACACGCCGGGCGTCGGCTACACGCTGACCTCGGGCGGCAACGGTACGTACGCGTACTGGATCCCGCGTGGGCGCTACGAGGTGATCGTGGCCAAGGACGGCTGGATCCCGCAGGCCGTACGGATCCAGGTGCAGCCGGGCTTCGTGGCGACGAGCGACTTCACGCTCGCGCCGTCGAGCCCCTGTGCCCCCCGCCTCGGCGGGATCTGATCCGGTCCCGGGGCCGGTCCGCCGGGTGGTGTGAAGCCACCCGCGGGCCGGTCCCGGCCCGGATGGCTCGGACATGACAAAGGGGGAGCCGGTCACCGGCTCCCCCTTCGGTCGTCCTGCGCCGGGTCAGCCCACGCTGACGCCGACCTCGTTGACGCCCTGCGCGGCGGTGACCGTCGCGTCGCCGTTGCCGTGCCGGGACAGCGCCCGCAGCGTCCAGGTGCCGGGGGCGGCGAAGAACCGGAACTGGCCGGCCGGCGAGGTGACCACCTCGGCGGTGAACTCGCCGGTCGAGTCGAGCAGCCGGACGTAGGCGCCGGCCACCGCCTCACCGTCGGCGGTCTTGACCACGCCGGTGATGACGGTCTCGCGGGTGAGGTCGACCGATGCGGGCAACGGAGCCGCCTGGTCCGGCGCGGCGCAGCCGGTTGATGTGGGTGCGGTCATCGTCGTCAGGCCTTCCCGGGCTCGTCGCCGAGGACGACCGGCACACCGATGAGCGAGCCGTACTCGGTCCACGAACCGTCGTAGTTCTTCACGTTCTGGTGGCCGAGCAGCTCCTTGAGCACGAACCAGGTGTGCGAGGAGCGCTCGCCGATGCGGCAGTAGGCGATGGTGTCCTTGCCGTCCTCGAGACCCGCGTCGGCGTAGAGGGCGCGCAGCTCGTCGTCGGACTTGAAGGTGCCGTCCTCGTTGGCCGCCTTGGACCACGGGACGTTGACCGCGGTCGGGATGTGCCCGGCCCGCTGGGCCTGCTCCTGCGGGAGGTGCGCCGGGGCGAGCAGCCGGCCGGCGAACTCGTCGGGCGAGCGCACGTCGACCAGGTTCTGGGTGCCGATGGCGGCCACGACCTCGTCCCGGAACGCCCGGATGGACAGGTCGGGGTCCTTGGCGACGTACTGCGTCGCCGGGCGGGAGACGGCGTCCTTCACCAGCGGACGGGCGTCGAGTTCCCACTTCTTGCGGCCACCGTCGATGAGCTTGACGTCGCCGTGCCCGTAGAGCTTGAAGTACCAGTAGGCGTAGGCGGCGAACCAGTTGTTGTTACCGCCGTAGAGCACGACGACGTCGTCGTTGGACACGCCACGCTCGGACAGCAGCGCCTCGAACTGCTCCTTGTTGACGAAGTCCCGGCGTACCGGGTCCTGGAGGTCCGTCTTCCAGTCGAGCTTGATCGCGCCGGCGAGGTGGCCGCCGTCGTACGCGGTGGTGTCCTCGTCGACCTCGACGAAGACGACGCCCGGGGCGCCGAGGTTCTTCTCGGCCCAGTCGGCCGAAACGAGTGCGGTGTCGCGACTCATCAGATCACTCCTTGTGACGATGGAGGTGGTGAGCCAGCGCGTTGATGATCACGGGATCGTTCGGTCGCACCACGCGCGGGACCCAGTTAGGGCGGATCACGGGTTTGTGCGACGGCGCCGCTGCCGAGCGTTCAGACCAGAGGGTACGCAGAGGGAGGCAGCCCCGCCGTCAGATGACGGGGCGACACAGGCAGGTGGCCACGCGGCACAGGTCGACCGCGCGCCGTTTGGTGAGGAACGTCCCCATGACCAGGCAGCCTACCAGCCGTGTTACCACGGCTGGTAGGTCGACCAGCATGCGGGAACCGCCGTCACACGGTGGAGTTGAGCGGCACGTCCTGGGCCGTCGCGGTCACCGCCAGACCCTCCGGCAGCGGGCGTACCTCCTGCACGGCGAGTTCGAACGGCAGCGCCGGCAACGGCACGTCGATCGAGATCTGCCGGGCGTACGCGTTGACCAGCGCCTGGGCGGCCGGCACGTCGGGCAACCCCTCGGCGGTCAGGTTCTCGAAACGGACCTGCACCTGTCCCTCGTTGATGGCCAGGTCGGCCGTGCCGTGGACGGTGAACTGCTGCCCCAGGACCTCCAGCGGGGCGCTCACCGCCAACTGCCCGCCCTCCTCGGCGAGCGTCACGCCCGGCCGCTGGATCAGCGCGGCGACGCTGGCGTACGAGATGGTGCCGGTGCCCTCGACCGTGCGGGCCCGTACGTCGCCCTGACCGGACCGAAGGGTCTCGATCGAGGCGGTGACGTCCCGGGCGTTGACGTCCAGTTCGGGCATGCTCACCGAGCGGCCCTGCACCGATCCCTCGACGTCGCGCAGCAGGATCGAGATCGACTCGTACCGCCCGGCGGCGACCTGGGTGAGGAACGGGAAACCCCCGACCGACACCTCCGGCTGCGACGCCTGGAGGTTCTGCCGGCTGACCTCGGTGCTCACCTGTTGCGCGATCGTCCGCTCGGCGAAGCCGACGGCGGCCCGGTCGGCGACGACGAGCAGGCCGGCCAGCACCAGGAGCAGGATCACCGCCACGATGAGCAGCCGCCGGCCCCGGCGGCGCGGCCGGACCTCCCGCGTCGGATAGCTGTCTGCCACGCCCGCCTCCTGTCTTCCGCTGCAAGCCGCCCCGTTGGGACGACCGGCCGATCTTCCGCTGCAAGCCGCCCCGTTGGGACGACCGGCCGATCTTCCGCTGCAAGCCGCCCCGGTGGGGGCGGTCGGCCGCGGTGCCGACGATTCCCGCGCGCCGGGCTGATTCTGTACCCGGATCGCGGCGCCGGCACGCTCGCCGCCGCGCGGATGGCACTATCGCGCGAGTCGGCGCCGTGATCCGTCGCAGTGGTCGGCCGGGGCGGATCAGAGGTAGAGCACCGTCATGGCGTACGCGACCGGGGCGGCCAGCGCGAATCCGCCCAGCGGTCCCTGGAGGTGCCGGGCCAGCCAGAGGGTCGGCGGATCGCCGGCCATCTGCCGTCCCGCCTCGGCGTAGCCGGCCCCGAGATCGGTCAGTACGGCGGCACCGGCGGCGACCAGCCCGATCACCGCCCCGCTCGCCGGGGTGAAAGACACGAGGTAGCTGCCGAGGACCGCGCTCGCCAGGGTGCCGCACATCGCGCCGACGACGACGCCGGCGGCGCCGCGCGGCACCTGGGGGGCCAGCCGTGGCCAGAGGAACACGGCGTCGGTCACCCGGGCCACGAGGAGCGCCACCGCGGCCGCCGTCGCCACGACGAAGATGGCCTGGGTGCCGGCCGGCACCCGGCTGAGGACCAGCAGCGTGCCCAGCGCCACCACCCCGAAGGTGACCAGCAGGGTGGCGCCGACCGACTCGGTCAACCGGGCCCGGTCGGCCCGGCGGACCAGCTGGCCGAGGACGGCCAGGACGGCACCGCCGATCGCCACGAGGAGCAGCGGCGAAAGGCCGGCCTCCTGCCGGGTGACCGCGAGCAGGTCGGCGGCGGCGGCGACGGCGACCGCCACCCCGGCGACCCAGGGCAGCGCCGGCGGCCGGGTCGCCATGGTCCAGGCCAGGACGAAGAGCACCTGTACGCCGAAGACGACGACCGCGAACGGGATCCGGGCGCCCGGGCCGGACGTCTGCGCGCCGAGGATCAGGCCGACCCCGACCAGCACGGCGAAGCCGGCGATCGCGGCCGACAGCCGGCGGCGTACCGGCACGATCTCGATCTCGTCCTCGAACTCGGCGTCGTCGTCGGGCTCGTGGCCGGGGTCCCCCTCCCGCGCCGCGGGTCCCGGATCGGCCGGATGGCCGCGCCGACCCGGTCCGTGCGGCGGACCGGCCGCGCCGGGGGGTGGGTCGTCGGACCAGGCGTCGCGGCCGGCCGCGGGGGGCGTGGAGGGAAACACCCTCCGATCCTTGCAGACGCCGGAAATGACGCGCGGATCACGCGGACACCCCCGGACAACGCCTCATCCGTTATGGCCGAACACACAGATGATCGGACCGGCACCCGCCGTTTTCGGGCCATGGATCGGTTAAGCTCGGCCCTTACCCGCCCCGTCAGCGACGCCGGGACCGGCAACTCCGCGGCAACGACAGCTGACCGCCCAGGACGCGGCGCGACCAGCTCGACAGCCGCCGGTCACCGCGCGGCCAGCGGGCCGCGAGGACGGAGGTGAAGTGTGGAGATCCTGCTGCTGGTGACCGCACGGGCCGGCGAACCATCCGCCGTACTGCCCGCGCTCGACCTGCTTCCGCACGCGGTACGCACCGCACCACGAGACGTACGCACACTGGTGTCCGCCCCCAGCCCGGACGCCGTCATGGTCGACGCCCGGTCCGAGCTGAGCGAGGCGCGGGCCACCTGCCGGATGCTGCACGCCACCGGACTCGGGGTGCCGCTGATCGCGGTCGTCACCGAGGCCGGGCTCATCGCGCTCACCGCCGACTGGGGTGTCGACGACGTCATCCTGGCCAGTGCCGGGCCGGCCGAGGTCGAGGCCCGGCTGCGGCTCGCGGTCGGACGGCTCAGCAACGCGACCGCCGGCGCCGGTGGATCGATCCGCGCCGGTGAGCTCAACATCGACCCCGACACCTACGCCGCCAAGCTCAAGGGCCGGCCGCTCGACCTCACCTACAAGGAGTTCGAGCTGCTGAAGTTCCTCGCCCAGCACCCCGGCCGGGTCTTCACCCGCGACCAGCTGCTGCGCGAGGTCTGGGGCTACGACTACTTCGGCGGCACCCGCACCGTCGACGTGCACGTCCGGCGGCTGCGGGCCAAGCTCGGCTCCGAATACGAGTCGATGATCGGCACGGTCCGCCAGGTCGGCTACAAGTTCGTCGTACCGCCGTCGCGGTCGCTGCCGGATTCGGAGCCCGCGCCGCTGCCGGTCTGACCCGCACCCCTATACCGGTTCCGTCGCCGCGCGGCGGGATATCCGACGAGCGCCACCCGGTTTTCCGGGTGGCGCTCGGCTTTGTGTGCCCCTCCGGCCGCCGTGTGGCTGATTTGCTTTAAACACGCTTTTAGCGCTCTAAGTCGTACTTACTCTGGTTGCCGGAATCGGTACAGAGGAGGCGGTTGTGGGCCAGGTGAACGACGAGACGCCAGTGAAGCGGCGGGACGCCGTACTCGCCTGGCTGCGCGGGCGAGCGGTCGTACCCGCCGTCCTGGCCGTGGCGGCGATCCTGACCGGCGCCTACTCGCTCGGGCTGGCCGTCGACCCGTACGTCGCACCGGCCTCGACCGCCGCCAGCCCCAGCGCCTCCGCGACCGCCACCCCGGTCACCAGGCCGGCCGCCCAGGAGCGGGCCCGCCGCAACTCCGAGCCGATGGCGCAGCCGATCACCGGGCCCAACCGGCCACCGCTGCCGGAGGACCGGAACGGGCCGTTCGGCAGCCGGATGACGACCGGCATGTCGTACGTCGCCCTCACCTTCGACGACGGGCCCGACCCGAACTACACCCCGCAGGCCCTGGCGCTGCTGCGGCGGTACGAGGTCCGGGCCACCTTCTGTCTGGTCGGCGAGAACGCCCGCCGCTACCCGCACCTGGTACGCGCCATCGTGGCCGACGGGCACACCCTGTGCAACCACTCGTGGAACCACGACTTCGCCCTCGGGGCGCGGGGCCGGACGGTGATCGAGAACGACCTGCGCCGGACCAACGAGGCCATCCTGGCCGCCGTCCCCGGCGAGAAGATCTCCTACTTCCGCCACCCCGGCGGCAACTGGACACCGGGCGCGGTCGCGGTGGCCCGGGAGATGGGCATGACCTCCCTGCACTGGACGGTCGACCCACAGGACTGGACGGTGCCCGGTGCGGGCAGCATCGCGGCGACGGTGAACGCGGGCGCCCACCCCGGTGCGATCGTGCTGCTGCACGACGCGGGCGGCAACCGGCAGGGCACCGTCAACGCGCTGCGGTCGATCCTGCCCAACGTGGGCCGCCGCTTCCTGCTCGAGGCACTGCCGGCCGGGATCGACCAGCCGCCCCGCTTCGGGCTCGAACTGCCGCTGCACCCGGGCCAGATCTGACCCCCCACGGTGTACGGCGGCGCACCGTCGCCGGTGTCCGGCGGCAGCGCCGGATACCGTGACGGGGTGAGCACCGAACGCCCCCTCGTCCAGTCCGCCGAGCGGCTCGACCCGGCGGGGATCGCCGAGGTGCTGGCGCTGGCCGCGACCGCCGACCGCGCCGACGGCGCCCAGCCGCTGTCGGAACAGGTCGTGCTACGGATCCGGCACGGGTCGGACACCCCGGCGGCGCACCTGACGATCCGGGACACCGCGGGCGAACTCACCGGATACGCGTACGTCGACGCGTCCGGCGCGGCCGACGGTGCCGCCGCCGAACTGGTCGTACACCCGATGCGACGCCGGCAGGGTCTCGGCCGCGAACTGGTGCTCGCCGTGATCGGCGCGGCGGGGCCGGTGGGCCCGCTGCGGGTGTGGGCGCACGGCGACCATCCGTCGGCCGGCGCGCTGGCGCTGCGGCTGGGTTTCCGCCGCGACCGGGTGCTGTTCTCCCAGCGCCGGTCGCTGGCCGAGCCGATCCCGGAGCCGCGGCTGGCCGACGGCGTGGCGCTGCGCCCGTTCCGGCCCGGCGTGGACGACGAGCCCTGGCTCGCGGTCAACAACCGGGCCTTCGCGAAGCATCCGGAACAGGGCCGCTGGACCCTGGACGACCTGCGGGCCCGGATCGCCGAACCGTGGTTCGACCCGACCGGCTTCCTGCTGGCGACCGACGTCCCGACCGGCCGGATCCTCGGCTTCCACTGGACCAAGGTGCACGACGGTGGCCGGGACGGCCGGAGTGCCGACCCGATCGGCGAGGTGTACGTCCTCGGCGTCGACCCGGCCGCCCACGGCACCGGTCTGGGGACCGCGCTGACCCTGGCCGGGCTACGTCATCTGCGCGAGCGCGGCCTGGGCGAGGCGATGCTGTACGTCGACGAGTCGAACACCGGCGCCATCGCCCTGTACGGCCGGCTCGGTTTCGCCCGCTGGACCGTCGACGTCAACTACGTACGCGACTAGGACAGGACGAACCGGACCTCGCCGTCCGGCATGACCTCCAGCTTCGGCATGATGATCCGGCCGGCGTCGCGGTCGGCCGCCGCGGCCAGCACCGCCGGGATGTCCGCGCACGCGGCCACCTCGCGCAGGGTCACCAGCGTCGGCGGCAGCATCGCGAACCCACCCGCCTCGGCCCGGGCGACCGCCTCCGCCGGCTTGATCCACATTGTGTGGTCGGCCTCCCCGGACACGTCCCGCGTCCGCTGCCCCCGCGGCAGCAGGGCCACGAAGAAGTACGTGTCGAAGCGGCGGGGTTCGAACTCCGGCGTGATCCAGCGGCTCCACGGGACCAGCAGGTCCGAGCGCAGCGTCAGCCGGCGCTCGCGGAGCAGGTCGGCGAATCCGAGTTCGCGGGCCACCAGGGCCCGGCGGGCCGCCTCCCAGTCGTCACCGCTGACGTCGCCGACGACGGTGTCACCGCCGGGGCCGGCGAGCAGCACCCCGGCCTCCTCGAACACCTCGCGTACGGCCGCGCACACCACCGCCTGGGCCGGCCCGTCGGAGAGCCCCAGCCGGCGCCCCCACTCCCCCGTGTCCGGCCCGGCCCAGTCGAGCTGCCCCTCGGAGTCGGTCGGGTCGACGCCCCCGCCCGGAAAGGCGTGCATGCCGCCGAACGCCATCGCGGCGAGGCGCCGGATGACGTACGCCTCGAAGCCGCCGGCGTCGGCCGGCCGCAGCAGCACGACGGTGGCCGCGACCCGGGGCGGCACCGGCCGCTCCTCGGCGCGGTAGAACCGGGTGGCGCGGGCGAGCAGGTCCTCCGGCACGGGAAAGTGGAGGTCGGGTGCCGGCACCGGGAGCTGGGGGGCGAGTGCCTCCGGCACCGGGAGCTGGGGGTCGGTCGATGTCACCCGGCCAGCCTATGCCGGCGGCCGGGAGCCGGCCCGCCACCGGGCCGTCGCGGCCGGGACGGGACGATCTCGCTCTCGGCGGCTGGGCCGGCCTCGACTAGCGTGCGGGCATGACTCGTTGGGGCATCCTCGCCACCGGCCACATCGCCGGCAGGTTCGTCGAAGACCTTGGTTTGCTGCCGGACGCCGAGGTGGTGGCGGTCGGCTCCCGGTCGTTGCCGAGCGCCCAGGCGTTCGCCGACCGGTACGGCATCCCGCGCGCGTACGGGACCTGGAAGGAGTTGGCCGCCGACGGCGACGTCGACGTGGTGTACGTCGCCACCCCGCACTCCGCGCACCACCTGGCCACCATGATCTGCCTCGACGCCGGCCGGGCGGTGCTGTGCGAGAAGCCGTTCACGCTCGATCTGGCCACCACGACCGAACTGATCGAGGCGGCGCGGGCCCGCGACCTGTTCCTGATGGAAGCGATGTGGATGCGCTGCAACCCGACGATCCTGCGGGTGCTGGAGCTGATCGCCGATGGGGCGATCGGCGAGGTGACCACCGTACGCGCCGATTTCGGGCTGGCCGGGCCGTTCCCGCCCGAGCACCGGCTGCGGGCCCGGGAACTCGGCGGTGGTGCCCTGCTCGACCTCGGCGTCTATCCGGTGAGCCTGGCCCATCTGCTGCTCGGCCGTCCCGACCGGGTACGCGCCTGGGCGAAGATCGGGCCGGAGGGCGTCGACGAGAACACCGGGATCGTGCTGGGCTACGAGTCGGGGGCGGTGGCGACGCTGACCTGCGGGCTGGTGGGCGGCACGCCGACCACCGCCTCGGTGACCGGCACCCTGGGGCGGATCGAACTGCCCTCGCCGTTCTTCCGGCCGGGCGGGTTCACGCTGCTGCGGGCGGGTGCGGAGGCGGAGGCCGTGGTGACCGAGCAGACCGGCGGCGGCTACCAGTACGAGGCTGCCGAGGTGCAGCGGTGCCTGCGGGCGGGGCTGCGGGAGAGTCCACTGGTGCCGCACGCCGCGACCCTGGACGTGATGTCGCTGCTCGACACGGTCCGCGCGCAGGTCGGCGTCTCGTACACCTGACCCCACTCCCCGCGATCTTGCACTTGTCTCCCCCTTTTGTCGCCTTTGTCGGGCGACGAGTGCAAGATCGCGGGGACGGGCACGGCTAGAAGAGCGGGCGGACGATCAGGTAGAACAGGGCGGCGATGGAGCCGGCGGCGGGGAAGGTGAGGATCCAGGCGCCGACGATGTTGCCGGCCACCCCCCACCGGACCGCCGACAGCCGCTTGGTCGCCCCGACGCCCATGATCGCCGACGTGATCGTGTGCGTGGTGGAGATCGGCGCGCCGAGCACCAGGGCGTTGAAGTAGAGCACGCCGCTGGCGACGGTCTCGGCGGCGAAACCCTCCGGCGGGCGCAGGTCGATGATCTTGCGACCGAGGGTACGGATGATCCGCCAGCCACCCGCGTAGGTGCCCAGCGCCAGCACGGTCGCCGAGGTCCAGAACGCCCACTCCGGAATGGTTTCCGCGTCGCTCTGGTAACCGCCGACGTACAGGGCGAGCACGATGATGCCGATCGTCTTGGCGGCGTCCTGCATGCCGTGGCCGACCGACATCGCCGCGGCCGAGGCCGTCTGCGCCCACCGGAAACCACGGTTCAGCTTGCCCGGGTGCCCGTTGCGGAAGGTCCACAGGACCAGCAGCATCACCAGGTAGCCGAGCACGAAGCCGACCACCGGCGACAGGATCATCGGCACCACGACGTCGGACAGGATGCCGCTCCACAGGACCTCGCCGGCGGCGACCAGGGTCGCGCCGACGACGCCGCCGATGAGCGCGTGCGACGACGACGAGGGCAGGCCGAAGTACCAGGTGATTAGGTTCCAGGTGATCGCACCGACCACCCCGGCGAAGACGATGGCGAGGCTCGCCTTGCCGGTGGGCAGGTTGACCAGCCCGCTACCGACGGTCTTGGCCACCTCGGCGCCGAAGTGGGCGCCGATGAAGTTGCCGATGGCGGCCATGCCCAGCGCGACGCCGGGGGTCAGCGCCCGGGTCGAGATGCTGGTGGCGATGGCGTTGGCCGCGTCGTGGAAGCCGTTGGTGTAGTCGAAGACCAGGGCGACCAGGATGACGGCCAGAACTGCGATGAGCTCGGGGGACAAGGCCTAGGACTCCTTGACCGCGATGGTCTCGACTGTGTTCGCCACGTGCTCGAAGGCGTCGCAGGCGGCTTCCAGCTCGTCGGCGACCTCCTTCATCTTCAGCACGGTCAGCGCGTCGTACTCGCCGGAGAAGAGCCGGACGAGCAGCATCCGGTAGGCGCGGTCGCCCTCGTTCTCCAGCCGGTTGCACTCGATCCAGTAGTCCTCGAGGTCCTTCATCGACCGCAGCCGGGGCATCGCCTCGGCGGTCAGCTTGGCCTGCTGGTCCAGCACGTCGACCAGCTCGTGCATCTCCCGGGGCAGCGACGGCAACTTGGTCAGCCCGTAGAGGTAGAGCAGGTTGCCGACCGCCTCGAGGTGGTCCATGACGTCGTCGAGCTGCGAGCCGAGCTGGTAGATGTCCTCGCGGTCGAACGGCGTGATGAACGCGGAGTTGATCTTCTTGTAGAGCTGGTGGGTGATCTGGTCGCTGTCGTGCTCGACCTCGGTCAGCCGCTCGCTGACCGACTGGACGTCGACGTCCGGCAGGGCCAGCTCGTTGAGCAGTTCGGTGCCCCGTACCAGGTTCTCCGCCGCCCTGGTGAAGAGCTCGTAGAAGGCGCCCTCGGTGGGGCGGAAGGAAAACTTCACAGCGCGGACCTCGTTGCTCCTGATCGACGGGGATGCCGGCCTCGGGGACGGTTCCCCGGGATCCTCGGGGAATGCTAGGGAACCCCGAATCGCGCCCGCTGAGCGCCCACCCCTGGTCATGCGCCATTAGCGCCCAGTTCACCCTCCGTTTACCTTCGTCAGAGTGACGGAATGACCTGTTCCTCCAGCCGGCGCCGCTCCCGCTCGACGTCGAAGGTCGCCGCCGGGTAGGACAGCCCGAGGTCGGCGAAGGTCTCGCGGAGCAGGTTCGCCACCGCCCAGTCGCGGTACCACTTACGGTCGGCCGGTACGACGTACCACGGCGCCCGGTCGGTGCTGCAATACGCCAGCGCCTCGGCGTACGCGGCCTGGTAGTCGGCCCACCGGCGACGGGCCTCGACGTCACTCGGGTGGTACTTCCAGTGCTTGTGCGGATCGGTCAGCCGCTCCATCAGGCGTTCCCGCTGCTCTTCGGGTGAGATATGCAACATCACCTTCACGAGCGTGAAGCCGCTGTCGACGAGTTCCGCCTCGAACTCGTTGATCTGGTCGTAGCGGGCCCGCCAGACGCTCTCCGGCACCAGTTCGTCGACCCGCGCGATAAGCACGTCCTCGTAGTGTGACCGATTGAACACCCCGAGGTAGCCCGGGGCCGGCAGCGCGCGCCGGATCCGCCAGAGGAAGTCGTGCGACAACTCCTCCGCGGTCGGCGCCCCGAACGACCGGATGTGCAGGCCGAGCGGGTTCATCGCGCCCGCCACCCGCTTGATCGTGCCGTCCTTGCCACCACAGTCCATCGCCTGCAACACCAGCAGGACGCGGCGGTCGAAATCCGGCTCGGTCTTCGCCAGCGCCGCCAGCTTCTCCTGCTCCTCGGCGAGTTCCCGGCCGATCTGCGCGACCTGGGCCCGCCCCCATGCCTTGGGCACCGGCCCGACCACGTCACCGGTCGGCAGTCCGGGTGTGGACCTCGGCCGGATCGCATTGAGATCCACCGGTCCGGGTCCGCCGACCCGCAACAGATCCCGCATCTCGCTCACGTCGCCACCTCACTCGCGTCTCGCACCGGGCCACCCACGGGCCCACCAGGCGATCATGCCGAGCGGGAGCCGCCCGGCGACAGCCGGCTCGCCAGTCGACGGGTCCGGAGGATGCCGTACGGCGGCACCGACCGGCGGTGGCGGCCGGCTCAGACCACCAGGGCCAACCACTTGCGGTAGGCGGTCGCGAACGGCTCGGTGCCGTCGCCCAGCGCGAGGAACAGCCACGCCGCCGCGGCCCGGGCCTCGGTGATCAGGTCCTCCGGGTAGCCGAACCGGGCACCGTGATCGGCGAACTCGTCTTCGTCGCGCAGCTCCACCGCACCCGTCGCGCGCCGGCGCACCACGTCGAGATCGAGGTCGATGATGTGGACGGTGTCGCCCTCCCAGCGGGCCGGCGTGGCGATGTCACAGTAGACCTCGCTGGTGCGCGGTTCCGGGTTGAACATCCCGGTCCACCAGGCGGCGTGCGGGACCAAGAGGACGAACGGGATCTGCTCGACCGACGGCCGGCCATGGTAGACGGACGGGGTGCCGGCGGTGACGCCGAGCCAGGTGCCGAGGTCGTCCTCGGCGAGGCGCCGGGCGGGGTAGTCACGATGGGCGGAACCGTCGTATTTGCGATAAACGACCCGCACAACATCGCTCGGCATGACCGCACCCTAACTGATAGGTCACAACGGATGCCGGCCCGTGAACACTTCTCACATTGTCAGGAAATGAACAACCGGTACGCCGGGCACGGCGGGGCGTGACCCGGATCGGCGTGGCCGTGTCGGCCGCTACCGGTACGGTCGCACGGTGACCGCCGCGCCCACCTCCGCAGCCAGAACCGCCGCCACCGGCACTCCCGGCACCCGACGTCGACGCGGAAGGGTGAGCACCGACGACCTGCTCACGGCCGCCGTCGGTGCGGTGCCCGGCGGCGCGGCCCGCCCCGGCCAGCAGCAGATGGCGGCGGCGATCGACGATGCGATCGGGTCCCGCGAGCACCTGCTCGTGCAGGCCGGCACCGGCACCGGGAAGTCGCTGGCCTACCTCGCCCCGGCGCTCACCGTGGACGGGCCGGTCGTGGTCTCCACGGCCACCCTCGCCCTCCAGTCCCAACTCGTCGAGCACGACCTGCCCCGGCTCGCCGACGCCGTCGAGCCGGTGCTCGGCCGCCGGCCGACGTACGCCGTGCTGAAGGGCCGCCACCACTACGTGTGCATGGCCAAACTCGACCACTCCACAGAGGACGAGCCGGACACCCTCTTCGACTCGCCGGGGTCCGGCGGCAACAGCACCGGCTGGCTCGGCGAGGCCGGCCGGCTCGGCAAGCAGATCCAACGGGTCCGCGACTGGGCGCTGACCAGCGAGACCGGTGACCGCGACGAGCTGGACCCCGGAGTCGACGACACCGCCTGGCGGCAGGTCTCGATGCCGGCCCGGGAGTGCGTCGGCGCGACCCGCTGCCCGTACGGCGACGAGTGCTTCGCCGAGGCGTCCCGGGTCCGGGCGCGGGAGGCCGACATCGTGGTGACCAACCACAGCCTGCTCGCCGTCGACATGCTCGCCGGCCGGCACATCGTGCCACCGCACAAGCTCCTGATCATCGACGAGGCACACGAACTGGCCGACCGGGTCTCGTCCGCGGCCCAGGCCGAGCTGACCGCCGAGGCGGTCGAGCGGGCCGCCCGGCAGTCCCGCCCGCTGCTGACCCCGGAGATCGCCGAGACGCTGGTCGAGGCGGGCGACGCGCTCGCCGTCGGGCTCGCCGAGGTGCCGGCCGGCCGGCTCACCGCCGGGCTGCCGCCGCCGCTGCGGGAGGCGTGCACCCTGCTCGACTCGGCGACCCGGTCCGCGCTGGACCGGATCGGCGACGTCAAGTCCGACGACCCGGACCCCGTACGCAAGCAGCAGTCGAAGTCGGTGCTCGACGAACTGTCCAAGACCACCCAGCGCCTGCTGGAGGAGGCCGACCACGACGTGGCCTGGGTGGAGAAGCCCGAGGGTGCCCAGAGCGGCCGGCGGGCGCTGGTCGTCGCACCGCTGTCGGTCGCCGGCACCCTGGCCGTCAACCTCTACGACGAACGCACGGTCGTGGCGACCTCGGCCACCCTCACCCTCGGCGGCCGGTTCGACACCATCGCCCGGGCGCTCGGGCTGGCTCCGGGCGCCGCCGTCGACCAGCCCGACGGTGCCGGGCCGGGTAACGGCAAACCCGCCCCGGCCAGGGCCGGTGAGGGCCGGCCGGGCGACGCCGAGAAGGACACGGACTCCCCGCCGTGGCGGTCGCTCGACGTCGACTCCCCCTTCGACTACCCCCGCCAGGGCATCCTCTACGTCGCCGCGCACCTGCCCCGGCCGGCCGCCTCCGGCCTGCCCGAGGCGGCCGGCGAGGAACTGCTCCGGCTGGTCGGCGCGCTCGGTGGCCGTACCCTCGGGCTCTTCTCGTCGCGGCGGGCCGCCACCCAGGCGGCGGAGTTGCTGCGGGCCCGCACCGACCTGCCGGTGCTGCTCCAGGGCGAGGAGGCGCTGCCGCTGCTGGTCCGCCGGTTCCGCGAGGACCGGGCGAGCTGCCTGTTCGGCGTGATGTCGCTGTGGCAGGGCGTGGACGTGCCGGGCGACGCCTGCCAGCTCGTGGTGATCGACCGGCTGCCCTTCCCGCGCCCGGACGAGCCGCTGGCGGCGGCCCGGGCGGCGGCGGTCGACGCGACCGGCGGCTCCGGCTTCGCCTCGGTGAGCGTGCCGATCGCCGCGATCCGGCTCGCGCAGGGCGTCGGCCGGCTGATCAGGTCGACGGGCGACAAGGGCGTCGTGGCCGTGCTGGACTCCAGGCTGGAGACCGCCCGGGGCTACGGGGCGTTCCTGCGTCGCTCGCTGCCACCGTTCTGGTACACGACCCGTCCCGACATCGCGCAGGGGGCGCTGGAACGACTCTCCCGCACCTGACCGGGCCGGTGCCGGTCGGCGGGTCAGGGTGTCTTCGACGCCACCACGACCGCGTCGGGCGGCACCTCCGGCGTACGCCGGCCGGCCAGCCGGCGTACGGCGGTGTTGAGCACCGCGATCAGCGGCACGGCCACCAGCATGCCGACGATGCCGGCGAGCACACTTCCCGCCGCGATGGCGATGATCACCGCGAGTGGGTGGATGGCCACCGCCCGTCCCATGATCAGCGGCTGGAGGATGTGCCCCTCGACCTGCTGCACGCCGATCACGGCGCCCAGGATGATCAGCGCGGTGACCCAGCCACTGTCGACCAGTGCCACCAGCACGGCGACCGCGCCGGACAGGGTGGCGCCGACGATCGGGATGAACGCGCCGAGGAAGACCAGCGCGGCCAGCGGAAGGGCGAACGGCACGTCGAAGATGACCAGGAAGATGCCGATGCCGACGGCGTCGATGAAGGCCACCAGCACGGTCGCCCGGACGTAGGACACGAGCGTCGACCAGGACGCCTGCCCCGCGTCGTCGACCCGCCACCGGGCGGCGACCGGCAGTAGCCGGACCAGGAACCGCCAGATCCGGCGGCCGTCGCGCAGGAAGAAGAAGGTCGCGAAGAGCACCAGCACCGCGCCGGTGAGCACCTCGAAGAGGGTGGTCGCGGTGGACAGGGCGCCGCTGGTGAGGGCCTGGGTGTTCTCGTCGATCCAGCGCTGCCCCTGCTCGATGTAGCGGCTGAACTGGTTGTCCGACATGTGCAACGGGCCGGTCTTCAGCCAGTCCTGGATCTGCTGCACGCCCTTGGTCGCGTTACGGCTCAACTCCGGCACACCGGCCACGAACTCGTTGACCACCATGGTCAGTGTGCCGACCACCGCGGCCAGCCCGGTGACCAGCACCAGGCCGGTGGCCAGCGAGCGGGGAAACCGGGCCCGCAGCAGCCAGCCGACGGCCGGGGCGAGCAGCGCCGACAGCAGCAGCGCGATGAGCAGCGGGATGATGACGATCCGTACGGTGCCGATCACCTTCAGCATCGCCCAGCCGATCGCGCCGATGACGATCAGCCGCCACGACCAGGCGGCGGCGATCCGCAGGCCGTGCGGTACGTCGGCGTCGTCACGGCTCGATGTGGACTGGTGGACCTCCGGTGGCGGCGGCTCGAATCCCCCGTTCGGCGGCGGCTCGACCGGAGCCGGCGCCGGCTCGGGTTCGGGCCGGGAGCGGCTCCTCGCGCGCACCGATGCCTCGCCCTTTTCGTAGGCCCGACGGATCTTCGCCCGTACCTGCTCGAAGCGGTTCAAGAGCACCTCCTCACGCTCGGCCACCCCACGTTAGCGGGTGTTCGCACTGAGCAGCGCTCACCGGGGTCCCGAGTCCGGCGTATGTTGCCCCCGGCCGGGGTGTCTCAACCGCCGCCGGGTCCGGTTGCGAGGCGGGGTACGGTTCCGTCGTGAGCGCCGAATCCAACTACGACCCCGGCCTGCCGATCCGCCTCCTGCACGACCGCGTGTTGGTGCAACTCGAGGGCAGTGACGGCGAGCGACGGTCCACCGCCGGCATCGTCATCCCGGCGACCGCCTCCATGGGCAAGCGACTGTCCTGGGCCAAGGCGGTCGGCGTCGGCCCGCACGTGCGGTCCATCGTCACCGGCGACCGGGTGCTCTTCGACCCCGAGGACCGCGCCGAGGTCGAACTGCACGGCCGGGCCTACATCCTGCTGCGCGAGCGCGACCTGCACGCGGTCGCGGCCGAACGGGTCGACACCGACTCCACCGGCCTCTACCTCTGAGCGGGGACGGTCAGCGCCAGCCCGGCGGCGGGTAGCCGCCCGGTGGGCCGTAGCCGCCGGGTGGGCCGAACCCGCCGGGCGGGCCGTACGCACCCGGTGGGCCGTACGCGCCCGGTGGGCCGTACGCGCCGGGGTGGACCGGGACGGGCGGCGGGGGTGGCGGCGTGAACACCACCGGGATCGGCACGACCGGCTGGTCGGGGGCGTCGACCACGCGTCGCACCCCGTCCGGGAACGCGATGTGGTAGCGCTCGCCGTCCCAGCGCGCGTCGGGCGCCTGCGGGTCGCGTCCGGTGAAGACCTGCCGGTAGCGGACGATCGCCGCCAGCAGTTCGGCCTCCTCCCGTACGGCGCCGGCCCGGTCGGCGGGCTTGGCGTCGAGGCCGCGCAGCATGCCGTCGCGCAGGAGGGCCAACTGGGTCGCGGAGAACTGGTAGCCGCGCATCGCCTTGAGTCCGGCCTCGCCGGCCACCCGCCGGGCCCACCGGCGGGCCGAGTGCCGGCGTCCCAGGCTGCCCAGCGACGCGACCTCGGGCGGTGAGAGCCAGCCGGCCCGTACGTAGTGCGGCAGGGTGCGTTCGGTCAGCCGGCCCTCCCAGCCGCGCAGCCACACGGCCAGCCCGACCATGCCGAAGAAGATCGGCACCATCAGGCCGATGTAGCCGTAGAGCAGGATCAGGTTCTGCCCGGTGGCGACGGCGAGCGACGGCATCAGGTTCCAGGCGCCGTGCAGCATCATCGCCAGCAGCAGGCCGGCGAACGGGGCCAGCACCCGGATCCGCCGGTCGCTGGAGCGGGCGGCGATACCGAGGCCGATGCCGGCCATCGCGGTGAACAGCGGGTGGGCGAACGCGGTGAGCAGCACCCGGACGATGAAAATGGCGAAGAGCATCTGCGCGCCGGTGGCACGGCCGTACTGCTCGGCGCCGCTGGCGTAGCCGTGGCCGCCCAGGTAGAGGATGTTCTCCACCATGGCGAAGCCGATCGCCGACATTCCACAGTAGACGATACCGTCGGTGATGCCGGAAAACTCCCGGCGCCGCACGATCAGCAGCAGGATCGGGCCGAGCGTCTTGGTCAGTTCTTCGATGAACGGGGCGACCAGCACCGCGGTCAGTGAGTCGGGCAGGTCGTTGCGCTCGAACACCCCGGCCGCCCAGGTGTTCACGTTCAACGACGCGTACGTCGACACCGCCGCGCCCCAGGCGAAGCAGAAGACCAGGTATTTCATCGGCTCGGGCTCGTAGCGGTCGAGCCACAGGAAGCACACCACCAGGACCGGTACCGGCAGGATCGCCGCCACCAGACCGATGACCAGCGCCTCGACGCCCAGGTTCTGCCCGAGCGTCAACAGCATCGCGATCGCGCTGCCGGCGATCACCAGGATGGTCGCCGCCATGATCAGACCACGCCGCCAGCCGACCCGCCAGCGGCGCGCCTTGCCGGCCGGGTCCGGCACCGGACCCGACGGCCAGCCCGCCCCGGGCACGCCTGCCGCCGCCGGTACGCCCGGCACGGCGGCCATCCCCGGCTCGACGGCCACCCCGGGCACACCCGGCACGACGGCCGCCGCCGGAGACGGGCCGACGCCCGGCGGTGCCGACGACGGCGGCGGCGGGGCGACGGGTCCGGGCGGCTCCCGGTCCACCGGTGGCGCGGCGGGCTGCCCGTCCCCCGGAACCGGGCCGGGGGGTACGGGCGACGCGGGTGGTTGCCCGCCGGGCGGAAGTTCGGCCATGCCCGCCAGCGTATCGAGTTGAAGACCACTCGCCGGGTCACCCGTGTTGCGGTTATGCTCCGGTGCAGGTCACGAGTGCCAGCGACCAACGGTCCGCCCCGCTGCGGTGCGGGCCGAAGCCCCAGCTTGCTGGCCGGCAACCCTCGTCGAGGTTCGCGGTGGGGTGCCCTGGGTGAAGACCGGGCCCGTCGCCACCAGGTGCCGGGCAAGCGCGGGCCCCACCCTTCCGCCACACCCGGGGTCCCCGATCGCCGGAGGCTGGCCGATGAACACGACCCTCACCCCCGTGACGACCCTGCCGTGGGCCGCCGAGCCGCTGCCGTGGGCCGGCCCGGGACGTCCGGCCACGCGGCCGCTCGACGTGCTCGGCGTGCCCGGTCAGATCAACCTCGACTACGCGGCCACCGCACCCTGCGCGTCGGTCGCCGCCGACGCGGTGACCGAACTGCTGCCGTGGTACGCGAGTGTGCACCGCGGCGCCGGCCAGCTGTCGCGACGCTGCACGCTCGCCTACGAGCGGGCCCGCGAGGAGGTCGCCGATTTCCTCGGCGCCCGCGCCGACGACCATGTGATCTTCACCCGCAACACCACCGACGCGCTCAACCTGCTCGCCCACGCGCTGCCGGCGGCGAGCACCGTCGTCACCTTCGCCAGCGAGCACCACGCCAACCTGCTGCCCTGGCCGTCCGCAGCGGTACGGCTGCCGGTGCCGGCGTCGCCCGGCGCGGCCGTACGGGCGCTCGACGCCGCTCTGCGCGAGCTGCGCCGGGGCACCGATCCGGGCCAGCCGGTGCTGGTGGCGGTGACCGGGGCCGGCAACGTCACCGGGGAACGGTGGCCGGTCGCCGCACTGGCCCGGGTCGCGCACCGGCACGGCGCCCGCATCGCGCTCGACGCGGCCCAGCTCGCCCCGCACGCCCCGGTCGACATCGCCGCGCTCGGCGTCGACTACGTCGCCGTCTCCGGCCACAAGCTCTACGCGCCGTTCGGCACCGGTGTGCTGGTCGGGCGGGGCGACTGGCTGGACGCCGCCCCGCCGTACCTGTCCGGCGGCGGGGCCAGTGCCTACGTCGGCCCGGCGACGCACCAGGTGCGCTGGGCGACCGGCCCGGCCCGGCACGAGGCGGGCACCCCGAACCTGCTCGGCGCGGTCGCGCTCGGGGCGGTCTGCGCCGCGCTCGGCGCGGCCGACCGCGCCGCGCTGCACGACGACGAACAGGCGCTGCTGGCCCGGCTGCGGGCCGGCCTCGCCGCGCTCCCCGGCGTCGAGGAGCTGCGGCTCTTCGACGCGACCGAGCCCCGGGTCGGGATCGTGTCGTTCGTGGTCGCCGGCCGGGAGTCGGCGACGGTCGCGGCGGAGCTGGCGACGGCACACGGGATCGGCGTACGGGACGGCCTGTTCTGCGCGCACCCGCTGACCCGGCGGCTGATCGCGGAGGCCGCCGCCCGGCGCGGCTGGCGGAACCCGCCGGCGACGGCGCTGCGGGCGAGCATCGGGCTGGGCAGCACGGTCGAGCACGTCGACCGCCTCCTGACCGCGCTCGCCGGGCGGTAGGGGTCAACCGGTGGTGTGGCCGACGGCCCGCCGGACCATCCGGTTGGCCTCGGCCATGTCCACCCCGGTCGCGGCGATCAGGTCGCTGGCGATCGACCGGACCTGGGCCACGACGGTGCTGCCGGACAGGCCGACCCCCGCCGAGTACGCCCCGGCGGCGCCGCTCACCGCGCGCAGCGCGCGGTCCCGGGCCTCCTGCGGCTCCACCCCGGCCCCCAACTCGTTGTAGAGCAGCCGGGCCGCCTCGCCGAGGTCGCACACCGCGTCGGGCAGGGGTGGTGGGACCGGCTCGCCGTCCTGGATCTGGGTCACCGCCCGGCGGACCAGTGCCCGGCTGTCCCGCAGCGCGCGGCTGATGTACTTGGAGCTGTCCACGTACCTGGTGAGCACGCCCCGCTTGTGCCAGCGCAGCGGCGCCAGGGCGGCCGTCTCCCGGCCGGCCTCGATGGCGCTCTCCAGCGTCCGTACCTCGCCCTCCGCCTTGCGCAGCCGCTCCAGCGCGGCGTCGGCGAGGGCCGCGTCCCGGCGGGCCAGGGCGCCGCCGGTGTCGCTGAGCGCGTCGGCCATGGTTTCCAGCGCCGGGTCGACCGCCCGGTCGACCACCCGCAGCGGGTTGAGCGGAATCAACAGCGTCATGACGATCAGGGCGACCACGCCGCCGATGAGCGCGTCGAAGAACCGGGTGAAGTAGATCCCGCCCTCCGGCGGACTCAGGGTGGCGACCAGCACGGCCGAAGCCGCGGCCTGGTTGAACAGCGACGGGCCGCCGCCGACGTAGATCGACGCGATGATCGCCAGCGTCACCACCACGGCGATCTGCCACGCCCCGGTGCCGATCACCAGGATGATGGCGTCGCCGACCGCGATGCCCAGCGCCACTCCGATGATCAGCTCGATGGTCCGCCGGAGGCGCTGCCCGACGGACGAGGCCAGGGTCACCACCGCCGCGATCGGCGCGAAGAACGGCGCCGGGTTGCCGACGATCCCGGCGGCCACGAACCAGGCGAGGCCGCCGGCGACACCGGCCTGGATCGCCAGCCCGGCGTTGGCGCGTACCTTGATGGTCCGTTCCCGGAAGGTGGTGTCGAACCGCCTGCGCCGTTCGCGCCACCGCTGCGCCATGCCGGTGGCCGGCGAACTCTCGGTGCTGTCCCGGTCCGCGGCCATGCGCCGGCATACCCGGCAGATTCCGGTTCATGGCTGGACCGGCCGCCCCGGATCCGGCCATGACCGCGCCGGCCCGGCTGCGGCAGACTGGTCCGGTGACCGAACTGAGCGCCCGCTGGTCGGCCGCTGCCACGGCGGCCGGCGCGACCGGTACGGCCGCGATCGCCGCCGCCGGCCGCGACCTGCTCGACCGGTGGGGTGAGCCGCAGCGGCACTACCACACCGTCGACCATCTCGCCGCCGTGCTCGGGGTGGTCGACGGGCAGGCCGACCACGCCGACCGGCCCGACCTCGTACGCCTCGCCGTCTGGTTCCACGACGCCGTCTACGACCCGCGCGCGGCCGGCGACGCCAACGAGCGGGCCAGCGCGGCGCTCGCCACGGCGACCCTGACCGGGCTCGGCGTGCCACCGGACGCGGTCGCCGAGGTGGCCCGGCTGGTCCTGCTCACCGCCGGGCACGGCGCCACCCCGCACGACCGGGACGGGGCCCTGCTCTGCGACGCCGACCTGGCCGTACTCGCCGGGCCGGCCGCCGACTACGACCGCTACGCCGCCGCCGTCCGCCGCGAGTACGCCCACGTGCCCGACGAACTCTTCCGGGCCGGCCGGGGCGCCGTTCTGCGGCACCTGCTGGACCTGCCGGCCCTCTACCGGCTGCCGGTCCTCGCGCGGGACTGGGAGGCGCCGGCCCGGACCAACCTCGGCCGCGAACTCGCCGCCCTGGCCGCGACGGGCTGAGCGACGGCGGGCCGAGCGACGGCCGACCGAGCGGCAGCGGCCGGATCGGCTACGGGCGGCGGCCCCCGGCCAGGTGCTTGGGCAGCCGGAGCCCCGAACGGCGCAGCACGATGACGATCTCCCGGCTCGACACCACCCGGGCGCCGTGCCCCACCACCGTGGCGAACCGTTCCTCCGGCACGTCGTAGTGATCGCGGTCGAACGCCCGCCGGGGCAGGCCGATGCCCGCCGCGAAGGCGTGCAGTTCGGCGTACGACACGTCGCTGACCAGATGCGACCACAGCCGCCCGTCGGCGGGCCAGGCAGGCGGGTCCACGTAGACCATGGTCACCAAGGTAACCGGCCGATACCCTGGCCAGTCATGACCGACCTGCTGAGTGACCTGCGCGCCGTGCTCCCCGACCGGGCGGTGGTGACCGACCCCGATCTGCTCGTGAGCTACCAGCGCGACGAGGCGGACCTGTGCGCGTACGGCCTCCCGGCGGTCGTCGTACGGCCCCGCACCACCGCCGAGGTCGCCGCCGTCGTACGGGTCGCCGCCACGCACGGGGTGCCGGTCGTACCGCAGGGCGCGCGGACCGGGCTGGCCGGCGCCGCGAACGCCGTCGACGGCTGTGTGGTGCTCAGCACCACCGCGATGACCGAGATCCGGGAGATCGACCCGGTGGCCCGGATCGCCGTGGTGCAGCCCGGGGTGGTCAACTCGGCGCTGGCCGGGGCGGTCGCCGAGCAGGGGCTGCGCTACCCGCCGGACCCGGGGTCGTGGGAGTCGTCGACGATCGGCGGCAACGTCGCCACCAACGCGGGCGGCATGTGCTGCGTCAAGTACGGCGTGACCAGCGAGTACGTCATCGGTCTGGAGGTGGTGCTCGCCTCCGGCGAGGTGCTGCGCACCGGTCGGCGCACCGCGAAGGGGGTCGCCGGATACGACCTGACCAAGCTCTTCGTCGGCTCCGAGGGCACCCTCGGGGTGATCACCGAGGTCACCGTGGCGCTGCGCCCGGCCGCCGGGCAGTCGCTGACCCTGGTGGGCGTGTTCCCGTCGACGGCCGCCGCCGGCGCGGCCGTGGCGGCCATCGCGTCCGAAGGGCTCACCCCGAGCCTGCTGGAACTGCTCGACCAGACCCACCTCGGCGCCATCGAGGCGTACCGGTCGATGGGGTTGCCGACCGAGGCGAAGGCCCTGCTCCTCGCGGCGGCCGACACCGGCGAGCGGGCCGGCGCCGACCTGGCCCGGATCGCGGCCGTGTGCGAGGCGGCCGGGGCGAGCGAGGTCTACCAGGCGACCGACGCGACCGAGGCGGCGGCGCTGTTGCAGGCCCGGCGGCTGGCGCACGCGGCGATGGAGAAGTTCGCCGCCGACACCTATCCAGGCGGCCGGGGCGGCCTGATCATCGACGACGTGGCGGTGCCCCGCGGCTCGCTGGCGTCACTGCTCGACGGGGTGGAGAAGGTCGCCGCCGAGTACCAGGTGCCGATCGGCGTCGTCGGGCACGCCGGCGACGGCAACATGCACCCGAACATCGTGGTCGACCGGGCCGACCCGGCGAGCCTCGAACGCGGCCGGCTCGCCTTCGACGCGATCATGGAGCTGGGGTTGGGGCTGGGCGGCACCTGCACCGGCGAGCACGGCGTGGGCCTGCTGAAGCGGGAGTGGCTGGCGAAGGAGATCGGGCCGGTGGGCGTACGCGTCCACCAGGCGATCAAGGCGGCGCTGGACCCGGCCGGACTGCTGAATCCGGGCAAGGTCCTCTAGGCGAAACGCGCCTGCACCCGGGCGAGGAAGGTCCGCTGGCCGTCGTTGAGCTGGTCGTCGCGCAGGTCGTCGAGGAGCTTCACCCGCTTCTCGTCGATCGTCGGCAGCACGTCCGAACCGCCCACCGCGGTCACCGCCGGCCCGAAGAGCTCGACGAACTGCTCGACCAGCGCGTCGAGCTCGTCCGCCCCGGTCTCCGGGCCGAGGTCGCCGAACCGGCGGGCGAACTCGACGACCCGCGGCGCGTACTCCTCGGAGGCCATCAGGTCGTAGAACTCGCCGAGTTGCGGCATGGCCTGGTCGCCGACCAGGTGGGCGAGCAGGATGGACTGGTCGCGGTCGGCCGCGGTCAGCTCGGGTGAGATGTCGGTGGCGGCGGCGCCGAACACGGCGAAGAACCGGCCGAGTTCGGGTGGGATGTCCGGGGCGCTGCCCTCCGCCCGGATCCGCGCGATGACCTCCCGCTGCCGGGTCAGCCGCTCGATCTGCGCGGCAAGCTCGCGGTCGAGCTGGTCCAGCAGCTCCGGCGGATCCTGGCCGGTGCCGTCGAGCAGCTGCGGCATGCGCTCGAGCGGGATGCCCAGCGCCGCGAGGCGCTTGATCCGCAGCAGCCGGACGAGGTCGCCGGCCCGGTACCGCCGGTAGCCGTTCGCCGCCCGGGGCGGTTCGGGCAGGACCCCGATCTGGTGGTAGTGGCGCAGCGTGCGTACGGACACGCCGGCCAGCCGGGCCACCTCGCCGCTGTTCACACGCTCTCCCGCACCCCGTCCAGGTTACGCAGCGCCCGGCTGCTCACGGCGGCCACGGCCGCGACCGCCCACACGGCCGCGAGGGCGACCGCGGCGGTGCCGAGTCCGGCGTACTCGACGACCACGGCCGCCAGCACGATGCCGAGCGGGGCCGCGCCGGTCAGGATCGCGTTCTGGGTCCCGAGGATCCGGCCCCGCATCCGGTCCGGGATCCGTTCCAGCATGAGCACGCCGAGGAGTCCGCTGAGCATTCCCATCGATCCGCCGACCACGAAGGCGCCGGCGAACACGAGGCCGGCGGCCGGCAGCGCGCCGATGACCGCGACCCCGACCACGCTCGCGGCGAAACCGGCCACCAGCCACGCCCGGCGCGGTCCCCGGCTGCCGGCGACCGCGTAGGCGGCACCGCCGACCAGGGTGCCGAGTGCGATCGAGCTGAGCACCAGGCCGAGCCGGCCCGGCTGGTCGAGGAGCGTGAAGTGCACCGGCAGCACGAGGCCCTGCAGGGCGGACAGCACGGTCGCCAGCACCAGGTTGAGCAGGGTCACCGCCAGCAGGAACGGGCTGCCCCGGAAGAGCAGCCGCCAGCCCTCCCGCAACTGCGCCCAGCCGGTGACCGGCTCGGGTCGCAGCCCCACCCCCACGTCGCCACCACCCGGCTCCGCCGTGGCCGCGCTCCCGACGCCGACGGCCGTGCTCCCGGCGCCGACGGCCGCGCTCCCGGCGGCGGCTGGGGCCGGGACCGGGGCGGCTTCGAGTTCGCCGACCCGGCGCGGCAGGGTCAGGGTCACCAGCGCCGCCCCGAGGGACGTCGCCGCCGTGATCCACAGCACCGTCGAGCCGTCGAAGAGGACCATGAGGCCGCCGGCCGCCGCCGGTCCGACCAGGATCGCCAGGGCACCCAGGCTCTCCCGTACGCCGATCAGCCGCTCCGCGGCGATCCCGCCGTGCCGCACGACCGCCGGCAGCAGCGCCTCCCGCGCGGTCATCCCGGGTACGTCCCCGAACGACCCGAGGATCCCGAACAGGATGAACCAGCCGAGTTCGAGGCCGACCAGCAGGTCGACGACCGGCAGCGCGGCCACCGCACCGGCCGAGATCAGGTCGGTGGCGATCGAGGCCGTACGCCGGTTGATCCGGTCGATCACCACACCGGTCAGCAGGCCGCCGAGCATCGCCGGGATCGCGGTGGCCGCCGCGACGATCCCGGCCCCCAGGACGCTGCCGGTCGTCTGCAACACGATCAGCGGCAGGGCCACGCCCGCGATCGCGTTGCCGAACAGCGACAGGAAGTCGCTGGCCAGGAAGGTGACGGGTATCCGCTTCATGGTCCGAGCAAAAACCATGACGCTACGGCGGGGTCAAGCTCGCTTTTCCGGCCTCGACGCGGCCGAGCCGACGCGCCTCGGCCGGCGGCCAGCCGGTGCCTCGCCCGACGGGCAGCCGGTGCGCCTCGGCCGGCGGTCAGCCGGTGCGCCTCGGCCGGCGGTCAGCCGGGCAGGAGGCGGGCCTCCGGAGGCGGGGTCAGGTCGATGCCCCGGTCGGCGGCGAAGCCGCGTACGTCGGGTGCCCCCATCCGCGCCGCGTCGGCGGTCGCGTCGTCGGGCATCCGCTGCGACTGCCGCTCCGCCTCGACCCGGGCCAGGTAGTGCTCGACCTCGCGGGCCCGTACGGTCGCGTCCCAGCCCAGCACCTTGCCCATGATCTCGGCGGCCTGCTCGGCCGACTCGCTGCCCCGGTGCGGGGTCTCGAACGAGATCCGGGTGCGCCTGGTCAGCACGTCGTCCAGGTGCAGCGCGCCCTCGGCGTGCGCGGCGTAGGCCACCTCGGCCGCCAGGTATTCGGGTGCCCCGGCCAGCGGTGTCGCCAGCAGCGGATCGGCCTGGATCAGGGCGAGCAGGTGCGTGGTCAGGGTGCCGTAGCGCTCCAGCAGGTGCTCGACGACACCGCCCGGCATCCCGTGCCGGCGGGCGAGGTCGGCGCGGTCGCGCCACATGGCGGCGTAGCCGTCGGCGCCGAGCAGCGGCAGATCGGCGGTGCGTGACGGGCGGGCGCCGCCGAGCCGGCGGGCAGCCCGGTCGACCACGTCCTGCGCCATCACCCGGTAGGTGGTGTATTTGCCGCCGGCGACCAGTAGCAGGCCGAGCATCGGCTCGATGACCGCGTGCTCGCGGGACAGCTTCGACGTCGACTCGGCCTCGCCGGACAGCAGCGGGCGCAGTCCGGCGTAGACGCCCTCGATGTCGGCGGTCGTCAGCGGCCGGTCCAGCACCGTGTTGACCTGGTCGAGCAGATAGTCGATGTCGCTGGCCGACGCCGCCGGATGGGCCCGGTCGAGCTGCCAGTCGGTGTCGGTCGTACCGATGATCCAGTGACCGCCCCAGGGCAGGACGAAGAGCACCGAGGTCGCGGTACGCAGGATCAGACCGGCGTCGCCGGTGATCGCCGAGCGGGGCACGACGAGGTGCACGCCCTTCGAGGCGCGTACCCGGAAGCCGGGCCGCAGGCCCACGTCGCCGAGCATCCGGGACATGTCGTCGGTCCAGACCCCGGTGGCGGCGACGACGGTGCGGGCCCGTACCTCGAACTCGGCGTCGGGCGACCCGGCGGGCGCCTCCATGTCACGGACCCGGACCCCGGTGACCTCACGGGCCTGCCGCACCAGGGCGACCGCCCGCGCGCTGGTCACCACGGCGGCGCCCAGGCTGGCCGCGGTGCGGGCCAGGTTGACCACCAGGCGGGCGTCGTCCATCTGGCCGTCGTAGTAGCGGATCGCGCCACCGATCGCGTCGGCGCGCAGGCTCGGGAAGATCCGGCGGGCGCCCTCGCGGGACAGGTGGCGGTGCAGCGGCATGCCGCGACCGCCGCCGAAAGCCCCGGCGAAGGCGTCGTACGCCGCCACGCCGAGGCCGTAGTAGGCGCGCCGGAAGGCCCGGCCGGGCAGGGCGCGCGGGCCGGCGCCGGACGGCAGCGGCACGAGGATCGGCACCGGCCGGACGAGGTGCGGGGCGAGCCGGGTGGCGAGCAGCCCGCGCTCGGTCAGGGCCTCGTGCACGAGCCCGAACTCCAACTGTTCGAGATAGCGCAGGCCGCCGTGGATCAGCTTGCTGGACCGGCTGGAGGTGCCGGCGGCGTAGTCACGCGCTTCGACCAGCGCCACCTTGAGCCCGCGCGACGCGGCGTCGAGAGCGGCACCGACACCGGTGACACCACCCCCGATGACGAGCACGTCGAACCGTTCGCCGCGCAGGCGGCGCAGGTCGGCCGCCCGGCGGGACGCGGACAGTTGGCCGGCGGCGTATCGGGACACGGCTGGGTCACGCACGTGTCCACGTTAACCGCAGGCAGCGACAACGTACTGTCTGGGCATGCAGCCGGGTCCGCCGCCTTCTGGAGAACCGCCGTCGACCGGATGGGTGCCCGGGTACCCGCCACCGCCCCCGCCGCCCGGCCCGGGGATCGGGGCGGTCGTCGCGGCGGTCGCGGTGGGGTTGTGGGCGGTCGGCATCACCACCGTCGCGCAGGTGGGCGGGTGGCTGGTCGACCAGGTGGCGATCGTCGCCGGCCTGACCGCACCGGTCTGGGTGTGGCCGCTGACCAGCCTGGTCGACGCGGCACTGATCTCCGCGGTGGCGGCGCCGCTGGCGGTCGTACCCCGCTCGGCGGCGGTCCGGGCCGCCGGCCGGGCCTGGCTGTGCGGCGCGATCGTCCTGGCCGTACTCGGCCTGCTGCGGGCCGTACCGCAGGCGCAGAACGAGCTCTACCTGGCCCTGCTGACCGTCGGCGCGGTCCTGCTCGCCGTCGCGATCCGGAGCACGCGGGGCCGGGTACGCCGATCACGGCCGACCGGGGTGGCGGTGCTGCTCGCGGTCGCCGCCGGAGCCGCCGTACTGCTGCCCTGGCTCTGGGTCGGGGCGCTCGGCGGGCTCACCGAGACGCTGCTCGCCGGCACCGCCGCCGCCGCGACCGGCTGGCTGGCCGCCGCGATCCTCGACGCCGGCTTCTGGTCCACGTACGGCGGGCCGACCGGCCGGGGCGTACGGCCGGTCCTGCTGGGCGGGCTGGTGGCCGGCGTGACGCTGCTGCTGGTCGGGGCCGCCGTCGGGCACAGCGGCAGCCAGCTCGCCGCCCTGTTCCTGCTGCCGGCGACCGGGTTCGCCCTCGCCGCGCTGCGTCCCGTCGCGGCGACGCCGAAGCGCGGGACCGCCGGCTACGGACCGGCGGACGACGCCGGCCCCCGTCCGCCGGTCGGCTGGCTGGTCGCCGTCGCCGTCCTCGGACCACTGGCCCTGGTCGACCCCGAGGAGATCTCGCTGGTCCTGATCGACCGGGACGTGCCTTTCTGGACCATGGTGGCCGCCGGCAGCTCGGCCGCTCTCGCGCTCGTCGTCGGGATCGCGTACGCGGTCGCGTTCGGCCGTACCCGCGCCGCGACCCCGCACCGGTGGGTCGGCGTGGTCACCGCCACCGCGGTCGTGCTCGCCGGCGCGGCCGTCCACGTCGGCCTCGGCCAACCGGGCCTGCACGGCGAGCGCCTCTTCGTGGTGATGAAGGAGCAGGCCGACCTGACCGGCATCACCGGCGGGGCCGGCCAGGCCGGGCGGGACGCGAAGGTGCGCGAGGTGCACCGGCGGCTCGTCGACACCGCCACCCGGTCGCAGGGTGACCTGCGCCGGGAACTCGACCGGTTCCGCCTGTGGCACCGGCCGTACTACCTGGTCAACGCGATCGAGGTGGACGGCGGGCCGGCGGTGCGGGCCTGGCTTTCGCGCCGTGCCGACGTCGACCGGGTGCTGCTCAGCCAGGAGATCCGGCCGCTGCCGGCGGCGCCGCCACCCGGCCGGGGCACCGAGCCCGCACCGCAGGCCCCGCCGTGGCACCTGACGATGATCGGTGCCGACCGGGTCTGGTCGCAGCTGGACACCGACGGCGCCGGCATCGTCGTCGGCTCGTCCGACTCCGGTGTGGACGGCAGCCACCCGGCGCTGGCCGCGGGCTTCCGGGGCGGCGACGACTCCTGGTACGACCCCTGGAACGACACCCGCACCCCGACCGACCGGGGCGGGCACGGCACCCACACCGCCGGTTCGGCCGTCGGGCGCGACAACATCGGCGTCGCCCCCGGCGCCCAGTGGGTCGGCTGCGTCAACCTCGACCGCAACCTGGGCAACCCGGCCCGCTACCTCGACTGCCTGCAGTTCATGCTGGCGCCGTTCCCGGCCGGCGGCGACCCGTTCACCGACGGCCGGCCGGACCGCGCGCCGCACATCCTCACCAACTCCTGGGGCTGCCCGGCCCTGGAGGGGTGCGACACTGCGGCCCTGGCGGAGGCGACGGCCGCCTTCGCCGCCGCCGGCATCCTCTTCGTCGCCGCCGCCGGCAACACCGGCCCGTTCTGCGGCTCGATCGACGATCCGCCCGCGCCGTACGCCGACGTGCTGACCGTCGGCGCGGTGAACGAGAACCGCAGGGTGACCGAGTTCTCCAGCCGTGGCCCCGCCCCGGACGGTTCGGCGAAACCCGATCTGGTGGCGCCGGGCGCCGACGTGCTGTCGGCGATGCCGGGCGGTGGCTACACCAGCAACTCCGGCACGTCGATGGCCACCCCGCAGGTCGCCGGCGTGGCGGCGCTGATGTGGTCGGCGAACCCGGCCCTGATCGGTGACCTGGCCACCACCCGGCAGATCATGCTGGACACCGCCACCGGGGTCGTGCCCCCGACGGCGAGCCAGCGCGAGGGCGACTGCGGGCAGCTCGCCAACGTCGAGGGTGCCGGTCTGGTCGACGCGTACGCCGCGGTGGAGCGGGCCCGCCAGACACGGTAGGTTCGGCGCTCGTGGATCTCGAGTTCTCCGTCGCCGAACTGACCGATGCCGATCTGCCCCAGGTGGTGGCACTCTGTGGCGAAGCGCTCGATCTGCCGGAGGACTCGGCCGAGGCGAACGAGATCGTCACCCGGCTCCGTGAGACCACCGCCCCCGGCGACGCGACCTGGACGGACGGCCGCCGGCAGCTCGTCGGGTTCGTCGCGGTCGCCGGCGGCGAACCGGTCGGCGTAGTGCTCGGCTCCATCGCCCACCGCGACCCCGCCGTCGGCCACGTCGACCTGATCGCGGTCCACCCCGCCGACCGGCGCCGGGGCATCGGCCGCACCCTGCTGTCACGGGTCGAGGGCGCGCTCGCCGGGCTGGGCGCCGGTGAGGTCCTGCTGGCCGGCAACCCGCCGTACTACGCCTGGCCGGGAATCGACGTCCGGTACACGCCGGCGATCTGCGCGGCGATGGCGCTCGGCTACGAGCAGGACCGGACGGCCTGGAACATGACCGCCGACCTGTCCTACGACGGCTCGCCGGCGCTGCGGGACACCGGGCCGGCCGAGGCCCGCCTCGCCGAGCGCGGGATCCGGGTACGGCGGGCGACCGAGGACGACGTGCCGGCGCTGGTCGCCTTCGCCCGGGCCACCTTCGGCGGGTCGTGGGGCGGCGAACTCGCCCACTCGGTCGACCGCCCGGACGGCGGCTGCCATCTCGCCGTACGCGACAGCGGCGAACTGCTCGGCTTCGCCGCGTACGGGTCGTCGCGGCCGTCCTGGTTCGGCCCGATGGGGACCGCGCCGGACACGCAGGGGCTCGGCATCGGCGGTGTGCTGCTGCGCCGCTGCCTGCGCGACCAGCGGGCGGCCGGGCACGATCGGGTCCAGATCGGCTGGGTCGGCCCGGTGCCCTTCTACGCCGGCAGCGCCGGGGCCTGGATCGAACGGGTCTTCTTCCTCTTCCGCAAGCAGCTCTGACCGTCGCCCTCGGCGCGTCTCCCTAAGCAGCTCTGACCGTCGCCGTCCGGCGCGTCTCCCTACCTGACCAGCGAAATGGGAGGTATCGGGTGTAGCGCCGTTCGTCCCCGGCCACCCCCCGCCGCGCCTTACGGTGACCGGGGAAGGAGGAGGTCATGACCAAGGACGACGACCCGACGGACGATCTCCACGTTCCGGCCTCGGCGCGGATGGCGGACCGGTCCACGGACCTGCCCGTCGACCGGCTCGACTTCGGTGACCTGGCCGAACTGGCGGAGTACGACGATCCGCCGGCGGACGAGCCGCTGGCGCTGGTCGACGCGCCCCGACAGATGGCGCCGGAACCCACGTCACGGCGCCAGAAGCAACGCAACCAGCGGCGCTAGGCGCCGTCAGCGGCCGGGTGCCGCAGACGCCGAAGGGCGGGCCGCTCGCGCGGCCCGCCCTTCGTCACGTGGAGTCCGGACTCAGAAGTCCATCTCCCCGCCGCCCGGCGCGCCCGCCGGGGCCGGGGTCTTCTCCGGCTTGTCCGCCACCACGGCCTCCGTGGTGAGGAACAGCGCCGCGATCGAGGCGGCGTTCTGCAGCGCCGACCGGGTCACCTTGGCCGGGTCGATGATGCCGGCCTTGAGCAGGTCGACGTACTCGCCGCTGGCCGCGTTGAGGCCGTGGCCGGCCTCGATGTTGCGGACCCGCTCGACCACGACGCCGCCCTCGAGGCCGGCGTTGACCGCGATCTGGCGCAGCGGGGCGTCCAGCGCGACCTTGACGATCTGCGCGCCGGTCGCCTCGTCACCGACGAGGTCCAGCTTGTCGAAGGCGGTCTTGCCGGCCTGGACCAGCGCGACGCCACCACCGGGGACGATGCCCTCTTCGACGGCGGCCTTCGCGTTGCGGACCGCGTCCTCGATGCGGTGCTTGCGCTCCTTCAGCTCGACCTCGGTGGCCGCGCCGACCTTGATCACCGCAACGCCACCGGCCAGCTTGGCCAGCCGCTCCTGCAGCTTCTCGCGGTCGTAGTCGGAGTCGCTCTTCTCGATCTCGGCGCGGATCTGGTTGACCCGGCCCTGGATCTGGTCGGCGTCACCGGCACCGTCGACGATGGTGGTCTCGTCCTTGGTCACCTGCACCTTGCGGGCGTGGCCCAGCAGGTCGATGGTGACGGCGTCGAGCTTGAGGCCGACCTCTTCGCTGATGACCCGACCACCGGTCAGGATCGCGATGTCGTTCAGCATCGCCTTGCGGCGGTCGCCGAAGCCCGGGGCCTTGACGGCGACGGACTTGAAGGTGCCACGCACCTTGTTGACGATCAGGGTGGCCAGGGCCTCGCCCTCGATGTCCTCGGCGATGATCAGCAGCGGCTTGCCCGACTGCATGATCTTCTCGAGGATCGGGAGCAGGTCCTTAACCGCCGAGATCTTGCCGTCGACGATCAGGATGTACGGGTCGTCGAGGACGGCCTCCATACGCTCCGGGTCGGTCCAGAAGTAGGGCGAGATGTAGCCCTTGTCGAAGCGCATACCCTCGGTGAGCTCGAGCTCGAGCCCGAAGGTGTTGCTCTCCTCGACGGTGATGACGCCTTCCTTGCCGACCTTGTCCATCGCCTCGGCGATGATCTCGCCGACGGTGTTGTCACCGGCGGAGATCGACGCGGTGGAGGCGATCTGCTCCTTGGTCTCGACGTCCTTGGCGAGCTTGGCCAGCTCCTCCGCCACGGCGGCGACCGCGGACTCGATGCCCCGCTTGAGGGCGATCGGGTTCGCGCCGGCCGCGACGTTGCGCAGGCCCTCGCGGACCAGCGCCTGGGCCAGGACGGTCGCCGTCGTCGTGCCGTCGCCGGCCACGTCGTCGGTCTTCTTCGCGACCTCCTTGACCAGCTCGGCGCCGATCTTCTCGTACGGGTCCTCGAGCTCGATCTCCTTGGCGATGCTCACACCATCGTTGGTGATGGTGGGGGCGCCCCACTTCTTCTCGAGCACGACGTTGCGGCCCTTGGGGCCGAGCGTCACCTTTACGGCGTCGGCGAGGGTGTTCATGCCCCGCTCGAGGCCGCGGCGCGCCTCCTCGTCGAACGCAATGATCTTGGCCATACGGCGTTGTCCTCCTGGACACTCACGGCCACCTGGGCCGGTTGGCCCGGGTGTGCCGCCTGACTACGCAGCCTCGGACGTCACTACCTGGCGACAGTGACGTCCGTTGGCCGGGCCGGATAGCCCGCGACGACCGGCCATCGCCACAGCCCCGTCTCCCGGGTCCGCACCGGTGGCCCCACCGCCCCGACCATTGGCACTCACGGTCCGCGAGTGCCAATGACCTGTTTAGCACTCCCCCCTGCCGAGTGCAAGCTCGTTGAGCTTTTCCGGGACCGCCCGCGACAGCCCCGCCGCACGTCGCACGAGGCCGACCAGGCAGCCCGCGACAGATAGACGCGCAACGATCGCGCTCGGGAGCGGGCGTCGCGACACCCCGACGCGACGACAGCCCGTCCCGGATCACGCCGATCAGGGCCCGGAAAACCCGACCCGGCCGGCGAACATCGGAGACGTTCCCCCATTCAAGGGGCCGGGGCTCCCTCATTCGAGGGACCGGCACGGAAGCCGAGAACGAACCGGCGGGCCGGAGCTGCCGGAGAGCCGTACACCGATTGAGGCACGTCATGTGCCTGCTCACCGGGAAGCGGTTAGGAAAAGGACGTCCTCGGGGACAACGAAGACGCCGGCCCTCTGCTATGGAGAACCGGCGCCGAACGTTTCTTCCGAGGCCCCTCTCGGCCGCCTTGGTCGATCTCTGGCGTCAGGCGATGAGGTGCACTTTTTCGGCCTGCGGCCCCTTTTGACCCTGGGCGATCTCGAACTCCACCCGCTGCCCGTCGTCAAGTGCCTTGTAGCCGTCCATCTGGATCGCCGAGAAGTGGACGAACACGTCCTGCCCCCCGTCGACCGCGATGAAGCCGTAGCCCTTTTCGCTGTTGAACCACTTCACGGTGCCCTGTGCCACGGTGCACTTCCTCACTTCGATGCTGCCTGGCCTTTCACTCCTCCCGGCCCGGGACGTACGCCCGGAGAGGACCTGGAATCGTGATCCATGTCGGTCCCGTCGAACATGGCGGCCGAAATCGCACGCTACACGAGGTATCTCTGCCGTGCACTACCCCAAAAAGGACACGGTGAATGCGATCTTATGCACGACGGCGTCGCCGGAATGGGTTGCTCGTTTAACCAACGTGGGTCACCCCGAAACCAGCCAACCGATGGCACGTCACCGGCTACGTCGGCACCGGCGGCGCCGGCGGCACCACCTGTTCGTCGTACTCCTGCTCGCCGCCGGGCTCATCGGGGCGGAGGTCGTCCACGAGGTGATCCGGCACGGTGCGGCCGACCCCGCCCCGGCCGCCCTCGTACGCGGCCCGGACCCCGCCGCGGGCACCGAACCCGCGGCCGGCGCGACCGCCGCCCCCGACCCCGGCCCGCCGTCCCCGGACGCGGTGCGGGTGCCCGTCGAAGGGTTCCTGTCCTGGGCCTTCCTCGACCGCCGCTCCGGCCGGATCACCGGGTCCGCCAACCACACCGCGCCAAGCGACACGATGTCGATGGTGAAAGCCTGGCTCGCCGCCGACTACCTGCGGCGGCTACCGCCCGGCGAGACCCCGACGGAGGCCCGGCTGGACGCGCTGACCCGGATGATCCGCGACAGCGACAACGCGGCGGCACAGGACCTCTTCGCGGTCCTCGGGCGCCGCCGGTCGATCGAGCGGCTGGTGGAGACCTGTGGGCTGACCGACTCGGCGCCCTACCACGACGCCTGGAGCAACACGGTCGTCTCGGCGCGGGACACCGTACGGATCGGGCTCTGCCTCGCCGACGGCCGCGCGGCCGGCGACCGGTGGACGCCGTGGCTGCTCGACGAGATGCGGCGGGTACGCGGGGTGGGTGACTTCGGGATCCGGGCCGCGTTGCCCGCCGACCTCGCCCCGCAGGTCGCGATCAAGAACGGCTGGCTGCTGCGCGACGAGGACGGCCTGTGGCACATCGCCTGCCTCGCGATCGGCCCGGACTGGGTCGTGGCCACCCTCGCCCGCTATCCCGGCCGGCTGGGTTTCGAGTACGGCACCGGACTGTGCCGCGACGTCGGCGGGCAACTGCTGGTCGGGCGGGTCCGGGCGGCCCCTCCCCCCAACGCGCCCTGACCGGCGGCGAATCGGGTTGCCGCCGGGCCGTACCGGCGCCGACCATGCCACGATGACCGACGTGACCGCCCCACCGACCGCCGTACGCCGGCTCCGACCGTCCGACACGGCACGGATGCGGGCGATGCGGCTCGAGATGCTGGCCGACACGCCGCTGGCCTTCCTGGAGACGCTGGCCGAGGCGGCGGCGCGGCCGCACGCCGAGTTCGCCGCCCGGGTCGCCCGGGTCTCGGCCGGCGACGACGTCGCCCAGTTCGTCGCCGAGGTGGACGGGCGTTTCGTGGCGCACGCCGGCGGCGTCGTCTCGCCGGACGAGCCGACCCTCACCGTCGTCTACGCGGTCTACGTCACACCCGAACACCGGGGCAGCGGGGTGCTGGGGGCGCTGCTGGACAGCGTCGCGCGGTGGTCGCGGATGGCTGGCCGGCCCGAGTTGATGCTCGAGGTCGTGGTCGGCAACGACCGGGCGGTACGCGCGTACGAGCGGCTGGGCTTCGTCGACACCGGGGTTCGGGTGCCGCACCCGACCATCCCGGTGCTCACCGAACTGCAGATGCGCCGCTCCGCCTAGACGTCCCGCCGCCTAGGCCTCCCGCCCATGATCCCCGTGATCAGGGAGTACGCGCCTCGGCACGCCGACGACACGCGCGTCCTGGTCCCTGATCACGGGGATCATGAGGGTCAGGCGGATCAGAGGTGGCGGCGCGACTGGACGATGCGGAACCGGCCGGCGACGTACGCCCCGTCGGTGAGGGCCGCGTTCGCCGCCGGGTTGGCCCCACTGGCGTGGAAGTCGGAGAACGCCGCGGACTGGTTGACGAAGACCTGACCGGTCAGGTTGCACGACAGGTGCACGCCGGCCTCCACCGCCGCCTCCTCGGCCGCGTCGAGCACCTTCTCGTCTGACGAGTAGACCGCCGCCGTCAGCGCGCCGTTGCGGCCGACCGTCTCGCGGAAGATGTCGAGGCTCTGCGCGGTCGAGTCGGTGGCGATGACGAACGAGATCGGCCCGAACCACTCCCGGCCGTACGTGTCGACGGCGTCGGCCGGCAGCTTCACGATCGTCGGCGTACGGACCACCGCGTCGGGGTGCGCCGGGTGGTCGACCGCCCGCGACTCCAGCACGACGTCACCGCTGACCTCGGCGAGCCGGGCCAGCACCCCGGCGTTGACGATGGCGCCGGTGAACTCGACGGCCCGGGCCGGGTCGGCGGTGAGCTTGCCCACCGCTCCGGCGATCCCGGCGGCGACCTCGTCGAAGGTCTTGTGGCCCTGGTCGGTGCTGATGCCGCCGGCCGGCACCAGGATGTTCTGCGGGGTGGTGCACATCTGTCCACTGTAGAGGGTCAGCGAGAACCCGAGGTTGCGGCACAGCCCGGCGAAGTCGTCGGTCGAGTCGACCACGACGGTGTTGACGCCGGCCTTCTCGGTGTAGACGGTCGCCTGCCGGGCGTTGGCCTCCAGCCAGTCGCCGTACTCGGTGGAGCCGGTGAAGTCGACGATCCGGACCTCCGGGCGCAGCGCCAGCGTGGACGCGATCCTCTCGCCGGGGGCCTCGACGGCGAGCAGCACCAGGTTGGGGTCGAAGCCGGCCTCGGCGAGCACCTCGCGGGCGATCCGGACGGTGATGGCCAACGGCAGCACCGCGCCCGGGTGCGGCTTGACGACCACCGGGTTACCGGTGGCCAGCGAGGCGAAGAGCCCGGGGTACGAGTTCCAGGTCGGGAAGGTGTTGCACCCGATGACCAGCGCCACCCCGCGGGGTACGACGTGGAAGGTCTTGCTCATCCGCAGCGGGTCACCCTTGCCGGCGGGCTTCTCCCACTCCGCGGTGCCCGGGTGCCGGGTCATCTCGGCGTACGCGTAGGCGAGCGCTTCGAGGGCACGGTCGAGGGCGTGCGCGCCGCCGGCCTGGAACGCCATCACGAACGCCTGGCCGCTGGTGAACTGGACCGCGTTGGCGAGTTCGAAGACGTTGGCGTGCAGCCGGGCGAGGATCTCGGCACAGACGCCGACCCGGGTCTGCGCTCCGGCGTCACGCCAGGCCGGCAGCGCGGCCCGCGCGGCGGCGACCAAGGCGTCGACGTCGCCGTGCGGATAGCTGACGCCGAGGTCGACACCGAACGGGCTGGCCTCGGTGGCCACCCAGTCGACGGTGCCGGGCTGGTCGAGCGGGTACCGGTTGCCGAGCAGGGCCCGGAACGCCGCCTCGCCCTGCGCGGCGGCGTTCTCGCCGTACACCCGGGGGCTGGGTGACTCGGGATAGGCCGACCAGTAGCCGCGCTCGGCGATCGCGGTGAGCGCGCGGGCGAGGGTGTCGGCGTGCGCGGTGTACATGGGATGCGGGGTCTCCGTCATGTCAGCCATCATGCCGTAGCCGACCGTGGGTGTCGTAGGGCGTGATTCCGGCGCATCCTCTTGTCATGGGCGGGCGCTGGTCGTCGTTGCGTACGGCCGTCAACTGGGTGAACGGCTCGACGCTTGCCGGGCTGGTGGTGGCCGCGCTGGGCGGGGCCACCCGCGAGCGCGGGCCGGACGGGGTGTTCGTCGCCGGCGGCTACCGGCTGCCGGTGCCGGCGCAGCCGTGCTTCACGGTCGGGTCGGTGGTCGTGACGCGGCGGCCGGCCGGGTGGCTGCTCGATCCGCGCCGGGCCGAACTGTTCGCGCACGAGGTCCGGCACGTCGGGCAGTACGCGCTGCTCGGCCCGTTGTTCCTGCCGGCCTACCTGCTGGCGTGCGGATGGTCGTACACGTTGACCGGTTCGTACGGCTGCCGCAACGTCTTCGAGCGGCGGGCCGGGCTTTCGGCGGGCGGCTACCGGGAGTTGCCGCTGCGGCCGTGGGCGGTCCGGGTCCACACCACGTTCACCCGCCACCCGCCGCGCTGACCGGCGGGTACGCGTGCACCCGTACCCGCCGGTGGAGGGCCGGGTCAGACCGCCTGTTGCCAGTTGTTCCAGGTGTCGACGGCGCGGAACCCGATCGCCTCGTTGATCGAGATCATGTGGTCGTTGGCCGCCGCGTTCCAGGTGTCGATGACGTTCAGGTCGGGTTCCTTCGCCAGGACCTGACGCAGATTGTCGATCTTGACGATGGTGCCGAGCCGGTGGCCCCGGTGGGCCGGCTCGACGATGGTGATCTGCTGGAAGGCGTGCCACTCGTTGCCGTCGGCGAGCGTGATCTCGGTCCAGGCCGCCAGCCGACCGCTCGCCACGTGCCGCAGACCGGAGTGGTACATGCGCCGGCCGCGCAACTCGTGGTTCTGCTCCACCTTGCGGATCCGGTCCGCGTCGACCTTCTCCGGCTCCCATTCCAGGTCGCCCATCGGCGCGTCCTCGACCAGCCGCCCGTCGAGGTAGGCGACGTCGTCGATGAGGTCCTCCGGGGTGGCCCCCACCCAGCGGACGGGCTCGTAGCCGTCGGCGTGCTTCCACGCCTCGGTCAGCATCGCGTCCAGCCGGGGCTGGTCGACCGAGGTCACGTCGAGCCGCCGGCGCACCTCGAGGAGCACCGACTCGGCGCCCATCGCGGCGGCGAACCGGTTGCCGGCCTCGTCGCGCACCGGGCCGCCGGGCAGCGTGGCGACGGCCATGCTCATCAGCCGCTTGCGGCCGAGCGCCCGGGCCCGCTCGACGGCCCGGGCGTGCAGGGCCCGGCCCACCCCACGCCGCCGGTAGTCCGGCAGCACCTGCAACTCGACCGTGACGTTGTCGGTGTTGTCGAGCTGCGGCATCGTCATTTCGAGATAGCCGACCGGCTTGCCGTCGACGTGCGCGAGATAGCGCTCGAAGGCGTACCCGGTCCGCGGATGTTTCATCCCGACGTAGAAGTCGCGTTGAACGGGTGTCGGGAAACCCGGGATGTCGGCGGTGACGACCGCCGTCTGGATTTCGAAAGCTCGCTCCACGGCGGCGCTGTCGGCGGGGGTGAAGGCGGTGACGGCGATGTCCATGGGACCGAGAGTGCCGCCTGGTCGGGGTGCCCGCGACCGAATTTCTTCTTTGGTCGGGAGGACGTGCGCACAACGCCTCCGGCGCTGGGTCGTTAGAGCTTCAAAAGTCTACGGCGCTACGCCCTCCCGCACGGAGCATCTTGCGTCTTCGCGAGGCGGTCGTCAAGTCTGTCGGGCCAGGTTTTCTCCACGGACGGCAAAACCCCGGTTACCGGCCGCGCAGGCCGGTAACCCCGACGGGGTGACCGGCTTGACAGCGGACGCTCAGCCGAGCAGGCCGGCCTCCCGGGCCGCCCGCAGCGACGGCTTGACCCGGTGCGTCGGGCCGACCAGCCCGGCGACCGCGTCGAGGGTCTTGAGGCCCTCGCCGGTGTTGTAGACGACCGTCTCCGCCGCGGGGTCGAGCCGGCCGCTGTCGACCAGCTTCTTCAGCACGGCCACGGTGGTGCCGCCGGCCGTCTCGGCGAAGACGCCGGTCGTGCGGGCCAGCAGCCGGATCCCGTCGCGGATCTCGTCGTCGTCGGCGTGGTCCATCCAGCCGCCGGTACGCCGTACCGCCTCGATCGCGTACGCCCCGGCGGCCGGGTCGCCGATGTTGAGCGACTTGGCGATGCCGGTCGGCTTGACCGGGCTGATCGTGTCGGTGCCGGCGTGCAGGGCGGTGGCGATCGGGTTGCAGCCGGTCGACTGGGCGCCGAAGACCCGCCAGCCGCCGGCCGGCGCCTCGACGAGCCCGATCTCGACCAGTTCGCTGAACGCCTTGTCGACCTTGGTGAGCAGTTCGCCGCTGGCCATCGGGATGACCACCTGGGCCGGGATGCGCCAGCCGAGCTGCTCGGCCACCTCGTAGCCAAGGGTCTTGGAGCCCTCGGCGTAGTAGGGCCGGACGTTGACGTTGACGAAGGCGGTGTCCTCGAACTCGTCGGTCTCGACCAGTTCGCCGCAGAGCCGGTTGACGTCGTCGTACGACCCGTCGATGGCGACCAGGTCGCCGCCGTACACGGCGGTTGTGATGATCTTGCCTGGCTCCAGGTCACCGGGGATGAAGACGATCGACGGTACGCCGGCGCGGGCGGCGTGCGCGGCGACCGAGTTGGCGAGGTTGCCGGTGGAGGCGCAGGCGAAGCGGGTGAAGCCGAGTTCGCGGGCGGCGGTCAGGGCCACCGACACCACCCGGTCCTTGAACGAGTGGGTCGGGTTGCCGCTGTCGTCCTTGACCCACAGCGGTGCGCTGATGCCCAGTTCGGCGGCGAGGCCGGGGGCGGCGACCAGCGGGGTCATGCCGGGATCGAGCGTCACCCGGGTGGCCGGGTCCTGGCCGGCCGGCAGCAGGGCGGCGTACCGCCACATGTTGTTCGGGCCGGCCTCGATGTCGGCCCGGGTGACCCGGGCCAGCGCGGCCTGGTCGTAGGCGACCTCCAGCGGGCCGAAACAGGCGAAGCAGGCGTGCTGGGCGGCCAGCGGGTATTCGGCACCGCAGCCGCGACAGACCAGGGACCGGGCCGGGCTGGAGATCGAGGTGGCGGCGTCGGCGGTTTCGTCGATGATCGACGTCATCTGAGGGTCCTCTCATCTTTCCCCTGCACCGCACCGCGCGGCGGGGACGGATTTGGCACCTGCCCCCCGCGACTCGGCGATGAGTCGGTCGTGCGGGGTGGTTGCCGGGGCGTCAACGGGCCGTATCCCTCAGCCCCTCTGGATGAGGTATTGAGTTGTGCACCCGAGTCTACGGGCGTGATCGCGGTTGACCACCGCTGATTCCCAGGTTGTGAGCCACACCTCGGGATCTTGACGTGGGCCGGGCGGCCCCGTAGCGACCCGCCCGTCCCGTCGCGCGGGTCTCAGGAGACGACGTCCTTGCGGGTGAAGCGCCAGAAGGCCAGCCCCCAGAAGATGGTGGCGTAGCTGATCGCGGAGATCGAGCCACGGACGATGTCGTCGGTCTGCACCGGCGTCGACAGCAGCCCGAGCCAGGCGCTGCTGTAGTGGGTCGGCAGGAAGTCACGCAGCACGCCCAGCGCGGTGATCTGGTCGAGGATGCTCGACAGGATCCACAGCAGCACCGCCCCGCCGACCGCGCCCAGCGCCGCGTCGGTCGTCACCGAGAGCAGGAACGCCAGCCCGGCCACCACCAGCAGCACCACGGCCAGGTAGCCGAGGATGCCGAGCAGCCGCAACAGGCCCTCACCGGCCGGGATCTCGGCGGCGACCGCGCTCTGCAACGGCCCCCAGCCGTAGCGCAGGGTGCCGATCAGCAGGGCGGTGCCGGCGAGCAGGAGCAGGGCCAGCGCGGAGTAGGCGAGCGCGACCACCAGCTTCACCGCCAGCAGCCGCGACCTCGGCACCGGGATCGCCAGCAGGTAGCGCAGGCTGCCCCAGCTCGCCTCGCTGGCCACCGTGTCGCCGCAGAAGAGCGCGACCACCACGACCAGCAGGAACGAGGCCGACACGAAGAGCGTGAAGAGGGTGAAGTTGAGACCGTTCGCGGTCGCGAACTCGATCAGGCTGGCGAACTCGCCGCCGCCGTTGTCGTCGTCGCCGCTCTCGAACTGGAACGCGATCAGGATGATCAGCGGCAGCAGCACCATGAACCCGAGCGCGAGCTGCGTACGCCGGCGGGACGCCTGGCGCCGGAACTCCGCGGACATCGGGAGGGTGGCGCGCGGCCGGTATCCGGGGGCGGCCCCCGAACCGTCGGCCGCCTCGGCCCGCTCCGCCTGCTCGACGTCTGCCATCACCGGTCCCCGCTTCCCCGAGAGTTCTCCCCGACCAGGGCGAGGAAGGCGTCCTCCAGGCGGCGCCGGGGCACCACCCGGTCGACCCCCACCCCGGCCCGGACGAGTTCGGCCACGACCTCGCTGCGGGCGGTGCCGTCGATGTCGACCACCAGGCCGCCGTTGCCGTCGCCGCCGACCGTACGCACGCCCTCCAGCCCGTCGAGCACGGCCCGGGCGGCACCGGCGTCGCTGACGTCGAACTGCACCATCGGCGACTCGCCCACGATGTCGGCGACCGGACCCGCCGCCACGACCGCGCCCTTGTTGACCACGATCGCGTGGGTGCAGGTCTGCTCGACCTCGGCCAGCAGGTGGCTGGAGACCAGCACGGCCCGGCCGTCGGTGGCGTACCGCTTGAGCACCCGGCGCATCTCGGCGATCTGCGGCGGGTCGAGCCCGTCGGTCGGTTCGTCGAGCACCAGCAGCTCGGGCAGGCCGAGCATGGCCTGGGCGATGGCCAGCCGCTGCCGCATGCCGTGGCTGTAGGTGCGGACCCGCCGGTCGACCGAGGTCCCGAGGCCGGCGATCTCCAGCGCCTCCTCGAACCGGGCCTCGGCCCACGGCCGCCCGGTGGCCCGCCAGTACGACTTCAGGTTGTCGCGCCCGCTCAGGTGGGGCAGGAAGCCCGGCCCCTCGACCAGCGACCCGATCCGGGAGAGCACCGGCGAACCGGGGACCAGCCGGTGGCCGAAGACGTAGATCTCGCCGGCGGTCGGCTGGGTCAGCCCCATCAGCACCCGCAGCGTGGTGGTCTTGCCGGCGCCGTTCGGCCCGAGCAGGCCGACCACCTGGCCGCGCCGTACCTCGAAGCCGACCTTGGCGACGGCGACGAAGTCGGCGTACTCCTTGCGCAGGTCGCGTACGACGAGCGGGGTGTCGGCGTGTTCGGCGACGACCGACGTGTCGTGCCGGCGGTGCCGGTGACGGACCACCGCCACGACCGCGACGAGACCGACGACGATCGCGGCGAGCAGGCCGGCGAGCACCCAGCGCCAGACCAGCTCCGAGGTGGCGATCGGCGCGCCGGTCACGGTCGGCAGCGTCACCGGGCCGGTGCTGCCGGCGCCGAGGCCGACGGTGTAGACGGTCGGCTCGACCGGGGTGGCGTACGCCTGGTCGGCGGTGGCGAGCACGAGCCGCAGGTGGTGGCCGGCCTCGACCCGGTGGACGATCGCCGGCAGCGTCACGGTCACCGGCCGCGCCTGTCCGATGTCGGCCGGCAGGCCGGTGAGCCGTACCGGGGCGACCAGGCCGCTGGGCAGGGTGGCCGCACCGTTCGGGTCGACGTCGTAGAGCTTGACGAAGAGCACCGCCTCACCGGTCGGGGACGCCGCCCGGACCGACACGGTCGGTGAGCCGACCACGTCGACCGCCTCGTCGAGCGGCGCGGACTCGAACCGGGCGTGCTGTCCGGGCAGGTCTCCGGCGACCCCGCCGAGTACGGACGACAGGCCGCCGGCGAACGGCAGGGAGGAGATCGCGGCCGGGTTGCCGGCCGGCGGGTTGGCGATGGCCTGTGGTGGCCCGGCGACTGCCACCGCGGAGGTGGTGGCGCCGCCGACGCCGGGATAGTCGACGGTGCTGTAGCCGGTCGCCACCAGTCCCCGGTCCATGGCGTCGAAGCCGGCGATCCGCGACCAGGTGAAGCTGTCCGCCGGCGGCTCCCCCTCGCCCTTGACGTAGTGGCCGAGCCACTGCGCGGTGAGGAACTTGAGCCGGTCGCGGTCGGTCTGCGGACCGGTGCCGCCATCGTGGCCGCCGGTGAACCAGGCGACCCGCACCGGGGTGCCGTTGGCCGCGATGCCGCGCGCGTTGAGGTCGGCCTCGGCCAGCGGGAAGAGCGTGTCGGCCCCGCCCTGGACGAGCAGGGTCGGCGCCTTGATCCGGTCGAGCACGGTGGCCGGGCTGGACCGGCGCAGCAACTCCACCGCCTCCGGCGTACCCCGACCGGTGGTGGCGATCTGCTGGTAGGCCGCGCAGACGTCGCGGGCGAAGCGGCCACAGGACGGGTCGCCGAACGGGGCGCCCGGGCCCAGCCCGCCGCCGGCGGTCGGCACCCCGGCGGGGAGGCCCCCGGTGTCGCCGGAGCCGGGTCCGGTGGCCGGGCCGCCGGGCAGGCCGGCGGCGCCGAGCCCGCCACTGGTGCCGCTGCCGAAGAAGAGGCCGGCCCAGCCCTTCTTGAAGACCCCGTCGACCGGCTCCCGGCCGGTCGACTCGGGCAGGAAGGAACGGGACAGGTCGTTCCAGGTGATCATCGGGACGATCGCGTCGACACGGGGGTCCTGGGCGGCGAGCAGCAGGGCGAGGGCGCCGCCGTACGAGCCGCCGACCACCCCGACCCGTGGATCGCCGGGGGTGTCGGTACGGACCTCCGGCCGGGCGGCCAGCCAGTCGAGGAGCCGTTGCGCGTCGCGCACCTCGTAGTCGGGGCTGTCGAGGTGGATCTCGCCACCGCTGCGGCCGAACCCGCGGGCGGTGAAGGTCAGTACGGCGTACCCGAGCCCGGCCAGGTCCTCGGCGTCGGCGCGCACGGTGTCCTTGGTCCCGCCGAAGCCGTGGGCGAGCAGCACCGCCGGCACCGGGGCGTCGGCGGAGGCGCCGTCGGGCAGGTAGTACCGGGTGTCCAGGGTCACCGGCTCGTCACCGGTCGGCCCGGACCGGACGCTGATCATGCTGTCGGTGGCGGTGAAGTCGCGCCGTTCCGGCCAGACCGCCCAGGCGACCGCGCCGGCGAGGACGGCGATCAGCACGGTGGCGGTGACGACCCGGCGCCGGGTCATCCGCGGCAGGGCACGACGGAGCCGCGCCGACAGCGGTGAAGGCATGGGGACACCGTACGGCCCCGTTCCTGAGTGCCACCTGAGATCGTCCGTACGGCCCGGACCGGCCTCCGAACGTCGCCCCGCAACCGTGAGTCGACCGGACATACCCGAAGGACGGCAGGACAAGTGCAGCATCCCGTGAATTCCGATCTTCAGTCACATATCACGGCAATCGAAACAGGCCACTCCAGAGTCGACACGCAACGTAACCATCGTTCCGACACAGCGGCACGTTACTTGCCAGTGGGCAAGAAATAGCTGTTCGGTGTGGATTGCACCGCCGCAGATGTCCATTAGGTTTCCGGTCCGGCGGACGGGACCGGCATCGTGCGACACGTACCCCCGCCTGCGCCTTTCACGTCGCCCGAGGGGGGAAGACGATGACACTTCCAGCAGAGCGGTCGCCCGACCGGCGGATGTCGGGACTGCTCCCGCGCCTGCTACTCGCGGTGACGCTGCTGGTGCCCACCCTCGTCCTCTCCGTACAGGCATGGCGCGGGACCGACGAGAAGGCGGCGTTCGCCGAACGGGAACGCGCCGGGGTCGAATACCTGCGGGCGCTCGGACAGATCACCCTCACGCTCGTCGACGCCCAGTCGGCCGCGGTGGCCGGCCAGCCGGTGCCCCGCGACGCGCTCAACCGGGCCGTCGCCGAGGGCGGCACGGTCGACGCCCGGCTCGGCACCGAACTGCGCACCCACGAACGGTGGGCCGGCGTACGGGCCAAGATCGAATCGCTGTCCGACCGGAGCCACACCTACCCGGAGGCCACGTACACGGCGTACACCGAGGCCACCGACCTGCTGCTCGCCCTGTACGCCAAGGTTCGGGACACCTCCGGCCTGGTCCGCGATCCCGACCCGGACAGTTATCAGCTCCAGGACAGCGCCGGCGAGGAACTGCCCGAGTCGGTCGTCGCCGCCGGCCGGCTCGCCGACCTGGCGGTGCTCGCCGCCGTCCGGCCACAGGCCGAACTGGTCCGCACCGCGGGCGAGCTGAGCAACGCCCGGGCCGAGGTCCTCGACCCCGCCCACGACCTGGTCACCAACCTCCAGCTCGCCGTCGACAGCACGGACAGCGGCACCCTCGGCGGCAACCTGCTCGGTGAACTCGACGCCTACCAGCAGGCGGTGGAGGCGCTCGGCGCCGCCGCCACCCTGGACACCGGCAACCCGAACACCGGCGACGCGCTGCCCGACCCGGCGGCCGTCGCCGCCGCCCGGGTGGTCGTGCACGCCGCCGCGGCGGCGCTGTCGGCGACCGTACTCACCGAGATCGACCAGTTGCTCGAAGCCCGTGTCGACGGCCTCGGCACCGCCCGCCTGGTGACGGTCGCGGCCGGCGTGGCCCTCTTCCTGATCGGCCACGCTCCGCTCCTGGTCTTCCTGGTCGCCGCCGGCCGCCACCGCGGCAGCACCGCCCCGCCCGCGCCCGGTGCCGGACCGTCCGGTCCGGCCGGCGACCCGGCACCCGCCGGCCGGGCGGGCGCGGTGGCGAGGCACTGGCCCGGCGGCACGCCGGAACCCCCCGGTCCCGGCCACCCGACCCCGGCCGACACCGCCCCGGCGCCGAAGCAGTGGGAGCACAGCGGTGCTGCTCGGTAGGCTGCGCATCCGGGGCAAGCTGGCCCTGCTGCTGATCGTTCCGCTGCTCAGCCTCGCCGGTCTCGCCGTACCGATGGTCGTCGACCAGGTGACCCAGGCCGGCCGGGCCGCCGACACCGCCCGCTCGGTGCGCCTCGCCGGTCACATCGGCACCCTGGTGCAGGATCTGCAACGGGAACGACTGCTGTCGATCGGGTATCTGCTCGGCGTCGTCGACCGGTCCCGCCTGCTACTGCAGACGGCACAGGTCGGCGACCGGGTCGCCGACCTGGCCGCGGACTACGAGGGCACGCCACCCGAACGGGTCGCCGAGGCGGTCGACGGGGTCCAGTACCTCGCCGACCTGCGCGCCAACGTGCTCGACCGCACCGCCAGCCCGGATGCGATCATGGCCGGCTATTCGGCGCTCAACCAGCGGCTCGTCGACTCGCTGCGGCTGCTCGACGGAATCGACACCGCCGCCGACGAGGGCCGGCAGGTGGTCGCGCTCGACGCCGTACTGCGCGCCGACGAGGGCATCAGCGCGGGCGCGAGCTGGCTCGTGGTCGTGGTCGGCACGAAGAACGCCGGCGCGATCACGGCCTACATCGCCAACATGGCCGCCCTCCAGGTCTCGATCGGCCGGTTCGGCCTCTACGCCAGCGCCGAGCAGAACGAGCTGTACCAGCTGGTCGAGGTCGCGGCCGGGGCCCGGACCAGCCCCGACTTCCTCGACACCTTCGGCACCGACCCGCAGGGCGCCATCGCCGGCCTCGAACTCGCCACGCTCTTCCCGGCCGTCGAGTCGCTGATCACCCTCGGCCAGTTCGTCGAACAGAAGATCATCACCGACGTCCTCGGCGAGGTCACCGCACGCCAGCAGACCGAACTCCTCCTCGCGTACGGCATCGGCGCCCTCGCCCTGCTGGTGCTCGCCGCGGTGGTGCTGCTCAGCACCGGCGTCGCCCGGGCGGTGGCCCGGCCGCTGACCCGGCTCACCCAGTCCGCCGACCGCGTCGCCCGGGTCGCCGAGGCCGAACTCGTCCGGATCTCCGACGAGGAGAGCGAGGTCGTGGAGCAGGTGCGCCTCGACCCCGTCGACGTCGACGCCCGCGACGAGATCGGCGACCTGGCGCGGGCCTTCGAACGGGTCCAGGGCACCGCCACCCGGCTGGTCGAACGGCAGGTGGCCAGCCGGCGCAACGTGGCGCAGATGTTCGGGCACGTCGGACGGCGTACCCAGAACCTGGTCGGCCGGCAGATCGCGCTGATCGACCGGCTCGAACACGACGAGACCGACCCGACCCGGCTGCAGAACCTCTACCGGCTCGACCACGTCTCCAGCCGGCTACGCCGCAGCGCCAGCAGCCTGGTCGTGCTCTCCGGCTCGACCGGCGCCGACGGGTACGTCGCCCCGCTGCCGCTGGCGAACGTCGTACGGCTGGCGCTCGGCGAGATCGAGGACTACCCGCGGGTCGACGTACGGGTGCCGCCGGAGGTGCTGGTCGCGCCGGGTGCCATCGGCGACCTCGTGCTGGCGCTCGCCGAACTGATGGAGAACGCCACGTCGTTCTCGCCGCCGCACACCCGGGTCAGCGTCACCGCGCAACCGCGCGACGACGGCGTACGGGTCACCGTCATCGACCACGGGATCGGCATGTCGCCGGAGCGGATGGCGGAGGAGAACGCCCGGATCACCCGGCGCGAACGGCTCGACCTGGTGCCGACCGAACTCCTCGGTCTCTTCGTGGTCGGCCGGCTGGCCCGTCGGCACGGGCTGGACGTCGCGCTGAGCCCCACCCCCGGCGGCGGTGTCACCGCCGACGTCGACATTGCCGCCCGGCTGCTGGTGACCGGCCGTCCGGTGCCGACCCCCGTCACCCGGCCGGAACCGCCGCTGGTCGTGGCGGCCCGGCCCGGCACGGCGGGCGCCAAGGCGCTGCCGGCCGCACAGCTGCGGCCGGCCGGCGCGCTGCCGGCGGCGCCCGCGCTGACGTCCGACGGGCTGCCCGCCCGGACCTCCAGCCGCCGGCCGGACCGGGCCGGACGTATCCCGGCCGGCGCGGGGCTGTTCGACCCGGCCGCGCTGACCCGGGCCAGCCGGTCGCTGGAGTCCGGGCAGCCGTGGAACGCGTTCGCCGCCCCGGTACCCGCCGCCGACGAACCCGCACCGCCGGCCGAACCCGCACCGCTCCCCGGGCTGGCACCCGCCGTGGCCGGCCGGTCCGCCGCAGCGTCGACGGCGGACGAGCCGCCCGCCCGGCCACCGGCCACCACCCCGGCCGGTCAGGTGCTGCGGCAGCGGGTGCCCGGCGCGCAACTGCCCGTCTCGGTCGGCGGCCCGCCCGCGGCACCGCCCGCGCCGGCCGACCCGCTGACCGTGCGGGCTCTGGTCGAGGAGTTCGAGTCCGGCGTACGGCGGGCCGAGCAGCAGGGAGCGGGTACGACCGTCCTGACCCAGCGGATCCCCGGGGCGAGCCTGCGCCTGCCGCCGGTGGCGGTCCGGCACCGGGCCCCGCAGGCGCACCGGCCGCTCGACCCGGAAGAAGTACGTCATCTCGTCACGCAGTTCGAGTCCGGCGTGGAACGCGCACTGCGTGAGGTCAGTTCAGAACACCGCAGCGAAGAGGGATCACCACGATGAGCAGCCCCTTCATCCACGAGAGCGTGGAACGCCAGGATTCCCGGCCGGGTACGGCCGGACAGCTGAGTCCCGAGGCGAAGACGTTCAACTGGCTACTCGACTCGTTCACGTCGACCACCGCCGGGGTGCTGGAGGCCATCGCGGTGTCGTCCGACGGCCTGCTGATGGCGATGTCGGCGATCAAGGACCGGTCGAACGCGGAGCGGCTGGCCGCCGTCGTCTCCGGCATGACCAGCCTGGCCGGCGGGGCAGCGAGCTGGTACTCCCTGGGGCCGCTCAACCGGGTGATCGTCGACATGGCCGACGGCTACCTGCTGGTCGCGTCGATCAGCAGCGGCTCGGTGCTCGGCGTCATCGCCGACCGGTCGGCCAACCTGGGCACGGTGGCGTACGAGATGACCCTGTTCGCCAGCCGGGCCGGCAGCGCCCTGACACCGCGACTGATCGTCGAACTGAAGAACTCCGTCCAGTCATGACCCCGTCCGCCGGCGACGAGGTGCCGGAGCCGTCCTTCCGGGTACGTCCGTACCTGCGCGGGTCGGCACCGGAACCCGCGCCGGATCCGGAGGCCACGACCGGCCGGGCCGAGACCGCCCCGGTCGTGCCGGGCGGGCTGCGCCCGTTCGTGCTGACCGCCGGCCGGGTGAACAGCACCGATCCGGCGATCGGCCTGGAGACGCAGGTGACCGCCCGGCTCGGCGGGGTGGCCTGGACCGCCCCGCCGCTGGCGAGTCTGGCCCCGGAGCTTCAGGCGATCGTCGACCTGTGCGCCGTGCCGCTGTCGGTCGCCGAGATCTCGGCCCGGCTGCGACTGCACCTGGGCGTCACCCGGGTCCTGGTCGGCGACCTGAGCGCGGCCGGCCATCTCGACGTACACACCGCCGACGTGGCGGACCCATACGATCCCGAGACGATTCTGCGAGTGATCCATGGACTCCGTGCGATCTCCTGACCGGCCACGGGCCGGCTCCACCATCTACGGCACGCCACGTGGGCACACCACCGGCTACGGCCCGGCGATCCAGGACGGTTCGACCGGGCGGCTCGAAGCCGCCGGCGACGCCGACCCGGCCGCGCCCCGGCCGGGCGGGCCGCCGCGTCACGGCGCACCCGCCGACCGGCCGGCACCCCGGATCGGGACGGCGGCACCGCCGGCCGGCGGCCGCCGGGCCACCCCACCCATCCCAGTCAAGATCGTCATCGCGGGCGGGTTCGGGGTCGGCAAGACCACGACCGTCGGCGCGATCTCCGAGATCGACCCGCTGACCACCGAGGCGGAGATGACCTCGGCCGGCATCGGCGTCGACGATCCGGGCAGCCGCTCGGCGAAGACGACCACCACCGTCGCCATGGACTTCGGCTGCGTCACGATCGACCACAGCCTGAAGCTCTATCTCTTCGGCACCCCGGGGCAGGCCCGCTTCGGCTTCATGTGGGACGACCTGGTCCGCGGCGCGCTCGGGGCGCTGGTGGTCGTCGACAGTTCCCGGCTGGACGACTGCTACCCGGCCGTCGATTATTTCGAACGCGCCCGGCTGCCGTTCGTGGTGGCCGTCAACGCGTTCGACGGACGCGTGGCGCATGATCTCGAACAGGTGAGATGGGCGCTCGCGATCGGACGACACGTCCCGCTGCTGACGTTCGACGCACGGGACCGGCTGTCCGTACGCGACGCTCTGCTGGTTGTCCTGGACCGCGCCCTGGACCGGGCGGTCAAGGAGAAGAAGTCCTGACGAGGTGGTCGGGACGCGGACGAGAAAGGTGACACCGGATGAGGGGTGAACTGGACGACGCGCTCGCCCGGTTGGCGCGGCGCGACGAACTGAAGCGCCGGCTGGCGGCCGAAGCGCCGCCCGCCCCCGAGCCGCCGCCACCCGCCGGGCCCACGCCCGCGGACGAGGTGACCGCGGCCGTACGGGAGGTCGTATCCCGGCACCCGGACATGGCCGTCACCCTGTCGGTGCACACCGGCGCGTCCGCCGCCCTGCTGCGCGTGCAGTGGACCGCCGGCGAGGTGACCGTCACCGTCGGGCCGGCCACCACGGACGTCCGTGCGCCGGCGGCCACGCACGCACCCGGCGCCGCGACGGCCGCGCCACCGGCCTGGCCGGCCGGCACCGGGCAGCCGTGGACCGGACCGGCCGACAGCGCCGCGACCGGCCGGTCGGCCGCCCGGCTGGCCGAACTCATCCGCAGCGACCCGTCGCTGCTGGACGGCTACGAGAACGAACGGTGACCGGCGGGTTCACCGGCGCCGGTCAGCACTCCCGGCCGCTGGTGAACCTCCGCTGGAGCGCCGCCGAGTCGCCCGCCTCGATCGACTCCACCCGGTTTTCGCCGTCGAACCGGAAGAGCAGGCCGTTGGCGTCCTCGGTCACCAACCATCCGGATGCCCCGGCCCGGCCGGCCACCTGCCGGCCGTCCGGGTGGTTGGCCTCGACCTCGGCGCGGGTCATCGCCACCCGGCCACCCTCGGTCGTACGCACCGCCGGGGTGCTCACGGTCAGGTGCACCAACTGGCCGTCGTCGAAGGCCAGCGCCGGCACCGCGTAGTCCGGCAGCCCCTTGCCGAGGGCCAGGTCGGGGCAGCCCTCGGCCTTCTCGGTGTCACCGACCAGGCCGGCGGTCTGGAGGTCAGCGAGCTTGACGCCGACCAGGTAGGGTCCCATCCCCTTCGGGCTGATGTCGCTGTCGACGGCCGGCCGGGTCGGGCCCGCCGCGCCATCCGGCGCCGCCGACCCGATCGTCGGGCCCGGCTCGTCGTCGCCGGTGCACCCGGCGAGGGCCAGCCCGCCCACGACGGCCAGGGCCACCAGCGCGCGACGCTGCATCATCTTCGAGCCTCCCGGCGATCTCACGAAAGTCCTCCGCGAGTGTGAGCCCCCGGCCAGTCGGGCACCAGCGCCTGTTCGGGCACCATCCCGCCGCGTCCGGACGGCGGGGCGGCGACCCGGGCCGTACGGCACACCGGCCGCCGTACGGCCCGGGGCACCCCGGGCCGGATAGTCTCGGCGGGTGGCGGATCACGACCTCACCCTCACCGCGAGCCTACGGCCGGCCGCGCTCGACGCCCGCCGCGGCATCGTCCGCCTGCACCCGGAGGTGCTCACCGCCCTCGGGCTCCACCCGGGCGATCCGGTGCGGTTGTCCGGCCGCCGGGTGACCGCCGGGATCGCCGCCCGCGCCGAGCACACCGCCAGCCGCGCCCTGCTCTACGCCGACGACCTCATCCTCGGCAACCTCGGGCTGCGCGACGGCGGCCAGGTCACCGTCGCGCCCACCCCGGTCGTACCGGCCCGGCGGGTGACGCTCGCCGGCCCGCCGGAGATCGTCGCCGCGGTCAGCCCGGAGATGCTCCGCCTCGCCCTGCTCGGCAAGGTCGTCACCGAGGGCGACGACGTGTCGCTGCTGCCCCAGGACGTGCTGCCCGACGCCACGGCCCGCGCCCTGGTCGAGGCCGCCCGCCGCAGCCTGGCCAACACCGTCGGGTACGCCTGGACCAGCACCCTGCTCACCGTCGCCGCCGCCGAGCCGGCGCAGGCCGCACTGGTCACCATGGACACCAGCGTCGGCTGGCAGGGCGGCCAGGTCACCCACGGCAACATGCCCGGCGCCGCGGCCGCGGGCCGGCTGGCCGTCGGTGGCGGGCCGGTGGCCGGTGCCGGCCGGGGCACCGGCGGTTCGCCGTACGCCACGACGCCCGCCGGCGGCGGTGCCCCGGCGCCGGCCGCCGTCGACGAGGTCGAGGCGCCCAGCGTCGACGACCTGCCCGGCCTGCGCGCCCAGGCGCACGAACTCACCGAACTGCTCGACCTCGGGTTCCACCACCGGGAGGTGCTCGGCCGGCTCGGCACCACCGTGTCGCTCGGCGTGCTGGTCAGCGGCCCCGCCGGATCGGGCAAGACCGCCCTCGTACGGGCCGTGAGCGCCGCCGTCGGCGCCCGGCTGGTGGCGCTGTGGGCGCCCGAGATCGCCGCGCTGACCAACGACGCCGCCGCCCGCCGGCTGCGGGAGGCCGCCGCCTCGGTCCGCTCCGGCGGCCCGGCGGTGCTGCTGGTCTCCGACGTGGACGCGCTGGTCCCCCGCGACCAGCCCGGCCCGCTGGCGACCGTGTTCCGGCAACTGCTCGCCGAGACGGTCGCCGCCGGGGCGGCCGTCGTCTGCACCACCAGTCACCCGGAGTCGGTCGACGTCGGGCTGCGCTCCCCCGACCTGCTCGCCGTGCAGATCACCGTGGCGCTGCCGGACAACGCGCTGCGCCGCGAACAGTTGACCGTACTGACCCGGGGCATGCCGCTCGCCGACGACGTACGGCTGGACGACGTCGCCGGCCGTACGCCCGGGTTCGTCGCGGCCGACCTGGCCGCGCTGGCCCGCGAGGCCGGCGTGCGGGCGGCGCTGCGCCAGAAGGAGGCGCCCTCCCCGGCGGTGGCGATGGCCGACTTCGAGGCCGCCCTGGAGGTGGTCCGGCCGACGTCGATGGGTTCGTCCACCCTGGACATAGCGACCGTCACGCTGGACGACGTCGGCGACATGGTCGAGGTCAAGGAGACGCTCACCGAATCGGTGCTGTGGCCGCTGACCTATCCCGACACGTTCGCCCGGCTCGGTGTCCGGCCGCCGCGCGGCGTGCTCCTCTACGGGCCGCCCGGCTGCGGCAAGACCTTCCTGGTGACCGCGCTCGCCGGCACCGGCAAGGCCAACGTGCTGTCGGTCAAGGGCGCCGAGGTGCTCTCCAAGTGGGTCGGCGAGAGCGAGCGGGCCGTCCGGGAACTGTTCCGCCGGGCCCGGGAGGCCGCCCCGACGCTGGTCTTCCTCGACGAGGTCGACGCGCTGGCCCCTGTACGCGGTCAGGCCACCGACGGCGGCACCACCGACCGGGTCGTCGCCGCCCTGCTCACCGAACTCGACGGGGTCGAGTCCCTGCGCAACGTGGTGGTGATCGGGGCGACCAACCGGCCCGACCTGATCGACCCCGCCCTGCTGCGCCCCGGCCGGCTGGAACGCCTGGTGTACGTCCCGCCGCCGGACGCCGACGCCCGGGCCGAGATCCTGCGGGCGTCGGCCCGGACGGTGCCGCTCGCCGACGACGTCGACCTGGCCGAACTCGGCACCGAACTCGACGGGTTCTCGGCCGCCGACTGCGCGGCCCTGGTCCGCGAGGCGGCGCTGGCGGCGATGCGCCAGTCACTGGAGGCGTCGACGGTCACCGCCGCGCACGTCGCCGCGGCCCGCGCACGGGTACGCCCCTCGCTCGACCCGGCCCAGGTCGCCTGGCTGGCCAACTACGCCGACAAGCACTCGGCCCGCTGACCCGGCGCCGGGCCGCCCGGTCACGGCCCCTGCGGCACCTCGAAGTTCGGTACGGCCGGGGCCGCCGGCCCGGGCGCCCCCGGTTGTCCCGGTTCCGCCGGCATCACCGGCTGTTCCGGCACGACGGGTTGCTCAGGCAGGACCGGCTCTTCCGGCACGACGGGCTGTTCGGGCTGGGCCGGCTGCTCGGGCTGGACGGGCGGCTGTTCGGGCTGGGCCGGAGCCGGCGGTGCGGGTGGTTCGGCCGGCGATGCCGGAGCTTGGGTCGGTGTGGGCCCCGCCGGGGACGGGCTCGGCGAAGGCGACGAGATCGACGGACTCGGGGAGGACGGCGACGGGCTCGACGGTGACGGGCTCGGTGACGACGAGGACGGTGACGGGCTCGGCGAGGACGGCGACGGTGACGGGCTCGGCGAAGGCGAGGGCGAGGGCGACACCGACGGTGAGGGAGACGGGGACACCGACGGCGTGGGTCGACCCGGCACGCCCGACGCACCCGGCGACGCGGCCGGAAGGCAGCTCGCCCGGTTCACGGTGTTCTCGTCGAGGGTGACCGCGCCGTCGCGGGCCAGCACCGCGCCGGGTGTGACCCGGGCACCGGGGTTGAGGCTGACCGAGTCGAGCGCCATGATGACGCCGACGAACTCGGTGTCGGAGCCCAACGTGGCCGACGTACCGACCTTCCAGTAGACGTTGCACAGCGGCCGGGGCGAGTTGACCACCCGCACCTGGCTGTCCGCGCCGGTGACCAGGGTGGTCGCCAGTTGGAAGACGAAGACCGCGTTCGCGTCGCCCCGGGCGTCGAGGGTGAGCGTGCCGGTGAGCGCCACCGCGTCGGTCGACGTGTAGACGCCGGGCGCGAGCGTCTTGCCGCCCAGCTCGGTGCCGGTCGGGTCGGTCGACACCCGGTTGCTCGCGTCGTCATACGCGCTCGCCAGGTCGCGTTGGGCGTGCTGGGCCGACTCGTCGTTGGGATGCCGTTCGCCGTTGACGACCCCGGGCGGGAATCCGGTCAGCGTCTCGCCGGGTGCCACGCCGAGATCACCGCCGATCACGGAGTTGCCGACGTTGTTCACCGTTTCCCCGGCCAGTACGGCATAGCGGTCGGCCGCGCCGAGCGGGACCGGCCCGTTGGCCGCGTACGCGGGCGACGGCGCGAGGACCACGCCGGAGGCGAACGTGCCGCAGAGGACCAGACCCAGCCCTCTCAGGCCACGGCGGGCGCGTGCCCGGAGCGCAGCGTTGACTGTCATCGGATATCCCATTCGGTGTCGGATGGCTTGGCCCACCCTCGCGATCGCCCACCGGTGCCTGGCGGGCGGTGCCGGACCACCGACGGGCTCCCCGTACGTCTGTCGGTCAAACCTGGTCGCCCCGGCGAAGACCACCGGGGCGACACATCACGAAGCATTCTCACGACCGACCGAAGTCGGATGGTGACCGAATGTAGCGTGAAGCCGAGTGGCACCAGCGGGTCCACCACTGGGACATCGCACCGGGTGATGTTCCGCCACTGGGCGCCGTTTCCACGACCGAAGGGTTCACCGCGGATGTTGGAGCGACTGCACGAAGCCGGCCTTCGGGCCGAACACTGCTACATGGCGGGCATCGCGAGCATCGGCCTGTCGTTTCTGAGCTGGGCCTGCTCCCGCAAACTCGAGTCGGCGGGCATCGACCGCGCCGACCGGTGGGGCATCTTCATCGGCGAATGGGCCCCGACGTTCATCGCGCTCGGCAACGGGCTGCGCACGTACGAGAAGTGAGCCCGCGCCGAACCGGCAGATGATCAGCGCCGGCGGGTGCGGGCCCGCGTGGAGCGCAGCCGGCGGAGCCGGGCGACGAGCACCGGGGCGGCGGCAAGCGCGGCCGGGTTGTCGAGCAGCCCGTTGAGGATCTGGTAATAACGGGTCGCCGACAGGTCGAACGCGTCGCGGATCGCCTGCTCCTTCGAGCCGGCGTGTTTCCACCACTTCTGCTCGAAGGCGAGGACCTGCAGCTCGCGGTCGGTCAGCGGCGGAACCTCGGGCCGCGCCGCCCCGTCCGGCGGGGCACCGGCCCCGGTGGCATCGCCCGCACCCGCCGGCCCGTCGGGACCAGGCACGCCGGCCGGTTCGGCCGCGTCGTCCGCCGGCCGGAGGTCCGGGGCGTCGGAGGCGGACGGTTTCCTGCCGCCGGAGGCGGACGACTTCATGGCGCCGGAGGCGGATGACTTCATAGCGCCCCCCGGGCGTCGGTGGCACTGATGTGCGAACGGACTCACCAGCCTAGCCGCCGGCCGCGCACCGCGCACCAGACGCCCAGGTGGGGCGGGTTCCGGACCCCGCCCCACGCCACCAAGAATACTCTCAGGTGATGTCTCGACTACGCATTGTCCACAGTGCCGCGCCGAGAACCGCCACCAGTCCGACGCCGAACAGCACGGCCGACTGCTGCCAGGTGACCACCCACTCCGCCGGCTCGCACGCGCCCATCGTGAACTGGCACGAGTTCCAGTCGAAGAGCGTGTACGACTTGTTGAACCAGGCCACCGCGTAGCTCGACAGCACGAACCGGTCGGGGAAGGACACGCCGACGATGTTCAGCGCGATCCGGAGCCCGATCTCGCTCACCACGCCGATCCCGACCGCGGCACCGAGCGCCATCGCGGTGTGCCGGCCCAGCGAGGCGAGGCCGAACGCGACGGCGGTGACCGCCAGCACCAGACCGATCCCCCGGGCACCGGTGATCGCGAGCGACTGCCAGGTGCCACCGGTCATCCCCGCGACCGTGCCGTCGAACTTGCCGATGAGCCAGAACGCGACCGTCCACAGGGCACCGAGTACGGCGCTGATCCCGAGCACGCTGCCGAGCAGCACACCGAGCTTGGTGAGCAGGACCGGCAGCCGCCGGGGCCGCCAGAGCAGCAGGTTCATCATGCCGCCGGTGTTCCACTCGGCGCCGACGTACGACGCGCCGACGATGAACCCGAACAGGGCGACGATCCCGGCGAACACCGAGACGAAGATGCCGAACTCGGCTTTGAAGTCGAACTGGTAGGGCAGGAACCACTCGGCCATGAACTGGTCGCGCTGGGGCGCGTAATCGCGGCCGCAGTCCGGCGGGTAGCGGTCGTCGGTGTTCTCGCCCCGCGCCTGCGCCGCCTCGCAGTCGGCCACCGACTCCTGGTGGTAGCGAACCTGTTCCTCGTACTGCTGTTGGGCCTTGGCCTCGGCGGCGGCGCGCTGCGCCGGGCCGGTCGGCTGGCTGGCCAGGGAGAACGAGACCACGATGGCGCCGAGCCCGAGCACCATCAGGACCAGCATCAGCCGGGTCACCCGGCGCTTGAACAACCGGCGGAACTCCGCCTTCGCGAGGCTCATACCCCCCACGCTCCCTTGCTCGGCGCCCCGGCGTCGGCCGCGCCGGCCGGCCCCACCACCACGGACTGGTCGACCTGCCGGTTCTGGCCGGGCACCGGTGCGGTGGCGGTCAGTTCGAGGAAGACGCTCTCCAGGTCGACGGTGAGCGGGGTCAGTTCACTGACGAAGAAGTCGCTCTCGGCCAGCACCCGGGTCACCCTGGCCGGCTTGTCGATCCCGCCCACCATGAGGTGGTCACGGTAGGTGGTGACCTGCGCGCCGGCCCGGGTGAGCAGGTCGGCGGCGATCGGCAGGTCGGTGACGGCCTCCAGGCGGACCCGGATCTCGGTGGCGGAGTGCTGCGCGAGCACCTCGGCGACCGGCCCGGCCGCGACCCGGCGGCCGCGGGAGATGATGGTGACCGAGTCGCAGATCTGCTGCACCTCGCCGAGGATGTGGCTGGACAGCACGACGGTCATGCCGAACCTGGCGAGGTTGGCCATCAGCGACCGCATCTCCCGGATGCCGCCGGGGTCGAGGCCGTTCGCGGGCTCGTCGAGGATCAGCAGCTTCGGGTTCTTCAGCAGGGCGGAGGCGACCGCGAGCCGCTGCTTCATGCCCAGCGAATAGGTCTTGACCCGCTCACCGGCCCGGTCCCGCAGGCCGACCAGTTCGAGCACCTCGGCCACCCGGGTCTGGGCCACCCCGCCGGCGTCGGCGAGTAGCGACAGGGTGTCGCTGGCGCTGAAGAACGGGAAGAACTGCGGACTCTCGACGATCGCGCCGACCTGGCCGGCGACGGCCGGCAGCGCCGCCGGCACCTCGTGACCGAGGATGCTCATCCGGCCACCGTTCGCCCGGATGAGCCCCAGCAGGGTGCGCAGGGTGGTGGTCTTGCCCGACCCGTTCGGGCCGAGGAAGCCGTGCACCTGACCGGCTTCGACCAGCATGTCGAACCCGTCCAGCGCCTGGCGGACGCCGTGGCGTCTGCTCCGGTACGTCTTTCGTAGACCTTCTATTTCCAGTACGGCGACCAAGTTCGGCCTCCCCGCCTCGGTTCCGATGACGTGGGCACCATACTCGGTATGCACAAGCCACGCTCACCCTTCCCCGGACAGGGGACAGAAAGGTAGGCCGTCAGGCGCAGATGACCGTCAGCCCGGCGGCCCGGAACGCCTCGACCGTCACCGGGTCGGCCCCCGAATCGGTGACCAGGGTCTCCACCCGCTCGATCGCGCAGATCCGGGCGAAGGCGTGCCCGCCCAGCTTCGACGAGTCGGCGATGATCACGACCCGCTTCGCGCGGGCGACCATGAGGGCGTTCATGGACGCCTCACCCTCGTGGTGGGCCGCCGCGCCGAGGTGTACGTCGATCGCGTCGACCCCGAGCAGCGCCACGTCGAGGGTGACCTCGCGCAGCAGCGCCCCGCCGAGCGGCCCGACCAGCTCGAACGACTGCGGCCGTACGACGCCGCCGGCTACGACGACCTTCATCCGCGACCGGACCAGCAACTCGTTGGCGATGTTGAGCGCGTTGGTCACGACGGTCAGCTGCGCGCCGTCGGCGCTGGTGTTCAGGTCGGCGCGTACGGCGAGCGCCCGGGCGACCTCGGTGGTCGTCGTGCCGCCGTTGAGACCGACCACCATGCCGGGCGAGACCAGCCCGGCGGCGGCGGCGCCGATGCGCTGCTTCTCCGCGGAGTGCTTGGCCGTCTTGTAGCGCAGCGGCAGGTCGTAGGAGACACCGTTGGCGACCGCGCCACCCCGGGTACGCGTGATCATCTGCTGCTGCGCGAGCTGGTCGAAGTCACGCCGGATGGTGGCCTGCGAGACGTCGAGCCGTTCGGCCGCGTCCTCGACGCTCACCCGACCGCTCTCGGTGAGCAGTTCGAGCAGGGCGTTCCAGCGCGCGTACCGGTCCACGGAATGCCTCTCTGCACGAACGGTGAGCAGTTGCGTGCACGATAGTGCGCGAAACTGCGCCACGCAAAGCCCGCAGGGTGCGCGATCTCGTCACATGGTTGCCAGGCCCCGGAAACTTCGCGCACAATGACGCTCGAAAGACCCTCGTACCGAGCCGTATCAAGCAGCAGGGTTCGGTGCGCCACCGTCCGGCGCGCAGTGGTCTCGGCAAAGGAGTGCTTCCATGGCTTACGTCGACACGGAGATCGCGAGCCAACCCGACTGCTGGCGCCAGGCCGCCGAGGTCGCCGCAACGTCCACCGACGCGCTTCCCCGCCGGGGCGAACGGGTCGCCGTGGTCGGCTGCGGCACCTCGTGGTTCATGGCGATGGCGTACGCGGGCCTACGCGAGCGGGCCGGCCACGGCGAGACCGACGCCTTCCCCGCGTCCGAGTTCCCGGTCGGCCGACGTTACGACCGGGTGCTCGCGATCACCCGGTCCGGCACCACCACCGAGGTACTCGACCTGCTCAACGACCTGCACGGCACCTGCCCGACGTCGGTCGTCGTCGGCGACCCGGCATCGCCGGTGGTCGACGTGGCCACCGACACGGTGCCGATTCCGTTCGCCGACGAACGGTCGGTCGTGCAGACCCGCTTCGCCACCAGCGCCCTCGCGCTGCTGCGCACCAGCCTCGGCGAAAACCTGTCGGCCGCGGCCGCCGACGCCGAGGTGGCCGTACGGGCACCGCTGCCGATCGACCCGGCCCGCATCGAGCAGGCCACCTTCCTCGGCCGGGGCTGGACGATCGGGCTCGCCCACGAGGCAGCGCTGAAGTGCCGGGAGGCGGCCACCTTCTGGGCCGAGGCCTATCCGGCGATGGACTACCGGCACGGCCCCATCTCGATCGCGGCGCCCGGCCGTGCGGTGTGGGCGTTCGGCGAAATCCCCGACGGGCTCTCGCTCGACGTCGAGGCCACCGGTGCGGCGTTCGTCCACAGCCGGACCAGCGGGGTCCACTCCGTACTCGGCCGGTGGGTCGCCGGGCGCAAGCCGCTGGACCCGATGGCCGACCTGATCCTGGCCCAGCGGTTCGCGGTCGCGCTGGCCACCAGCCGCGGTCTCGACCCGGACGCACCCCGCCACCTGACCCGCTCCGTCGTTCTCACGTGACCGAGCGGAGCGAGGTCACCATCGGGCTCAGTACAAGGCACGGTGGCACCGGGCGCGGCGAGGGGGCAGCGTGACCGAGCGCAGCGAGGTCGCCATCGGGCTCAGCACAAAGCACGGTGGCACCGAGCGCAGCGAGGGGACACCGTGACCGGAACCGCCGTCGTCGCGCTCGACGTCGGGGGCACCGGGATGAAGTGTGCGCTGGTCCGGCCCGACGGCCGGGTGCACCACACCGAACGGCACCCGACCGGCGCCGACCGGGGCCCGGAGGCGGTGATCGGCACCATCCTCGACGTCGCCGAAGGGCTGGCGGACAAGGCGCGGGCCGACGGGCTCGAGGTGGTGGCGGCCGGGGTGGCCGTACCCGGGGTCGTCGACGAGGCCGCCGGCGTGGCCCGCTGGTCGGCGAACGTCGGCTTCCGTGACGTACCGCTGCGGGACCTGGTGGCGGCGCGCCTGGGGCGGCCGGCGGCGCTCGGCCACGACGTGCGGGTCGGCGGCATCGCCGAGGCCCGGCTCGGTTCCGGGCAGGGCAGCGACCACGTGCTGTTCGTCGCGATCGGCACCGGCATCGCCGCCGCCCACGTGGTCGGCGGGTCGGCGTTCGCGGGGGCGCACGGCGCCGCCGGCGAACTGGGCCACATCGTCGTACGCCCCGGCGGCCTGCGCTGCGGCTGCGGGCAGTACGGCTGCCTGGAGTCGATCGCGTCGGCGGCGGCGGTCGGCCGGCGCTACACCGAGTTCTCCGGTACGCCGGCGACCGCGGCCCAGGTGGCCGCCGGTGCCGTCGCGGGTGATCCGGTCGCCGCGAAGGTGTGGCGGGAGACCGTCGAGGCGCTGGCCGACGGCCTGCTCGTCGCCCAGGCCCTGTTCGACCCGGCGGTGGTGGTGCTCGGCGGTGGACTCGCCGAGGCCGGCGCCGGCCTGCTCGACCCGCTGCGCGCCGCCCTGCGCCAGCGGCTGACCTTCCACCGCGAGCCACGACTGGTTCGCGCCACTCTCGGCGACGAGGCCGGCTGCATCGGGGCCGCCCTGCTCGCCCTCGACACTCTGGAGGCTCCGTGACCGTACGCGTCAGTGGCAAGGTGGTGACGCCGAACGGCGTGATCCGGCAGGGCTGCGTGGAGGTCGCCGGCGACCGGATCAACGCGGTCGCCGAATACCCGAGCGTGCGTGACGGGCACTGGATCGTGCCGGGGTTCGTCGACATCCACACCCACGGCGGCGGCGGGCACACGTTCACGACCGGCGACGTCGACGCGGCGCGCGGCGCGGCGGCGTTCCACCTGGCGCACGGTACGACGACGCTGCTGGCCAGCCTGGTCAGTTCGTCGTACGAGCTGATGCGGGCGGCGACGGCGGCGTTCACGCCGCTGGTCCGCGAGGGTGTGCTGGCCGGGGTGCACTACGAGGGGCCGTACCTGTCGACGGTGCGCTGCGGTGCGCAGAATCCCGAGTTCCTGCGTGACCCGTCGGCCGACGAACTCACCGAGTTGATCGAGTTGAGCGGCGGCACGCTGCGGATGGTCACCCTCGCGCCGGAGCGGGACGGGGCGCTGGAGGCGGTGAAGCTGCTGGTCTCGCACGGGATCGTGGCGGCGGTCGGGCACACCGACGCGACGTACGAGCAGACGCTGGCGGCGGTCGCGGCCGGCGCCTGCGTCGGCACCCATCTCTTCAACGGCATGCGCCAGCCGCACCACCGCGAGCCGGGGCCGGTCTTCGCCCTGCTCGGGGCGCCGAACGTGTTCTGTGAGCTGGTCGCCGACGGGGTGCACCTGCACGACGGCACGCTGGCGTTCGCGGCGCAGACCGCCGGCCCGGACCGGGCGGTGCTGATCACCGACGCGATGGCCGCCGCCGGGATGGCGGACGGCGAGTACGAACTCGGCGGGCAGTCGGTGACGGTCGCCGACCGGGTGGCCCGGCTGACCCGCGACGGGTCGATCGCCGGGTCGACGCTGACCATGGACGCGGCGCTGCGCCAGGCGGTGGGTGCGGGGGTGTCGATGGTCGACGCGGTCCGGATGGCGGCGACCACGCCGGCCCGGGCGATCGGGGTCGACGACCGGGTCGGGGCGCTGGTCCCGGGCCGCCGCGCCGACCTGGTGGTGCTCGACGACGAACTGCGGGTGGTCCGGGTGATGCGCGCCGGCGCCTGGATCTGACCGGTACGCCCGGCACCGGGCCGGGTCAGGAGACCGGTGTGGGCTTCTCCACGGGTGCGGCCGGCTGGTTGAAGATCGCCGGCCGGTCGAACCCGTTGGGCAGCGCCGGCAGCGGGAGGTCGTCCCAGGGCACCCGGCTGAGCAGGCGGGAGAGCAGGAGGCCGAGCAGGAATCCGGCGATCGAATCGGTGATCCAGTGGAAGCCGAGGTAGGTCGTGGTGCAGAAGACGATCGCCGGGGGCGCCACCCGGATCGTGCGGTAGACCGCCGGGGAGACGTCCGGCCGGTGGAGGTGCCGGAGCAGGCCGGCGAGCAGCAGGGTGATGACGCCGTACCAGACGATGGCGTTGGCGACGTGCCCGGATGGATAGGCGTGTTCGGTCGGGTCGCTGAACAGCCGCTCCGGGTGCGCGACGTCCTCGTTGTGCGGGTAGCCGCGGTGCAGCAGCAGCTTCATCGGCCCGATCGTCGCGTACGTGATCAGGAACCCGCCGGCGAAGACGAGTGCCGGCCGCACCGACCGGGACCGCCAGGCCAGCGCGGCGGCGAGCAGGCCGGCCACCGGCATCAGCAGCCAACCGCCCTGGCCGAGGAAGTTGAAGACCCGGGCGGTCCAGTACGCCGCCTCCGGCCGGTGCGAGTCGACCCAGTCCCGTACGGCGATGTCGGTGTCGAGGAACAACCCGTTCGCCAGGGCGAGCGTCAGGGCCGCCGTGGCGACGAGCAGCACCCCGTCGAGCCACCAGCCGGCCGGCCGGACCGGGCGCGGGGTGAGCCCGGCGATCTGCCGTACCGTCCGGGTCAACTGCACGCAGCCAGGCTACAGGTGCTGGCGGATCCGCTCGTGGATCAGATCGATGCGGACCCCGGAGTTGGGGCAGCCGCCGAAGTGGTGCAGCGCGATGACCTTGTCGCTGGCCCGGGAGATGACCGGTGAACCGGACGAGCCGCCCTCGGTGTCGCAGTGGTAGGAGATGTCGGACGCGGTCCCGTAGCCGTCGTAGCTCGGGTTGTCGACGGCGCAGGTGCCGTTGGCGTCCCGGTCGCTGGACATCGCGATCACGGTCGGGTCGCCGCCCGGGTGCTGCGGGATGTAGAGCTCGGTGCCACGGGCCGGCCGGCGCAGGTCGAGTTCGAGGTAACCGAACTTCTCCACGGCCGGGAAGTCCTCGACGGTGAACAGCGTGTAGTCGAGCGTCCGGTCGGTGCTCAGCACCCGGTCGCCCCACACCTTCGTGCTCCGGAACACCTCGTAGCCGCCGCAGGCCGCGCACTGGTAGTTGAACCACACCTCGGTCTGGTACGCCTCTTCGGAGCTGGTGAAGCAGTGGTGGTTGGTCATCATCCGGTTGGTGGGGCCGAGCCGCCACGCCGTGCACAGTTCGGTGCCGTTGATGAGCAGCCGGGCGACCGCCTTCGAGCGCTCGTACGCGACCGGGTCGCTGGACCGGTAGCAGATCGCGTCGCGGGAGTCGTTGCGGCCGCAGACGCTCTCCTCCCGGCCGGGCCCGGCGGCGCCGGGCGCCGCTGCCGCGCTCTCCCGGTCGGCGGCGGTGAGGCCGTGCGCGACCCGGTCGATGCCGACGCCGAGCCCGGCCAGCCGGGAGCCGAGGCCGAGCAGGTCGGGGCGGGCCCGGTGCAGGGTGACCACGGCGGTGTCGCCGGAGACCGACATCGCCCAGCGGCCGGCCGGCGAGGCGCGCAGCGCGTCGACCACCCCGCCGACCGGGTCGCCGTCGATGCGGTGCACCTCGGTGCCGTCCGGGCTGGCCACCGTGACGTGGTCGCCGGGCAGCATCAGGAGCCGGTCGAAGTGCACCTTGACGTAGTCGGCGCCCGGGTAGCGCAGTGTGGTGGAGGTGTCCCCGTCGAGGTAGCCGAGCACCCGGTCGACGGTCTTCAGGGTGCCGATCCGGTCCCGGCCGGCGGGCGCGGAGGTGTTCTCGTCGCGGCCGGTGGGCGGCGCCGTCCGGTCGCGCCCGGCTGGGGCGGTGGCCGCGCGGTCCGGCTCGGGGAGCGGCGGGTCCTCCTCGACCCGGTCGGCCGGGTCGGGCGTACCGGTGGCGGACGTCTCCGTGCCCGACCAGGTCGGCCGCTCGGCGGGCTGCCCCACCGCCGCCGCCACCCCGGCCAGTGCCACCACCGTGCACGCTCCGACAACCCATGCCACCGTCCGCCGCATACCTGTGTCTCCCGTGTGTCCTGTGCGCGACATGCCGACGGCAAAAACCGTCAGATGCCACAAAGCCGGTGATCTCGCCACTGTGTAACGAGCCACGCCAGGCGGCGACGCGCGGTCCCGGCCGTCATGCTTGATGGGTGCGTATCACTTCCGCCCTCGTCGACCCGGCACTGCTCGACCTGCCGTGGTCCACCCCGCTGGAGGAGTGGCCGGCAGATCACCTGGTGGCGCTCCCCCAGGGCATCTCGCGGCACGTCGTACGGTTCGTCCGGCTCGCCGGCACGGTCTACGCGGTCAAGGAGACCGGCGAGCGGGTCGCCGAACGCGAGTACGACCTCCTCCGCGCCCTGGAGCGGATCGACTTCCCGTCCGTCGAGGCGGTGGCGATCGTCGCCGACCGGGTCGACCCGACTGGTGAGCCGCTGGCCCCGGTCCTGATCACCCGGCACCTGCAGTTCTCCCTGCCCTACCGGGCGCTCTTCTCCAACACGCTGCGCCCGGAGACGATGAACCGGCTGCTGGACGCGCTCGCCGCGCTCATCGTCCGGATGCACCTGACCGGCTTCTTCTGGGGCGACTGCTCGCTGTCCAACACGCTCTTCCGGCGCGACGCCGGCGCCTTCGCCGCCTACCTGGTCGACGCCGAGACGGGGGCACTGCACCCGCGGCTCTCCAACGGCCAGCGCGGCGAGGACCTGGAGATCGCGCGGGTGAACATCTTCGGCGAGGCGCTCGACCTGCAGGCCGCCGGGCTGCTGCACGAGTCGATCGACCCGGAGGTGGTCTGCGAGGAGGTCGTCGCCCGCTACGAGCGCCTGTGGCACGAGATCACCTTCGAGCAGGAGGTCGCCCGGGAGGCCCGGCACGACATCGAGGGCCGGATCCGGCGGCTCAACGAGATGGGCTTCGACGTGGCCGAGGTGGCGATGTCCCTGGTCGACCAGGGGGCCTACCTGATCCGCCCGAAGGTCGTCGACGCCGGCTACCACTCCCGCCGGCTGCTGCGGCTGACCGGGCTGGACGCCGAGGAGAACCAGGCCCGCCGGCTGCTCAACGACCTCGACACCTACCGGGCCGAGAGCGACCTGACCGACGAGCAGCAGGCGGCACACCGGTGGTTGACCGAGGTGTTCGAGCCGGTGGTCCGGGCCGTACCCGCGCACCTGCGCCGCAAGCTGGAGCCGTCGGAGTTGTTCGCGCAGGTCATCGAGCACCGGTGGCGGTTGTCGGAGAAGGCCGGTCGCGACGTCGGGCTGGCCCCGGCGGTGCAGTCGTTCCTCGCCGACGTGCTGGTGCACCGCCCCGACGAGCAGGCCGTGCTCGGCATCGAGGTCGCCACCGGGTGACGAGCGACCGGCCGGTCACGGGACCGGGTCGGGTTCGTCCTCGGGTAGGGCCGGCACCGGGGTGGTCTGGGTGAGCAGCCAACTCAGCCCTGCCCGGCGGGCGACGACCGTGATCCGGTCACCGGCCCGGACCCGGCTCTCCAGGGCGGGCGCCCACCGCAGCCGCGACTGACCGGCCCGGGCCAGCCCGATCACGCGTACGCCGGTGCCGCGCCGGGCGTCGCGCAGCCGTAGCCCGTCGAGCGGCGACCGCTCGCCGACGGTCACCTCGGCGACCAGCAGGACGTGCCGGTCGACCGGGATGGTGGCGATCACGTTGCGGTTGGTCAGGGCGCTGGCGAACGACGGCGCGGCCAGGTAGGAGACGCTGCGCGAGATGTTCATGTTGAAGGCGTGCTGGATCCGGGCGGCGAAGTCGCCGTCGAAGAGGCGCAGCACGACCCGCAGGTCGGGGTTGAGGGTGCGCCCGTTGAGCGCCGCCTGGAGGTTCGTCACGTCGTCGGTGGAGACCATGACCAGGGCCTGGCAGGTGGCCACCGAGGCGGCCCGCAACGTCTCCTCCTGCGCCCCGTCGGCGACGATGAACGGCACGCCGAGCCGGCGGACCAGCGACGCGCCCCGGGCATCGGGGTCCTTGTCGATGGCCACGACCTCGACCCCCAGGTCGTGCAACTGCCCGACGACCCGGCTCCCGACGTTGCCGAGCCCGACCACCACCACGTGGCCGTCGCGGCGCACCGAGAGCCGGCCGACGGTGAGGGCGAGCTTGGCGTTGACGATGCCGTCGACCACGGCGGCGGTGATCAGCGGGATCAGCGCCAGCCCGGCGAGGGTCAGCACCACCTGCATGACCTGCACCCGCGCGTCGGTGCCGGCCTCGGGCTCGGCCCCGCTGAACGTGGTCAGCAGGGTCAGGTAGACCGCCTCCGCGATGCTGACCCGCTCGGCACGGGCCAGCAGGAAACCGAAGAGCGCGACGATGGCGAGCACGCAGAGCGTCGCCATGCCGATCTTGCGGGTGGCGAACGACCGGATGCTCCGCAGCAGCCCGACGAACGGGTGCCGCCAGCGGGCCCGGGCCAGCCGCCGGGCCGCCAGTTCGGTCCCGGCCGGCCGGCCGCTCGCCTCGGCGAGCACCAGGTCGGCCCGACTCTCGTCGGACGGCAGGACCCGCAGGTTGTTGGGCTCGCGGGTGTCGGCGAGCCCGACCACCACGTGCTCGGGCCGTACGTCGGCCCGCCGGGCCACCAGCAGGGTGCGGCCGGCGTGCCGGAAGTGGGTGGGGGCGACCTCGCCCAGCGCGGCGGCGACGAAGGCGGGTGCCGCCATCGAGGCGTCGGAGAGCACCTCGCAGTCCGGGAAGAGCCGCTTGACCCCGTTGCCGAGGTTGGCGTTGAACATCCGCATGACCAGGCGGAGGTCGGGCTCGACCTCCTGTGCGCACAGTGCGGCGTGGATGTTGCCGACGTCGTCCTGGTGCAGCAGCGCCAGGCCGGCCGCCCCGGTGAGGCCGGCGAGGCGGAAGGTCTCCTCGTTGAGGCGTTCGGCCCGCACGATCCGTACGCCGCGCAGCGCGGTGATGTCCGGGTCGCCGGGACGGCGCCTGGTCGGCACGATGACGGTGATCCGTACCGGGCTGGTGGGGGTGTCCCGCCGCAGCGTCCGGACCACCCAGTAGGCCAGTGCGTCGTCGCCGCAGATCACGTAGTGCGGACGTGCCTCGCCGTTGGGGCGCAGGCTGTCCCGCAGCCTCGACTCGACCACGCGACGGGCGCGGCTACGCCAGGGGCCGGAGGTCATGCCCGGATCGTAGCGATGTCGTTCATCGATCGCCGCCCCGTGATCATTTCGCCGGATCGGGCAGCAACGTATCGACGACTCGATCGTTAAGCACTTTGTTGCAGTGCTCCCTATTTGCTAGGTGTATCCGGATTTGCTGCCCGCAGTATCCGTACGGCACCTGATTGGATGCGCAATGTCGAGATGGTTCCATCGTGCGGTCGGCACCGTCGGTGTCGCCGGCGGCTTCCTCCTGCTCACCGGCGGCGCCGCCCAGGCCGATCCGGCCGACGCCACGCCGCAGGCGGCCGATCCGCAGCAGGTCCAGGGCGCCATCGACAAGCTCCTGACCCCGACCGGCACCCTTCCCGACCTGGGCCTGTCCGAACTCGACGCGACCGCCGGGGAGATCTCCGACGGCGTGCTCACGATCAGCCGCAACAACGCGGCCGACGGCAGCCGGGAGGCGGCGCCGGACCCGCTGACCGGACAACTGCCGGACCTCGCCGACGTACCGGTCGACCGGCTGCTCGCCGGCGAGCTCCGGATGTTCCCCGGCCTCGGCGACCAGTCCGCCCCGGCCGGGCCGGCGGTCGACCAGGTCGGCCAGCCGGTGGGCCGGACCGGCGCCACGGCGGACGCCATACCGGCCATGGTGACCTCGGCCGGCGAACAGGTGCCCGCCCTGATCGGCGACGCGCTGATGGCCCAGAAGCCGGAGCTCTTCGGCGGCACCGAGTCGCTGCCCGTCGTCGACACGCTGCCGGTCGTCGGCGGCCTCCCGGTGGTCGGTGACCTGACCCACGGCGGCGTACCGCTGGTCGGATCACTGCCGCTGGTCGGCGACCCGTCGAACCTGGTCGGCCCGGCCGCCGCCGGTCCGACGACCCAGCCGGCCACGACCCAGCCGGCCACGACCCGACCGGCGACCACCCAGCCCGCCACGACCCAGCCGGCGACGACCCAGCCGGCGACCGGGGACACGGCCACCCGACCCGCGACCGGACCGGCACCGTCGACCGCCGGCGGGCAGCCGGCCCGCGGCGGCGAGCGGAGCTTCAACGGCACCGGCCGTCCGGTCGCCGGCGAGGACCCCGACTACGCCGAGTCGGCCTCGTCCGCACGGCAGGTCCTCCCGGCCTCCGACGGCCCGCAGACGCTCCCGGCGTTCGACGGCCCGGTGACCCTGCCGGCCCCCGCCGGCTCACCCGTCCTGCCCGCCGCCGGTCAGCACCCCGGAATCCGGCCCGCCGGGGCCCTGCCCGGCGGATCGGATCCGCAACTCCTGCCGGCCTTCGACGGCCTGCAGACCCTGCCCGCACAGGGCGGCCGACCCGCCACCAGCACCGTCGCGCCGATGGTCATGAGCATCGACCGAACCCTGCCGGCGGGCTGACCGCCCACGGCCCCCCGACGGCCCCCGCCCGGCGCGACCCGCCGGCCGGGGGCCGTTCCCCGATCCACCCACCCGCCGACCCGGATTGAACGCCGCCGTACCGGGCACCCTGGCCACAACCGGGCCGGAGGGGCGGATGGACGGATCACGACTGCTGGGCCGCCTGTTCGGCGTACGCGCCGAGCAGGTCGACCCCGGCGCCGACGGCCCGGCCGAGGCGCCGGGGATGCCCGGCCCGGCCGGGGTCACGGTCGTCGGCGGTGGCATCGCGGGCATGTCCGCGGCGGTGGTGCTCGCCGAACGCGGGGTGCGGGTGACGGTGCTCGAAGGCGCCCCACGGCTGGGCGGGCGGCTGTCGGCCCGGCCGGAGTCGCTTCCCGACGGTACGTCCCAACTCGTCGACCACGGTTTCCACGCGTTCTTCCGGCAGTACTACAACTGGCGGGCGATCCTGCGCCGGATCGACCCCGGGCTGGGTTTCCTGCGCCCGGTCGACGGCTATCCGGTGCTGTCGGCCGACTGGCCGCCGGAGGAGTTCGGCCGGCTGCCGGCCGCCCCGCCGGCGAACCTGCTGGCCCTGCTCGCCCGCAGCCCCAGCCTGCGCCTGCGCGACCTGCGCGGCATCGACCGGCGGGCGGCGCTGCCGCTGCTCGCGTACGACCCCGAACGCACCCACCGCGACCACGACGGCGCCAGCGCACGGCAACTGCTGGACCGGCTGCACCTGCCCGACCGCGCCCGGGCGATGCTCTTCGAGGTCTTCGCGCACTCGTTCTTCAACCACGAGGCCGACCTGTCGGCCGCGGAACTGATCGCCGCCTTCCACTTCTACTTTCTCGGCAATCCCGAGGGGCTCGCCTTCGACGCACCCGACCTCGACCACGACAGCGCTATCTGGCGGCCGCTCGCGGCCCACGCCGAACGTCGGGGCGCGGTGGTGCACACCGGTGACCCGGCCGTGGAGGTCCGGCCCGGCTGGCGGGTCGACACCGCCGCGGGGCGTACCCACCGGTCGGCGTTCCTGGTCCTCGCCGTCGATCCGCCGGCCCTGCGCGACCTGCTCGCCGCCTCGCCCCGGCTCGCCGCCGCCGCACCGGTGCTCGCCGGGCAGGTCGCGACGGCCGGTGTCGGACCGCCGTACGCCGTCGCCAGGTTCTGGTTCGGCGGCGACGTGGCCCCGGGGCGGTCGGTGTTCAGCGGGGTTTCGCGGCAGCCGACCCTCGACTCGATCACGCTCTACCACCGGCTGGAACGCGGCGCCCGGCGGTGGGCCGACCGCGTCGGTGGTTCGGTCGTCGAACTGCACGCGTACGCCTGCCCCGACCTGCCGGCGCCGGTCCTGGCGGACCGGATGCGGGCCGAACTCGCGGCCCTGTGGCCGGAGACGGCCGGCCTGCCCGTGGTCGACCTGCGGGCGGAGACCGGGGCGCGGGCCCCGGCGTTCCGGCCCGGCACGGCGGCCGGTCGCCCGGGTGTGCGCACCGACGCCGACCGGCTCTACCTGGCCGGCGACGGCATCCACACCGACCTGCCGAGCGCGTTGATGGAGCGGGCCGCGGCCACCGGGATCACCGCCGCCAACCACGTGCTGCGCCGGCTCGGTGCGGCGGCCGAGCCGCTGCGGTCGGTCCGCCCACGCGGGCTGCTGGCCGGTCGGCGGGGCTGAGCCGTGCAGACGTTCCTGCCGTACCCGGACTTCACCGCCAGCGCCCGCGCGCTGGACGCCCGGCGGCTCGGCAAGCAGCGGGTCGAGGCGTTGCAGGTGTTGCGGGCCCTCACCCGGCCACGCTACGGGTGGCGGCACCACCCGGCGGTGAAGATGTGGGCCGGCTACGAGGAGGGCCTGGTCCGCTACGGCCTGCAGATGTGCGCGGTGTGGTGCGAGACCGGGCGCCGGGACACCGTCGCGGGCAGCCTGGTCGCGGACCTCACCCTCGCCTGCGGCGCCTTTCCCGTACGGGCCCAGCCCGACCTGGCCGCGGCCGGCGAGCTGCCCCCGTGGCTCGGTGACGGCGCGCTGCACCGCAGCCACCGCTCGTCGCTGCTGCGCAAGGACCCCGACTTCTACCGGCCGCTGTTCGGCGACCTGCCGGACGACCTGCCGTACGTCTGGCCGGGATCCGACCGGCCAGCCCGCTGCCTGCCGCCCGCCGACGGTTAAATCGCTGGTCCGACGTTCGCCGGTCTACCTACAGTGGACCGGTCAGCCGGCCACGACCGAGCCGCCCGTCCGACCGGACCGGGCGGCTGTTTCGTCACGCCCCACCCCCACCGCGCCGCGACCGAACGAGAGGAGTCCCGGTGAACGCCGTACTGGTCGTCAACGCCGACCTCGGGCCGCTGCACCGGGTCAGCGTGCAGCACGCGATCCGGATGCTCTGCCGCCGGGTGGCCGAGATCCACGAAGCCGAGCCGGACCGGCTCATCGGGGCGTTCCCGCTGCCCCGGGTCGTACGCCTGGTCCGCTACGTCGTCACCCGCTGGCGGTTCACCTCCGGGCCGGGGTGGTCCCGGGCCGGGGTACTGGTCCGCGACGGCCGGTGCTGCGCCTACTGCGGCGGCCCGGCGAGCACCGTCGACCACCTGCTGCCCCGCTCGCGCGGTGGCCGGAACACCTGGCTGAACACGGTCGCCGCCTGCGGTCCGTGCAACAACCGCAAGGCCGACCGTACGCCCGGTGAGGCGGGCATGCGGCTACGCCGTACGCCGGTCGCCCCCAGCTGGGCGGCGCTGGTCCGCTGAACCCACCCGGCCACGTCGGCCGGTCGACCCGGCCGGCCGGTGAAGGACCTCCTTCGCCGGCCGGCTCCGCCCTGGAGGCGACGATGTCCGCCCGCCGGAAGAAGTACCCCCGCACCCACCACCTGCCCGGCTCCCCCGGCGCCACCGCCGACGACCGGCGGCTGCCCGACCTGTCCGGCCTGACCGGCGAACTGGTGGTGACCGAGAAGATGGACGGCGGGAACGTCACCTTCACCCGCGAGGCGATGTACGCCCGCTCGGTCGACTCCGGCACGCACGTGTGGGACCGGCCGGCGAAGGCGGTCTGGGCGCGGGTGGCGCACGACGTCCCGGCCGGCTGGCGGATCAGCGGCGAGTCGATGTGGGCCCGGCGCAGTGTCGGCTACGACGACCTGCCCGGGGTCTTCCTCGTCTTCGGGGTGTGGGACGCCGACGACACCCTGCTCGGCTGGGACGACACCGAGCAGTGGGCCGCCCTGCTCGGCCTGCCGCTGGTGCCGGTGCTGCACCGGGGGGCGGATCTCGCCGCCGCACTGGGCGCCTGGGCCGGGTGCCGGGACGCCACGACGTCGGAGGGTTTCGTCGTACGGCCGGCGGGTCCGGTGCCCGCAAGCGAGTTCGCGCACCGGGTCGGCAAGTGGGTACGCGCCGGCCACGTCCGTACGACGGCGGCCTGGCGGCACCGGGACGACTTCGCCACCAACGGTTTCCGGGCAACGGATGGGCCGAAACGGTCACCTTCTCCGGGGGCCGGATAAGTGAGTGGGCATCGATCGTGGGCCGCCCGTTTTCCGGGCGGGCCCATCGGCTTCCGTGCGGTCCGAGATTGGTGGAGCCCCCGGCCGGGATCGAACCGGCGACATCTCGCTTACAAGGCGAGTGCTCTGGCCAGCTGAGCTACAGGGGCGTGTCCGTGGCCAGCATAACCACTGATCGGGCCACAACAGCGCAATGACCGGCATCGGTGGCCAAGATCGCTCTTCCGGTGCCGGAAGTGCGGCGGGAGCAACTGAATCGGACCGATAGACGAACTTGTCGACATGGACTGCCCGACTGGCCATTTAGTGACTGTCAGAAGCCACTTGTCCCAGAAAGTCGGGCCCGTCAGCGCCGGCTTCCGTCCCACGGATGGCGTCTGACCTTGGCACCGGGCCGAATCCCGTTTACCGTGGCGTGACACGAGCGACATCCGTGGCTGCCCTGCTGTCCGGATGCCGTTCGTTGGCCGGCGCCCACCGCACCGGTCGCTCCTTCACTCGGATCGTCCGGCACGTTCCTGCCGGTGAAAGGAAGCGCTTCACCATGGCTACGGTCACCTACGCGAAGGCGTCCCGGATCTACCCGGGCACCGAACGCCCCGCGGTCAACGAACTCGACCTGGAGATCGGCGACGGGGAGTTCCTCGTCCTGGTCGGCCCCTCCGGTTGCGGCAAGTCCACCAGCCTGCGGATGCTCGCCGGCCTCGAAGACGTCGACAAGGGCTCGATCTACATCGACAGCCGCGACGTCACGCACCTGCCGCCGAAGGCCCGCGACATCGCGATGGTCTTCCAGAACTACGCGCTCTACCCGCACATGTCGGTCTACGACAACATGGCCTTCGCGCTGAAGCTGCGCAAGACCTCGAAGGCCGAGATCGACCGGCGGGTGAAGGAGGCGGCGGCGCTGCTGCAGCTCGAGGAGTTCCTCAGCCGCAAGCCCAAGGCGCTCTCCGGTGGTCAGCGCCAGCGGGTCGCCATGGGTCGCGCCATCGTCCGCGAGCCGCAGGTCTTCCTCATGGACGAGCCGCTGTCCAACCTGGACGCCAAGCTGCGGGTCCAGACCCGTACCCAGATCGCCTCGCTGCAGGCCAAGCTCGGCGTCACGACCGTCTACGTCACCCACGACCAGGTCGAGGCCATGACCATGGGCCACCGGGTGGCGGTCATGCTCGACGGCGTGCTCCAGCAGGTCGACACCCCGCGGACGCTCTACGACACCCCGGCCAACGTCTTCGTCGCCGGCTTCATGGGCTCCCCGGCCATGAACATCAAGACCGTGTCGCTGTCGGAGAAGGGCGCGGTGTTCGCGGACCTGCTCGTTCCGCTGACCCGGGAGCAGGTTGCCACGGCCCAGGCCGACGGCGGCAACAAGAAGGTGACCGTCGGGTTCCGTCCGGAGGACTGCGACCTGGTCAGCCCGACCGAGGGCGGCCTGCCGGTCGTCGTCGAACTGGTCGAGGACCTCGGCTCCGACGCCAACGTCTACGGCCACGCCACCCTCGACGGCGTCTCGGAGCGGTTCGTCGTACGCACCGACCGCCGGCACATGCCGAACATGGGCGACACGGTGTTCGTGAAGCCGCGTACCGACCGGCACCACACCTTCCACGCCGCGACCGGCGTGCGGATCTGATCCGCCTGGTCGAACGAGAAGGGCGCCCCACGGATCTCCGTGGGGCGCCCTTTCCCGTCCGGCCGGGCACCGGAGGCTCGGGGTCGCGGGCCGATCCCGCCGGTGCCGAAACACCGGCGGTCACGGTGGCCTCGACGTCGTAGGTGCTACAGACCGATCTTGCCGGTGCCGGCACCGGTCATGACGACCGATTTCACGTCGTTCGGGTTGGTGAGGGTGTAGCTGTAGTAGGTGCTCGGCTCCTGCACGGTGCCGCCGGCGTCACCCGGCTCGCTGCTGCCGGCCAGCACGTTGTCCCGGGCGATCATCCGGCCACGCTGTCCGGAGTAGCTGATCGACCACGGCTCCTCGACGTCCTCGAAGTAGTTGCCCTCGACGACGCAGCCGGAGTTGAGCTGGCAGGCCACCCCGACATCGGTGTTGTAGACGAAGTAGTTGTTGAACACGTGCACCGGATCGCCGAACCGGACCCGCGGGTTGCGCTGCGGCGTACGGTCGAACCAGTTGTTGTGGTACGTCACCTTGAGCTGGCCGATGTCCTGCGCCCCGTTGCTGTCGTCGTGGCCGAGCAGCATCGTCTTGGTGTGGTGGTGGACGTGGTTCCACGAGATGGTCACGTAGCTCGACCCGCGCTTGACGTCGATGAGACCGTCGTAGCCCTGGGCCAGGTCGTTGTGGTCAATCCAGACGTGATGGCTGAACATCTGGACGTTGATCGCGTCGTCGACGGTGTTCCGGAAGTTCAGGTTCCGGATGATCACGTTGTGCACCGCGTCCGGCGGCCGGGTGGTGATGTCGCTGACCGGCAGGCCGATGTTGAGGCCGCCACCGGTGATGCCGGAGTTGGCCCCGACGCCGACGATGGTCTTGTCCGAGGTCACGTCGTGCATCGGGCCGGGCAGTGCGATCATCCCGTCGACCCGGATGTTGAGCGGGCCGGGGGTGGCGATCGCGGTGAGCAGCTCGGCCGCGGTGTCGACGGTGACCGTCGGGCCGCCGGCGCCGCCGGTGGTGCCGTTCTGCCCGAGGGCGTCGACCGAGGCGAAGCCGACCGGCGGCGCCATCGGATCGAGCGGCGGGCCGGTGGGTGGCAGGGTGGGTCCGGTGGTGGGGCCACCGGTCGGTGGCGCGCCGGTCTCGGTGTCGACGGCGACGTCGTCGAACGACGCGCTGGCGTACGAGGTGGCCAGGCCGACCCGGCCACTGGCGAAGGCGCTGTCGGTGGCCTCGACGGCGAGGTTGCCGTTGACATACCCGCGCAGCGAGTTGCCGACGGCCTCCAGCCGCAGCGTCGCCCAGCTTCCGACGGTCGGGCCGCCGGCACCGCTGGCCAGCGCGACGGGAGCGCCGCCGGACCGCTTGAGCAACTGCACCGCGCCGCCGCTGGTGACCACGAGGGCGTAGTAGTTGCTGCTGCTCTGCGCCCGGGCGACCACTCCGACGTGGCGGTTCGCGCCGTTGAACCCGGTGGGCTTGACCCGGGCCTGCACGCCGTAGTCGGTCCAGGTGGCGGAGCCGACCAGGGTACGGGCGTCGCTGCTGGTGCCGGACTGGCGGTTGACGAGCGAGCCGTCGGTGACGACCGACCAGCTTCCGCCCGACTTCGACCAGCCGTTCGAGTTGCCGTCCTCGAAGTCGTCGGAGAACAGGCTGTCCGCGAAGGCGTACGGGGTGCCGAATGCCAGGACGGCGGCGGTCAGGGTTCCGGCGGTGGCTGCCGCGACGGGCAGCCGCCACCGGGATCGGTGGGGGACGGGAGTCTTGTCCATGGTTGGGCCTCCCTGGGTGTGGTGGGGTGGCCGCCCGGCGGCCGGCCGGGAACCGGCCGCCGGGTGGACGATGGCCAACCGTGCCGGCCGCGGATGCGAGGACGCGGCCGGGCACGGCTGGCGGCTTGCGGGTCCGGCGGGACGGCCGGACCGACCGGTAATCAGACCGGCAGCTTGCCGGCCCCGGCGAGCAGCGTGGTCGCGAGCGGGACCAGCGGTGCGGGCAGCACCGGGCCGTGGCGCAGGGTGGGCGTCCAGCCCGCGTCGGAGCCGAGGGCGACCTCGTTCGCCGCGTTGTAGGCCCCCAGCAGGTCGACGTGGCGGGGCAGCCGCCAGCCCTCGCGGACCCAGTTGCCCTTCTCGGTGATCGCGGTTCCGGACCAGTCGTAAATGATCTTGTCCGCGGTGACGCCCCGGTCGAGGGAGAAGTAGTTGTTCTCCGCGTAGATGGCCGACTGGACCCCGACCCCGAGGGCGTACTGGAAGTCGGCGCCGGACAGCTTGTAGTGGTTGTTGTAGACGTCGACCTGACCGAACCGCACCCGCGGCAGCCGCTGGTAGACGTTCTCGAAAACGTTGTGGTGAATCGTCACGTTGAGCTTTCCGACGTCCGGCCCGACGGTGTTCGACGAACCGATCAGCATGACCTTGTCACGGCCCGTGAAACGGTTGTAGGAAACGGTGACCAGGCTGGCGGTGTGGGTGATGTCGACCGAGCCGTCGTGCACCTGGTACGGCCGCCCGAAATACAGCGGCTGGGAACTGTCGGGGTTGTCGCCGTCGGTGAACGTGTTGTGGTCGATCCAGACGTTCTGGCTGCGCCGCACCGAGATCTGGTCGTACTGCGAGTTCCAGTTTCCGGTCTCACCGTCGGTCGGCGACCAGGCCGGGAAGCAGTCCCGGGCGTCGTCGAAGGTGATGTTGCGGATGATCACGTTGTTGGCGGTGTCGGCCATCAGGGTGAGACCGGTCAGGACCGCACCGCGCAGTCCGATGATCGTGGTGTTGGGGCCGAGGTTGATCTGGGTGTGCCGGGTCTGGTTGGTGACCGAGCGGACCCGGGCCTGCTCCAGCGCCCCGGACGGGGTGACCCGTCCCCAGGTCGCCGGGTCGTAGGCGGCCAGGTACGCCGGCAGCGAGTATTCCGGGTCGGCCAGATCGTCGCAGCTCAGCAGCTTGTCGTCGGGTCCCTCGAAACCGTCGATGGTGCCCTTGATGTAGATGATCTTCGGAGTGGCGTTGGACCGGTTGGTGGCGTTGTCACCGCCGAGCGCCGCGACCAGCTCGGCCCGGGTCTGCACCACGTGCACCTGGTCGCGCGTCGCGGCGGCACCGCCGGTGGTGCCCGGGCCGTACGCGGCCCAGCCGTCGTTCACCGGCAGCGTCTGCCAGCCCGCCGGCCGGTCGATGCCGCCGCCGGCGGCCGCGACGGTGGCCGGAGCCGCCGCGAGGCAGACCCCGACCGCCGCGGCCGTCAACACCCTCGATCGCATTCGCATATTTCGCCCCTGCCTGATGTTCGCCAGTACGAAACCTCACTGGAACAAACGCTAGGTAAGTGGCCACAAATATGTCAATGCATTGGAAACGCAGAAATGTTGCATTGAATCAGGGCAATACATATTCACTCGGCCACTCTCGCCGAGGTTCGTACTCTTCGGTCCGTTTTGCTACCGGACTGTTGTTCCCCAGATTTGCAATATGTTTTCCGTCACCCGCCCTGCCCGACTCCGGCCGCCCCGGCGAGTTCCGCCCGGAACGGCGGCCGGGCCCAGGCCACCCCGAGTTCGGAGAGCAGTGCCATCCGATCCCCGGCCAGCCGCAGCGCACCGTCGATGCCCTCGATCACCCGTACCCGTGCCGGCCCCGCACCGACCGACACCGCGTCGACCAGGGTCGGCTCCGGCGCGGTCCCGATCGCCTCGACCACGGCGGTGAACGCCTCCGTGGCGGCCAGCGGCGCGATCAACGGCACCCCCGCCGGGTCGGCGCGATGGGCCAACAGGTTCTCCAACAGCCCGACCCGGCCCGGCACCTGCCGCGCGACCGTCTCACCCGGCAGCCTGAGCCGGTCGGTCGGATACTCCAGCACCGCCCGGCCGGCCGTACCGTGCACGATCACCTCGCCCGGGATGAAATCCTCCCCGGCCAGCGTCACCGCGACCACCACCGGCGGGCCGCCGTCCAGCGTCACCCGCATCGTGGCCGTGTCGTCGACCTCGATCGGCCGGGTCCGGTAGCGCTCCACCTCGACCGACACCGGGCGGCCCGGCGCGCACCCACCGGCGATCACCAGCGACTGCATCACGGCGTGGGCCAGCGGGTTGACCAGGGCTCCGTCGAGCACCGGCCGGCCGTCGACGGACCGCCGGCCGGCCCACGACGAGCGGGCGTAGTAGGCGTCGTCACGGCGCCACGACGCGACCGCCGCGACGCCGGTGACCGTACCCAGGGCACCGGAGCCGACCGCCTGCCGCAACTCGGTCAGCGCCGCCGACCCGAGCGCCTGGAACCCGACCTGGCAGGTCCGCCCGGCCGCCGCCAGCGCGTCGGCGAGCGTGGCGTGCTCGGCCAGCGTCAGCACCGGCGGCTTCTCCAGCAGCAGATCGGCGCCGGCCGCCACGCAGTCCAGCGCGATCGGCAGGTGGGTGTGCGCGGGCGTGCAGATCACCACCACGTCGGGCCGGGCGGCGCGCAGCATCTCCCGGTGGTCGGTGAACACCCCGACCCCCTCGGGTACGGGCGCGTCCGGCGCCGCCTCCACCGGCCGTACGTCGACCAGCGCGACGAGCCGGAGCCGGCCGGACTCGTGCAACGGGGCCAGCGCCCGGCGGTGCCACAGCCCGTGGCCGCTCGCCCCGATCAGGGCGACCGTCGGTGTCGTCACCGTTCCTCCTCCATCTTCACTCCACCGCGGCAGCGGCCCGCTCCCGCTCCACCGCGCGGCGGCGGGACCCGGTCCCGCCGCCCGGCGGTCGTACGGTCAGGTCGCCCCGGCCAGCGTCGCCTCGACGCCGTGCCGGTCCAGCGCGGTCAACCAGTCCACGATCAGTTCACGAACCACATCGTCGTCGGCGAGCCCGGACGGGAACACCTCGGTCAGGCCGAGCAGCGCGGTGACCACACCGGCCGGGGTCCCGTCGCTGTCGGCGAGCGCGGCACCGATCATCGGCGCCAGCGGGTCGTCGAGCGGCAGCGCCGAACCGTCGTCGGCGCGACCCTGCGCGAACCGCATCCAGGCGGCGACCACCAGGGCCGCCCAGCGCGGGCTCGCCCCGACCGCCCGGCGGTCGAGGATCGTGTGCAGCACCCGCTGCGGAAGCTTCTGCGATCCGTCCATCGCCACCTGTACGGTGCGGTGGCAGATGACCGGGTTGGCGAACCGCTCCAGCACCGTCTCGCCGTACTCGACCACCGAGACGCCGTCCGGCGGCATGAAACTGTTCGCCACGTCCTCGGCGACCAGCCGGCGCAGCACCCGCGTCAGGTGTGGGATCCGCAGCGCGTCGGCGATCGTCTCCCGCCCGGCGAGCGCGCCCAGATAGGCGGTCGCCGAGTGCAGGCCGTTCAGGGTCCGCAGCTTCAGCCGCTCCCAGCCGCCGGCGTCGTCGGTGAGCACCGCGCCCGCCCGTTCCCACGCCGGCCGGCCGGCCGGGAACCGGTCCTCGATCACCCACTGCCGGTACGGCTCACCGGCCACCGCCATCAGGTCGGCGACCCCGAGCGCCCGCTCCGCCGTCGCGAGAGTGTCGGGGGTGCTGGCCGGGACGATCCGGTCGACCATGGTGCCGGGAAACGTCACGTTCGCGTACACCCAGTCGACGGCCTTGGCGGGCGCGTCGGCGTACTCCAGCGCCTGGGTCACCAGCCCGGCCAGCCGCCGGCCGTTGGACGGCAGGTTGTCGCAGCTCACCAGCGCGATCGGGCCGGCGTGTGCCCGTGCCCGGGCCAGCAGCCCACGGACGAGCAGGCCGGGTACGGTCACCGGCGGCCGGTCGCTGGTGAGGTCGGCGGCCACGGCCGGGTCGGGCCGCAGCACGCCGGTGGCCGGGTCCAGCTGGTACGCCTTCTCGGTCACGGTCAGCGTCACCACCCGGATCGCCGGATCGGCGAGCAGCGCGACGATGGCGGCCGGGTCCCCGGCGGCGTGCCGTACGCCGGCGAACGCGCCGATCACGTTGGTGCCGGTCCCGGCGGCCGACATCGTCGTGACGCTGAACAGGTTGTCCTGCTCGGTGAGCCGGCGCACGGTGTCGAGGCTGCGCGGGGCCACCGCGACGATGCCCCAGTCACCGCCGGCCGCGGCGATCGCCGCCTCGGTGTAGACCGCCTGGTGGGCCCGGTGGAAGGCGCCGAGCCCGAGGTGCACGATGCCGGCGGACACCTCGCCGGGGCGTACCAGCGGGCGGCTCTCGGCGGGCAGGTGACGGAGCGTGTCGAGCCGCAGCCGCCCGCCCGGGGCCGGGTCGGGCCGGCTGCCGGTCGCCGCGCCGGGCTGGCTGGTTATCGCCACGCCGGGCCGTCCGGGAAGGAGAACTCGGCGATCGAGGCGGGCCGCATCGTGCTGCTGTAGCCGGGTTGTTCGGGCACCAGGTAGCGGCCGTCCCGGGTGCGTACCGGGTCGATGAAGTGCTCGTGCAGGTGGTCGACGTACTCGACCATCCGGCCCTCCAGCGACGTACCGACCCGCAGGTAGTCGAAGATCGCCAGGTGCTGGACGTACTCGCACAGGCCGACGCCCCCGGAGTGCGGGCAGATCGGCACCCCGAACTTGGCCGCCATCAGGATCTCGGCGAGCACCTCGTTGACCCCGGCGACCCGGCAGGCGTCGATCTGCATGACGCCGATCGCCTCGGCCTGCAGCAGCTGCTTGAAGATCACCCGGTTGGCCGCGACCTCGCCGGTGGCCACCCGGATCGGCGCCACGGCGCGGGCGATCCGGGCGTGGCCGAGCACGTCGTCGGCGTGTGTCGGCTCCTCGATCCAGTACGGGTCGACCTCGGCGAGCCGGGCCATGTTGGTGATCGCCTCGTCGACGTCCCACACCTGGTTGGCGTCCATCATCAGCAGCGCGTCCGGGCCGATCTCCTCGCGGATGATCCGGGCCCGCCGTACGTCGTCTTCGATCGGCCCGCCGACCTTCATCTTCATCGCCCGCCAGCCCTCGGCGTACGCCTGCCGGGTCAGCGCCCGGACCTTGTCGTCGGGGTAACCGAGCCACCCGACCGAGGTGGTGTACGAGGGGAACCCGTCCCGCTCGATGCCGGCGAGCCGCTCCTCCCGGCCGGTCAGGCCCTTGTCGAGGATGGCCCGCGCGTCGTCGGGGGTCAGCGCGTCGGTGATGTGCCGGAAGTCGATGTTGGCGACCAGTTCCTCGGTCGGCATCTCGGCGAGCAGCCGCCACAGCGGCTTGCCCTCCAGCTTGGCCCGCAGGTCCCACACGGCGTTGACCAGCGCGCCGGCCGACATGTGGATGACGCCCTTCTCCGGGCCGAGCCAGCGCAGCTGCACGTCGGCGGTGAGCGACCGCCAGAACGTCACCGGCTCGGCGAAGATCTCGCCGACCGTACGCCCCACGACGTGGTGCGACAGGGCCCGGATGGCCGCGCAGGTGATCTCGTTGCCCCGGCCGTTGGTGAACGTGAACCCGGCGCCGAAGACCCCGTCCGGGGCGTCGGTGCGCAGTTCGACGTAGGTCGCCGAGTAGTCACCGCGGTTGATCGCGTCCGAGCCGTCGCCGGCCGCCGCGGTGGGAAACCGCACGTCGTGTACGTCGACGCCGGTGATGGTGACCGTGCCGCTCATAACCTCTCCCCGATCTTGAAGATCTTCTTCGGCAGCCGGTACGCCAAGTCGACGATGGTCTCGGCCGCCTCGGAAAGCGGCAGCCGTTCCTCGGCGACGAGCCGGGCGAGGAAGCCCGCGTCGATGCGGCGGGCCACGTCGTGGCGTACCGGGATGGAACAGAACGCCCGGGTGTCGTCGACGAAGCCGGCCGTGTTGTAGAAGCCCGCGGTCTCGGTGACCGACTCGCGGAAGCGGCGCAGCACCTCCGGCGAGTCCAGGAACCACCACGGGGCACCCAGGTAGAGGGCGGCGTAGCCACCGGCCAGCGGGGCGAGTTCGCGGCTGAAGGTGTACTCGTCCAGGGTGTAGACGACCACCCGCAGCCGCGGGTCGTTGCCGTACGCGTCCAGCAGCGGGGTCAGCGCGTGCAGGTACTCCGTCGCCTGCGGGATGTCGCCGCCGACGTCGCGCCCGTGCGTCTCGTACAGCCAGCGGTTGTGGTTGCGGACCGATCCCGGGTGCAGCTGCATCACCAGTCCGTCCTCGATGGACATCCGGGCGAACTCCAGCAGCATGTGGGCGCGGAACGCCTCGGCGTCGGCCGCGTCGGCCGTACCGCGCAGGCCCCGCTCGAAGAGTGCGGTCGCCTCGGCCTCGGACAGGGCCAGGGTCAGCGCGGTCGGGTGGCCGTGGTCGGACGAGGTGGCCCCGGCGGCGATGAACGCCTGCCGGCGGTCGCGCAGGGCGGCGAGGTAGCCGCGGTAGGTGCCGGTGTCGGCTCCGGTGATCTCACCGAGCCGGGCCACGTTGTCGGCCCAGCCCTCGAACTCCATGTCGACCACGTTGTCGGGACGGAACGTGGTGATCACCCGGCCGCCCGGGCCGCCCCAGCCGTCGGCGGCGAGCTTGGCGTGCCGGCCCAGGTCGTCCAGCGGCGACTCGGTGGTGGCCAGCACCTCGATGTTGAAGCGTTCGAAAAGCGCCCGGGGCCGGAACTCGGGTTCGGCGAGCCGGGCGGCGATGGTGTCGTACACCTCGTCGGCGGTCTGCGGGCCCAGGGCGGTCTCGACGCCGAAGACCTCGGCGAAGGTCCGCTCCAGCCACAGCCGGGAGGGGGTGCCACGGAAGAGGTGCCAGTGCGCGGCGAACCGCCGCCAGATGGTGCGGCCGTCGGTCTCCACCGGCCGGCCGTCGACGGTCGGTACGCCCAACTCGGCCGGCGGGACCCCCTGGCTGAGCAGCATCCGGGTGACGTAGTGGTCCGGCACGATGATCAGCCGGGCCGGGTCGGGGAACGGCGCGTCGTCGGCGAGGATCAGCGGGTCGACATGCCCGTGCGGGGAGATGATCGGCTGGTCCTTGGCCAGCGCGTACAGCTCCCGGGCGAGGGCCCGCTGGGTGGGCTCGGCCGGGAAAAGGATGTCGGATCTGGGTGTCGGCGACACGTTGCGGTCTCCTCGCAAGTGCATGGTCGGGATCAGGTCACGGGGCGGCCGGCTCGGCCGGCCGGCAGTCAGGTCACGGGGCGCGGCCGGCTCGGCCGGCCGGCACTCAGGTCACGGACAGCAGGTCGGCGACCCGCACCGGCTGCCCGGTTTCGAAGGAGCGGTTCGCGGCCAGGCCGGTGAGCAGGGCGAGGGCCCCGTCACGGGCGGTGGCGCCCCGGGTCATCGGGTCGGCCGCGCCGCCGAAGAGCACCCCGGTCATCCGGGCGTCGGCGCCGCCGTGGCCCTCGCGGCGGTAGCCGGGCACCGGCACCTCCCGGGGCCTGGTCCAGAACGGCCGTACGGTCAGGCTGACCGCGCCGGACTCGGCGGCGGCCTCGGTGCCGTGCAACGCGGCACCCTTGAGCGCGCCGGCACTCTGCGGGCTGACGTGGTCGCTCTCCACGACCTCGAGTTCGAGGCGGCCGCGGCTGCCGTTGAACATCACCCGGTAGCCCTCCCAGGGCGCGTACGCGGTGAGGTGGTAGGTCAGGGTCGCGCCGGTGGAGTAGCGGGTGAGGACCGCCATGTCGTCCTCGATCGTCACGCCGGGCGCGAAGACGTTGCGGTCGCGGTGGTAGCCGTCCTCGGTCTCGGCGTCGAGGTAGAGCGCGCGCAGCCGGGGGTGCTGTGCGAGGTGCATCGCGAACGGGTCGTCGGTGGCCGCCGGTGAGCCGTGCACCCGGTCGTAGTCGCGGGCGTAGCCGTGCCGGTGCCCGGCGTCGGAGCCGTAGAAGAACAACCGCCCGGCGGCGTAGACCTCGACCGGCACCGCGTCCAGCCACCAGTTGACCAGGTCGAAGTGGTGGCTGGCCTTGTGCACCATCAGCCCGCCGGAGTTGGCCTTGTCGCGGTGCCAGCGGCGGAAGTAGTCCGCGCCGTGCCGTACGTCGAGCAGCCACTCGAAGTGGACCGAGCCGATCTCGCCGATCTCGCCGGCGGCGATGATTTCGCGCACCTTCTCGTGCAACGGGTTGTAGCGGTAGTTGAAGGCGACCGCCACCGAGCCGCCGGTCGCCTCCACTGCGTCGAGGATCCGCTGGCAGCGGGTCACGTCGACGGTCATCGGCTTCTCGGTGATCACCCGGCAGCCGGCCCGCAGCGCGCCGACGATGTATTCGTCGTGGGTGCTGTCGACGCTGGTCACGAGCACCGTGTCGACGCGTTCCTTGTCCAGCATGGCGCCGAAGTCGGCCGCCCGGTACGTCGGCACGGCCGGTGCGGCCAGCTCGCGAAGCCAGGCGTTGTGGGCGTCCATCCGGGTCTGGTTGACGTCGGCCAGCGCGACCAGTTCGGCGGTCGCGCCGTGGTCGAGGACCAGGGAGCGGACGAACATCTCCGCCCGCGCACCAGCTCCGACCAGGGCGTAACGCTGCCGTCGACCGGGTTCGCCTGACATTCCGCACCGCCTCCGTAACTGCAAACGTTTGCAGCAGAAATAACCATGTAACCGAAGGATCGTCAACGCTCGACGGCAAAGTCGCCCTGATTGTCCTAGTTAGCTACCGTTCAGGACGCCGATCGGGAACCTCGCCGCAATGATCCGGTAATCCAGGCGTTGACACCCGAGCAACCGTTTGCATTAATTGGCGCACCGAAGTGACGACAGCCACAGTGCGAAAGGGATTCACGTGCCTGCCACCATTCGGGACGTAGCCCGGGCCTGCGGGGTGCACATCTCCACCGTCTCCCGCACGTTCTCGGCCCCGCACCTGGTCAACCCGGAGACCCGTGGTCGCGTGTTGGCCTGCGCCGAGCACCTCGGTTACCGCCCCAACAAAGCCGCCCGTGCACTGATCACCGGCCGTACCCACAACATCGGCCTGATGGTCGCCGACATCGCCAACCCGTTCTTCCCGCCCCTGATCAAGGCGGCGGAGAGCCAGGCCCGACACCGGGACTACCACATCTTCGTGACCGACACGAACGAAGACCCGTCGGTCGAGGAGGAGCTGGTCCACGCGCTCGCCAAGCAGGTCGACGGGGTCCTGCTGTGCAGCCCCCGGATGAGCAACAGCCTGATCGAGCAACTCAGCCGGGAGGTGCCGCTCGTCGTCATCAACCGGCAGGTCACCGGCCTACCCGCGGTCGTGATGGACGTCGGCCAGGGCGCCCGCCTGGCCATCGAACACCTGACCGGCCTCGGCCACCGTGAGATCGCCCTGCTCAGCGGTCCGCGCGGCTCGTGGACCAGTCGTGAGATCCGCCGCGCTGCCGGCGCGGCGGCCCGTGCCGCCGACGCCACCCTCACGGTGCTCGGCCCCAACCCACCAACCGAAGACGGCGGTCAGAGCATGGCGGACCAGGTCCGCCGCGCCGAGGTCACCGCCGTACTGGCCTACAACGACCTGATGGCGATCGGCCTCATCGAGGGGCTCGACGCGCTCGGGATCGGGGTGCCGAAAGACATCAGCGTGGTCGGCATCGACGACATCTCGCTGAGCCGGCTCACCCGCCCCAAATTGACGACGGTGGCCACCCCAACCGCGGCCGCCGGCCGGACGGCCGTCGACATGCTGCTACAGCACGGAGACGACCGTCGCACCACCGCACAGGTAACGCTGCAGACCGAACTGGTCATTCGCGACTCAACGAGCCCGGGCCCGCATTGCCCTGCGGGCCCGGGCAGCACGGCGACAGCCGCCCTCGAAGGAGTCGCCTCCTAACGCCAAGGAGTGAGCGCAAATGCACCCCGCTTCATCCCCGACGGCGGACGCCCCGCGCGACCACCGTACCCCTTTCCGTCGTGGCCGTAGGCTACGTGCCCTGGTCGCGGCGGTCGTCGCACTGCCCCTGGTCCTCGGCGCCGCGGCCTGCGGTGGCGAGGACAACGAAGCGAGCACCGACCCCAACGCCCCGGTCGAACTGTCGATCTTCTGGTGGGGCGGTGAGGCACGCGCCAACCTCACCGAGCAGGCGCTCGCCCTCTACACCCAGAAGCACCCCAACGTCACCTTCAAGAAGACCTGGCAGGCCAACCAGGGCTACTTCGACAAGCTCGCCACCCTCACCGCCGGCGGCGACGCCCCCGACATCTTCCAGATCGACGACAACTTCCTGACCGAGTACGCGTCGCGCAACACCACGCTCGACCTGACCTCGTACAAGGACGACAACAAGCTCGACGTCACCAAGTTCCCGGAGAGCCTCTGGCAGTACGGCGTCGTCGACGGCAAGCTCGCCGGTATCGCCTCCGGCGAGAACACCCAGGGCCTGGTCTACAACAAGACGCTGCTGCAGAAGCACAACCTGCCCGAGCCGACCACCGGCATGAGCTGGGAAGACTTCATCACCTGGGCCGAGCAGGTCAGCAAGACCACCGGAACCCCCGGGACCATGGACCCGAGCGCCGACTACAAGGCGTTCTGGGTGTGGCTGCGCCAGCAGGGCAAGGACCTCTACAAGGGCAAGGACCTCGGCTTCGACGAGTCCGACGTGACCCGCTGGTTCGAGCTGTGGAAGGGCGCCCGCGACCGCGGTGCCACCCCGACCGCCGACGTGATCCACGAGGGCAACGCCACCGACATCACCAAGCAGCTCGTCGTCACCGGCAAGGCCGCCACCTCGTTCGTGTGGGTCAACCAGCTGCCGGAGCTGAAGAAGAACACCAAGGACGAACTCGGCGTCATGGCCTACCCCGGCGACCCGAGCGCGCAGTGGGCCCGGGCCTCGATGTACTGGTCGGTCTTCCGCGGCACCAAGCACAAGGACGTCGCGGTCGACGTACTCAACTTCCTGTCCAACGACCCCGAAGCCGGCAAGATCCTCGGCACCGACCGGGGCCTGCCGTCCAACCTCGACGTACGCAAGACCGTCAGCGACGCCGTCACCGACCAGGCCATGAAGACCTCGATCCAGGTCGAGACCGACCTGGCCACGAAGTTCGGCCCGTCCCCGCAGGTGCCGCTCAAGGGCCACAGCAAGGTCCGGGCCGAGCTGATCAAGTCGGCCGAGGAGGCCCAGTACGGCCGGCAGACGCCGGCCCAGGCCGCCGCCGCGTTCCTGACCGCCTGCAAGTCCGCGATCGTATAGCCCGTCACGAGATCGGAGAGGAGTCGACTCGTGGCGTTGACCACGGCGCCCCAACCGACCTCGCGCACCAAGGACCCGGTCCGGACCTCCGCTAAGCGGGGGTCCGGACGGGTCCGGCGGCGCGAAGGTCTGGCCGGGTACGTCTTCCTGTCGCCCTGGCTCATCGGACTGATGGCCATCACGGCGATCCCCATGCTGCTTTCGCTCTACCTCAGCTTCACCAACTACGACATCCTCAGCAGTTGGTCCGAACTCGAATGGGTCGGCTTCGCCAACTACGAGCGGATGTTCACCGCCGACCCGTCGTACTGGCACGCCGTACAGGTGACGCTGTCGTTCGCCCTGATCGCCGTACCGCTCAAGCTGGCCGCGGCCCTCGCCGTCGCCCTGCTGCTCAACCGCGCCTGGCGCGGCGTCGGGCTGTTCCGCGGCCTGTTCTACCTGCCGTCGCTGCTCGGCGGCAGCGTCGCGCTGGCCATCGTCTGGGTCAACATGTTCAACCGCGACGGGGCGTTCAACTCGTTCCTGAGCATCTTCGGCATCGAGGGCAAACCCTGGGTCAACGACCCCGACTGGGCCCTGGAAACCCTCATGGTGCTGGCCATCTGGCAGTTCGGCGCCCCGATGGTGATCTTCCTGGCCGGCCTCAAGCAGGTGCCGACCGAACTCTACGAAGCCGCCTCCGTCGACGGCGCCGGGCCGGTACGCCAGTTCCTCAACATCACCCTGCCGATGCTGTCACCGGTCATCTTCTTCAACCTGGTGCTGGAGACGATCAACGGATTCCAGGGCTTCACCGCCGCGTTCGTACTCAGCAACGGCACCGGCGGCCCGGTCGACTCCACACTGATGTACACGCTGAACCTCTACATCACCGGCTTCACCGAGCTGGAAATGGGCTACGCATCCGCCATGGCCTGGGTCTTCCTGCTCGCCATCGCCGCCATCACGATCGTGCTCTTCAGCACCGGGCGGTTCTGGGTGCACTACTCCGACGGGGAGGACCACTGATGGTCACCCAGACACCGGCAATCGCCGCCACCCGCCGGTCCGGCGGCGGCCGGCAGGCGCTGCGCCTGCTCATGCTGATCGCGATCCTGGCCGTCGTCCTCTACCCGCTCATCTGGATGATCGGGACGTCGTTCAAGTCGCAGGAAGAGATCGTCAACAACATCGGCCTCCTGCCGGAACGGTTCACCCCGGGCAACTACACCAACGGGTGGACCAACTTCGACGTCAACTTCGGCCGGTTCTTCTTCAACAGCGCCCTGGTCAGCCTGCTGACCGTCATCGGCAACGCGGTCTCCTGCCTGCTCGCCGCGTACGCCTTCGCCCGGCTGCGGTTCAAGTTCCGCGGCATCTGGTTCGCCATCATGATCGGGACGCTGCTGCTCCCCGGTCACGTGCTGATCGTGCCGCAGTACATCCTGTTCCGCACCTTCGACATGGTCGGCGGCCCTTGGCCCTACCTGCCACTGGTCGTACCCCAGTTCCTGGCCACCGAGGCGTTCTTCGTCTTCCTCATGGTCCAGTTCATGCGGGGCATCCCGCGCGAACTCGACGAGGCCGCCAAGATCGACGGCGCCAGCTCGTACGGCGTCTTCTACCACGTCATCCTGCCGCTGAGCAGGCCGGCGCTGGTCACCACGGCGATCTTCTCGTTCATCTGGACCTGGAACGACTTCTTCCGGCAGCTCGTCTACCTGTCCGACCTCGACGACTACACGGTGCCGGTCGCGCTGACCCTGTTCATCGACTCGACCAGCCAGAGCGCGGTCGGCCCGATGTTCGCCATGTCGGTGCTGTCCCTGCTGCCGGTCTTCCTCTTCTTCGTCGCATTCCAGCGGATGCTCGTCGAGGGGATCAACACGAGCGGGCTCAAAGGGTGAAACCGGAGGGTCACGGCGTGCCAGTCGGTGGTTGCGCAAGCCGGTCATGGTTGGACTCCGGTCCAGGTGCCTCGTCGGGTGGCAGCGGTGCTGGTCGCTGGTCGGGGGTCGATGACGGGGCGGGTGCCTGGTCATGACGTCCGGGCGGGTGTCTCGTCGGGGGATGGTCGACCGTCCGGGTGCGCCGGACGGCACGGCAGCCGATCCGGTCGTCGGCCGGTGGCCGGAGGAAGCCGATGCCGCAGCGCCGCGGCGGGACTGGCGGGACACCCTGCGCAACGCCAGCGACCTGGCCCTGGTCGGGATCCTCGCGGCCATCGGGTCGCTCGGGGTGGTGACGGCGGGCGGTGCGGTGGCGACCGCGAGCGCCGCCGTCCACGACTGGATCGAGACGGACAGTTGGCCCGGGCTGCGGCCGACCCTGCACCGGTTCGCCCGCGCGCTTCTGCCCGGTGCGGTGGCCACCCTCGCCCTGCTCGCCGTCACCGCGCTGCTCGGGGTCAACCTGCTGGCGCTGCACCGGGGCGTCGTACCGGGCGGTGCCCCGCTGGTCGTGCTGACCGTCGTACTGGCCGTGGCCGGTGCCGGGCTCGCCGGACTCACCCTGGTCGAGGTGGGGCGGCGGGGCGGCCGGGACTGGCTGGCCGCCACCCGCGCCGCCGCGCTGACCGCCGGGGCGCATCCCGGCCTGCTGCTCGCCACCGCGGGCGTCGCCGCGCTGGTGGCGGTCCTCGGCGTCATGATCCTGCCGGCGGTCATCCCGATCCTCGGCGGATACGCGCTACTGGCCCTGCACGCCGTGGTCCGGCGTACCGAACGCCGGCACCCGGCCAAGGCCGGCTGACGCCGACCTCGCCGCATTGCCAGCGGCGAACAGCATCGTGATCTGAGCGAAAACCACCTTTCCCAGCCTGGGAGAGGTGGTTTTCGCTCAGATCGACAAGGAACACCGAGGCCGCGCGGCCGGCCTCACTCCGGGGTGAAGCGCCTCACCACGAATCCCTCGTCGGTCCCGCAGATGATCTGGGCGGTGTTCCACGAACAACTCGCCGGCCAGACGTCCTTGAGCTGACCGAGTTGGACCGGCTCGCCGGCGCGTACCGGCAGCCCCGCGACGCTCGGGCTGGCCGAGTAGGTGGCCAGGTCCTCGCTGAAGAGCAGTACGTTGGCCGCGTCGAGCCGGACCGCGACCCCCTCCTGGCTGACCAACTCGTCACCGTCGGCGTCGAAGACCTTCGACTCCGAGTTGCTCTGGGTCCGGGTGATGACGTGGTCGCCCACCGGCACGACGAGTTGGGCGTCGGGGGACGGCTTGCGCCAGATCTCTCCGTCCTTCTCGGTGTTCACCGCCACCAGGTGGGTGGTCTTCCGGTCCAGGGACGACGTCTCCAGCAGGCAGATCCGCCCGTCACCGCAGGGCACCATGGCGTCGAGCCGCCCCTGCGCGTCGGCCGCGGTGTAGACGATCGACGGTTCACCGAGGCTCTCCAGGTCGTACGCGGCGATCCGGTATCCGCTCTCGCTGGCGCCGACGAAGAGCCGGTTCCCGTACGCCAGGACCGTGTCGTCGGGGTCGGCCACGTTCGGCCGGCTCTTGACGATCTCGCCGCTCTTCACGTCGATCACCCGGACGCTGCGGTCCGCGCCGACCTGCACGATCCGCTGGTCGTCGCCGAGATCCGGGGCGAGCGCGCTGCCGTCGACCATGGCCGGGCCGGAGATGTCCTTCTCCGTGGTCACCGGGTAGACGGCGGTCGCCGCGTTGTCGTACTGGTCCCGCGGGTTGTCGTGGGACCACTTCTGCGTACCGGACCGCCGGTCGAGACCGACGACCCGGTTGCCGGTCCGGTCGATGACCACGGCCGCCCCGTCGAAGACGAACACCCAGTCGTTCCCCCGGACCTGGTGGGTCCACAGCTTGTCGCCGTCGTCGTCGTAGACGACCATGGCGCGCGGCTCGGAGTCGCTGATCCGGTCGGCGTACGCGATGACACCGTCGGGCAGCGCGCTGATGCCGGCCCAGTCGTCGGACGTCTCGGTGGTCTGCCGGCGCCAGACCTCCTTGGCGGTGGTGATGTCGACGGCCACGATCTCCAGCCGGTTGTCCTCCCGCTCGTAGGCGGCGTACGCCCGGTTCCCGACGACCCGGGTGAAGACGCGTGAGGGCCGGGTGTCACCGGCCTTGACCGTCCCGACGTCGGCGAAGGTCTTGAACTCGATGTCGGCGTAGCGGTTGCCGGTGAAGTAGAGGTAGGCGGCGGCCACGACCGCCACGACCGCGACCGCGGCGCCGGCACCCATCCACCACGACCGCCGGTGCCGCCACCCGTGGACGTCCACCGGTTCCCGGTCCGGCTCGGTCGGACGCGGGGGCGGGCCGCCGTAGCGGGAAGCGGACGGCGCCGCGGACACCGGGGCGGCGGGTTGCGGTGCCGGCCGGCTCGCCGGGGAGACCGGATACCCGACCGGACCACCCGACGGGTACGGCTGGCCGGGCGCCGCCGGCCCGCCCTGGCCGTACGGGGCCTCGGACCGGTACGGCGGCGCGGAGGCCACCCCCTGCTGGTACGGCGGCCCGGAGGAGGAATCCGGCCGGTACGGCGGCACGGACGCGACTCCGGCCCCCGGCGCCGGGCCGGGGCTGACCGGCGGTGCGGCGGGCGAACCGGCGGCATTCGACGCGTACGTTCCGGCCTGGTAGGTGGTGCCCGACTGGTACGGCGGGGCGGAGGTGACCGGCGGCCCGGACGGCGACGGCACCACCGCGCCGGCCGGCCCGACACCGGCACCGCCCGGCACCGTACCGGCGCCGGCCGGCCCGCCATGGGCACCGGCACCGGCCGGCGGGGCGCCGGGAACGCCCGGACCGGCCACGCCGGGCCCCGGCAGGCCCGGACCGGGAGCGGCCGGACCAGGAGCGAACGGACCGGAAGCGGCCGGACCGGAACCGAGGCCGGCGACCACCGGGCCGCCGGCGGCGAGTCCGCCGGCCGCCAGGTTTCCGGCGCCCAGCGGACCGACCGGCCCGGCGACGGTCGCCGGCGACGGGGCCGGCGCGACGAGTTCGGCCAGGGCCCCCTCGGCCACCGGCAGCTCGGGCTGCTCCAGCACCGTCGGCGCGATGCCCAGTTCGGAGTGCAGGAGCCGGGCGACGAGCGGCACCCGCGACGAGCCGCCCACCAGGAACAGCCCCGCGAGTTCGTCGCTGGTCATCCGGCAGTTCGTGATGACGGTGCCCGCCTCCATGACCCCGCGTCGCAGCAGCGGGGTGGCCAGCCGCTCCAGTTCGTCACGGGTCAGGTGGACGGCCTGGTCGACGCCGGGGACCGGAACGGGGGCGACCGTGCTGCGCGACAGCATCTCCTTGGCGCCGCGTACGTCGTCCCAGAACTGGCGGCGGTTGCGCGACTGGGCCGGGGTGGCCGGCCGGGCGAGTTGCTGCCACGCTCCCGGGTCGGCGGTGTTCAGCAGCTGGCCGAGGTGGTCGACGAGGGCGGAGTCGAGGTCGAGACCGCCCAGCTCGGCGACGCCACCGGAGCCGACGACCACAAACCGGGGCCGGCCCCCGCCGTCCGTGCCCTCGTTGCGGACCACGGCGATGTCGAGGGTGCCGCCACCGAAGTCGAACACCGCGATCGCCTTGCCGACCGGCACCGGCCGGCGCAGTACGTCGGCGAAGTAGCGGGCGGCGGCGACCGGTTCGGGGAGCAGGATGGTGCCGGTGCCCTGGCGGACCTCGCCGCTGGCGACGGTGGCCGGATCGACGGGCGGCCAGCCGGCGCGGCCGACCGCGGTGGCGAGCACCTCCCGGCGGCGGGCGCCCCACGCCGCCGGGTATGTCACCACCGCCGGCGGCAGGAAGCCGACGGCTTCGACCGCGGCCCGGGCGACGGCGCCGAGCAGCGCGCCGAGCAGGTCGACGGTGGCCACCTCGCGGTCGCCGAGCAGCGCCCCGGCCTCGTCGATCCGCCGCTTCGGGTTGGGCTCGTAGCGGGCCGGGTCGGCCTGGGCGAGCCGCTGCGCGTCCCGGCCGACGTGGAACCGGCCGGACTCGTCGAGGAAGACCCCGGACGGCATGACCGGCTGGCCGTCGAACAGCAGCGGGCGGGTACGGCCGTCCGGCCAGCGCAGCACGGCGACGGTGTTCGACGTGCCGAGGTCGACGCCGAGCGCGTAGCCGTCCTGGTCTGCCATCTGCCGACTCCTCCGGGGCGAGGGGATGCCCGGCCCTGCATGTTACGGGGGCCGCGCCGCCCCGAAACCGGTCCGGGGCCGCACGGCCCGTGGCAGTGGCTCCGCGGGTCAGGACTCCCGGCGCCGCCGGGCGATCTCGGCCAGCGACACGGCGGCGGCCACCGAGGCGTTGAGCGACTCGATCTCCGACACCATCGGGATGCTCACCCGCAGGTCGCAGGTTTCGCCGACCAGCCGGGACAGCCCGCGCCCCTCGGAGCCGACGACCACCACCAGCGGTCCGACCGCGGCCTCCAGGTCGTAGAGCCCGGTCTCGCCGTCGGCGTCGAGCCCGACCACCATGAAGCCGGCCTGCTGGCAGGCTTTGACGGCCCGGGTCAGGTTGGTCACCTGGCTCACCGGGACCCGGGCGGCGGCGCCGGCGCTGGTGCGCCAGGCGGTGGCGGTGATACCGGCCGCGCGGCGTTCGGGCATGAAGACGCCCTGCGCGCCGAAGGCGGCCGCCGAGCGGATCACCGCACCGAGGTTGCGCGGGTCGGTGACCCCGTCGAGCGCGACGAGCAGCGGCGCGGTGTGCTCGACCGACGCCGCGAGCAGGTCCTCGAAGATCTCGTACGCGAACGGCGGCACCTGCAGGCCGACGCCCTGGTGGAGCACGCCGCCGGTCATCCGGTCCAGTTCGGGCCGGCTGACCTCCAGGATCGCGATGCCCCGGTCGGCGGCGGTCCGGACCAGTTCGTTGACCCGGTCGTCGATGTCGATGCCGTGTGCGACGTACAGCGCGGTCGCCGGGACGTGCGTGCGCAGCGCCTCCACGACCGGGTTACGCCCGACGAGCAGTTCGGGGGCGTCCTTCGCCGGCATCGACTTGCGGCCGGGCGCCACCCGTGGCCCGCTGCGGGTCGGAGTCCGGGAACCGGCGCGGCCACCCGCCTTGCCGGCGGCCGCGCGGGCCGGCTTGCCGGCGCCCCGCTGGCCGACGCCCCAGGTGGTGTCCTTCGAGCCCGGTGTGCCGATCTTGGGCGCCCGGCCCTCCTCGGCCGCCGCCCGCCGCTCCTTGTCCTGCTTCCAGGCGGTGCGCTGGGGCAGCTTCTCGGTGCCCGAGTACGCCTTGTGCCACGGACGCTCGTCGGCCGGGAGGGTCTTGCCCTTGCCGGCCAGACCCGCGCGGTTCTTGCCGCCCGAGCCGATCGTGGCGCCCTTCTTCGGGGTCACCCGACGCCCACGGCGTTGCGAGTTGCCAGCCATCAGTCCTGTTCTCCAATGGTCCAACGCGGGCCGTGTGGGGTGTCCTCCACCACGACTCCGGCGTGCTTGAGCTGGTCGCGCACCGCGTCGGCGGCGGCCCAGTCCTTCCGTTGCCGGGCCTGGGCGCGTTGCTCCAGGGCCAGCGCGACCAGCGAGTCGACGACCCCTCTCAGGTCGCCGCCCCGCTCACCGCCGATGTTTCCCGGGTCGAGCGGGTCGACGCCGAGGATGTCGAGCATGGCCCGTACCGTGGCCAGCGCGACGCGGGTGGCGTCGTCGTCGCCGTCCGCCAGCGCCGTGTTGCCGTCGCGCAGCGCGTCGTGCAGCACCGCCGTCGCCGCCGAGGTGTTGAGGTCGTCGTCCATCGCGGCGGCGAACGCCGCCGGCACCGCACCCGCACCGATGCGGCCGACGCGTTCCACGGCCCGCTGCACGAAGCCCTCGATCCGCCGGTAGGCGACCGCCGCCTCGCGCAGCGCCTCGTCGGAGTAGTCGATCCGGGACCGGTAGTGCGGGGACACGAGGTAGTAGCGCAGCTCGACCGGGCGGACCCCGATCGCGGTGACGTGGGCCAGGTCGATGACGTTGCCCAGGGACTTGCTCATCTTGGCCGGGCCGAGGTTGAGCAGGCCGTGGTGCACCCAGTAGCGGGCGAACCCGAAGCCGGCGGCCCTGGACTGGGCGACCTCGTTCTCGTGGTGCGGGAAGGTCAGGTCGAGCCCGCCGCCGTGGATGTCGAACTCGGTGCCCAGGTAGCGCCAGCACATCGCGGAGCACTCGATGTGCCAGCCGGGCCGACCCCGGCCCCACGGCGACGGCCAGGAGGCGTCCGCCGGTTCGCTGGGCTTGTGCCCCTTCCACAGCGCGAAGTCGCGCGGGTCGCGCTTGGCGAACCCGGGCGCGTCCTCGGCCGCCCGCATCGCGTCCGGCTGCTGCCCGGACAGTTCCCCGTACGCGGGGTAGGAGCTGACGTCGAAGTAGACGTCGCCGGAGCCGTCCAGCGCCGGGTAAGCGTGCCCGTCGGCGATCAGCCGGGCGATCAGCTCGTGCATCTCCGGCACGTGCCCGGTGGCCCGTGGCTCGTAAGTCGGCGGCAGCACGTTGAGGCTGCGGTAGGCGGCCGAGAGGATCAGCTCGTTGGCGTACGAGATCGACCAGAACGGCCGGTCCTGTTCGCACGCCTTGTCGAGGATCTTGTCGTCGATGTCGGTGATGTTGCGGACGAAGGTCACCTCGTAGCCGTTGCGCAGGAACCAGCGCCGGAGCACGTCGTAGTTGACGCCGGAACGGAGGTGGCCGATGTGCGGCGGGGCCTGCACGGTCAGCCCACAGAGGTAGACGCCCACCTTGCCGCTCTCGCGCGGGACGAAGTCCCGCACCGATCGGGTCGCGGTGTCGTAAAGGCGTAGCGTCACCGTACAAGGGTAGCCGCAGCGGCCTTCCCGGCGGCGTCCGGACATACCTCTGATCCACCTTATCCGATCTTGGCGGCCGGCAGGGGCCGGCGTGGCGCCGGCCGACCCGCTCCGCGCGTAGGGTCTCGGTCGTGGAGAGCGCGCCCCGCCCGGGTGAGACGGCACAGACCCTCGACCGGGGGCTACGACTGCTGCAACTGGTCGCCGACGCACCCGCCGGGCTGACCGTCACCGAGGCCGCGGCCCGGCTCGGTGTCGGCCGTACGGTCGTCTACCGGCTGGTCACCGCGCTGGTCCAGCACGGCCTGGTCCGCCGCGACACGGCCGGCCGGCTCCGGCTCGGGGTGGGGGTGCTGCAACTCGCCCGCCGGGCGCAGCCGCTGCTCGCCGACGCCGCCCTGCCGGCACTGCGCCGGCTGGCCGAGCAGGTCGGCGCGACCGCCCACCTGACCGTGGCCGAGGGTGACGAGGGAGTCGCGCTGGCGGTCGTCGAGCCGAGCTGGACCGCGTTCCACGTCGCCTACCGGGCCGGGTCGCGGCATCCGCTCGACCGGGGCGCGGCGGGCCGGGCGATCCTCGCCGGCCGGCTCGGCGACCTCGGCCCGGTCGCCACCGTCGGCGAGCTGCAACCCGGGGCGTACGGCGTGGCCGCCCCGGTCCCCGGCGTCGAGGGTCTGGCCGCGAGCGTAGGCGTGGTGGCGCTCGCCGCCCTGGACATCGAATCGGTCGGCACGCAGGTGACCGCCGCCGCCACCGCGATCGCCACCGCCCTCGGCTGAAGCACCCTCAAGATCCGTGTGATCAGGGACTTTGCATGCCGGCGCACCGACGACACGCCAGACTCAATCCCTGATCACGCGGATCTTGGCGGCTGGGCGTCCGGCCGGGGTCGCGTCGAGGGTCGGGCTGGCAGGGCGGCGATCGCGGCGGGCAACTCGGCGAGTGACCGGACCTGGCCGTCCGGGCGTAGACCGGCCGGCACCGGGGCGCCGGAGCGGTTGAGCCAGATCGCGCGCAGCCCGGCCGCCTGGGCGCCGGTCACATCGTGTTCCGGCGAGTCGCCGACGTAGACCACCGCCGCCGGATCGACCGCGGCCGCCGACACCACGGTCGCGTAGAAGGCCGGGTCCGGCTTCTTCGGCACCCCGCCGACATGGGCGTAGATCTCGAACGCGAACTCGCCGGACAGCCCGCACCGCTCCGCCCGGCTGTTGCCGTTGGTGGCGAACCCCAGCGTGTACGTCTCCCGCAGCCACCGCAGCGCCGGCAGCGCGTCCGGGAACGGGCGGGTCAGCTCGAAGCGCCGGGCGAAGAACAGCTCGGCCAGCCGGTCGAGTTCCGTCTCCAGGCCGGCCCGGGCCAACGACCGGGCCAGCGCGGCCCGCCGGATCTCGGTCACCGGCGCCGACGCCAACTCGCCGAAGACGGCGCCCCAGTCCGACTCCAGGTCGGCGAGTGTGACGTCCGCCGCCATCGGGGTCAGCCGCCACATCTCCTCGAGTACGGCCACCAGCCCGCCGGTCACCGCCGGCCGCAGGTCGATCAGCGTCTCGTCGGCGTCGAAGACCACAGTGGAGATCACATCGTCGAGGGTAGGCCGACGGCGGCCCCGGGCTCAGGGACGGGTCATCCGCAACACGTCGAGCGCCTCGTCGAGCTGCCGTTCGGTGAGCCGGCCCGACTCGACGTGGCCGCGCTCGATCACCACCTCGCGGATGGTCAACCCCTCGGCCAGCGCCTGCTTGGCGATCGAGGCGGCCTCGTCGTACCCGAGGTGGCGGTTGAGGGGGGTGACGATCGACGGCGAACTCTCCGCGTACGTCCGGGCGACCTTCTCGTCGGCGACCAGGCCGGCCACGCAGCGGTCGGCGAGCAGGCGACCGGCGGCGGCCAGGAGGCGGATGGACTCCAGCAGGTTGCGGGCCATCACCGGGAGCATCACGTTGAGTTCGAAGTCGCCCTGGGTGCCGGCGAACGACACCGTGGCGTCGTTGCCGATCACCTGGGCGCAGACCTGCCGGACCGCCTCGGGCACCACCGGGTTGACCTTGCCGGGCATGATCGACGAACCCGGCTGGAGGTCGGGGATCAGCAGCTCGCGCAGCCCGGCGGTGGGGCCGGAACCCATCCAGCGGATGTCGTTGACGATCTTGTAGAGGCTGACCGCGACGGTCTTGAGCTGCCCGGACGCCTCGACCAGCGCGTCGCGGGCGCCCTGCGCCTCGAAGTGGTCGCGGGCCTCGGTCAGCGGCAGTCCGGTCTCCTGGCGGAGCCGTTCGATGACCGCCGCGGCGAACCCGGGCGGCGTGTTGATGCCGGTGCCGACCGCGGTGCCGCCGAGCGGCAGTTCGCCGAGCCTCGGCAGGACGGACTCCAGCCGTTCGACACCGAGCCGCACCTGGGTGGCGTACCCGCCGAACTCCTGACCGAGGGTCACCGGCGTGGCGTCCATCAGGTGGGTACGGCCGGCCTTGACGACGGTGGCGAACTCGCCGGACTTCGCCGCCAGGGCGGCGTGCAGGTGCCGCAGTGCCGGCAGGAGATCGTGTACGACCGCCTGGGTGGCCGCCAGGTGGATCGACGACGGGAAGACGTCGTTGCTCGACTGCGACGCGTTGACGTGGTCGTTCGGGTGCACCTTCCGGCCGAGTTCACGCTCGGCGAGGGTGGCGATCACCTCGTTGGTGTTCATGTTCGACGAGGTGCCGGAGCCGGTCTGGAAGACGTCGATCGGGAACTGGTCGTCGTAGCCGCCGTCGGCCACGTGCGCCGCGGCGGTGGCGACGGCGTCGGCGATGTCCGGGTCGAGCACCCCGAGTTCGGCGTTGACCTCTGCCGCCGCCCCCTTGATCTGGGCGAGGGCGCGGATGTGCGCGGATTCCAGCCCGCGTCCGGAGATCGGGAAGTTCTCCACCGCGCGCTGGGTCTGGGCCCGCCAGAGAGCGTCGGCGGGCACCTGGACCTCGCCCATCGTGTCGCGTTCGATCCGGTAGCCCACAGCCTCAGGAGAAGTCACGTACTCCATCCTGCCCCGCGCGGCGCCGGCACGCAGAGATCCCCGCGATCTTGCACTTATCGCCCGACAGAACCGACAAAAGGAGGAGATAACTGCAAGATCGCGGGGAGCGGGGTGGTGGCGGTGAGGGTCAGCGGCGGCCGACCGTGAGGACGGGCTTGGTCACCTCGGCGAAGAAGTCGTTGCCCTTGTCGTCGACGACGATGAAGGCCGGGAAGTCCTCGACCTCGATCTTCCAGACCGCCTCCATGCCCAGCTCCGGGTACTCCAGCACCTCCACGTGCCGGATGCAGTCCTGGGCCAGCCGGGCCGCCGGGCCGCCGATCGACCCGAGGTAGAAGCCGCCGTGCTGGTGGCAGGAACGGGTCACCTGGCCGGACCGGTTGCCCTTGGCGAGCATGACCTGCGAGCCGCCGGCGGCCTGGAACTTCTCCACGTACGCGTCCATCCGGCCGGCCGTCGTCGGGCCGAACGAACCCGACGCGTAGCCCTCGGGGGTCTTGGCCGGGCCGGCGTAGTAGACGGCGTGGTCGCGCAGGTACTGCGGCATCGGCTCGCCGGCGTCCAGCCGTTCGGCGATCTTCGCGTGGGCGATGTCGCGGGCGACGACCAGCGGCCCGGTCAGCGAGAGCCGGGTCTTCACCGGATAGCGGGAGAGTTCGGCCCGGATCTCGTCCATCGGCCGGTTGAGGTCGACGCGGACCACGTCGGAGTCGCCGCCGAGGGTCTCCTCGGTCACGTCGGGCAGGAAGCGGGCCGGGTCGGTCTCCAGCCGCTCCAGCCAGACCCCGGACGGGGTGATCTTCGCCACCGCCTGCCGGTCGGCGGAGCAGGACACCGCGATCGCGACCGGGCAGGAGGCACCGTGCCGGGGCAGCCGGACCACCCGTACGTCGTGGCAGAAGTAGCGCCCGCCGAACTGGGCACCGATCCCGAACTGCCGGGTCAGCTCCAGCACCTCGGCCTCCAGCTCGACGTCACGGAAGCCGTGCGCCAGCATCGAGCCCTCGGTCGGCAGGTTGTCCAGGTACTTCGCCGAGGCGAGCTTCGCGGTCTTCAGCGCGTGCTCGGCGGACGTACCACCGATCACGACGGCCAGGTGGTAGGGCGGGCAGGCCGAGGTGCCGATCAGCCGCAGCTTCTCCTCCAGGAACTGCATCATCCTGGTCGGATTCAGCAGCGCCTTGGTCTCCTGGTAGAGGTAGGACTTGTTGGCCGAGCCGCCGCCCTTGGCCATGAAGAGGAACTTGTAGGCGTCCGGGTGGCCGCCCGGGTCCTCGGCGTACAACTCGATCTGCGCCGGCAGGTTGGTGCCGGTGTTGCGCTCCTCCCACATCGTGATCGGGGCGAGCTGCGAGTAGCGCAGGTTGAGCCGGGTGTACGCCTGGTAGACACCGCGGGCGATGGCCTCCTCGTCGGAGCCGTCGGTGAGCACGTGCCGGCCGCGCTTGCCCATCACGATCGCGGTGCCGGTGTCCTGGCACATCGGCAGTACGCCACCGGCCGCGATGTTCGCGTTGCGCAGCAGGTCGAGGGCGACGAACCGGTCGTTGGGCGAGGCCGCCGGATCGTCGATGATCGACCGGAGCTGGGCCAGGTGAGCGGGGCGCAGGAAGTGCGCGATGTCGTGCATCGCCTCGGCGGTCAGGGCGGTGAGCGCCGCCGGGTCGACGGTCAGGAACCGCCGGCCACCGGGACCGTTGACCACGTCGACGCCCTCGTCGGTGATCAGCCGGTATTCGGTCTGGTCGGCACCGAGGGGCAGCAGGGGAGAGTAGGAGAAGGCGGCGGCACTGCTCATGAACGGAGAGCCTAAGCCAGCGCGGCCGTCCGCTCCCACCCGCCGGCACCACGCATGTCCGCCGTCACCGAAGTACGCCGGTCACCCGTCCTTGGGCTGCGATGATTCACACTCCGGCTCCTTGGCGCCGCCGCACGACCCGCTGCCGTCGCCGTTGCCGCCGGGGTCGCCGTTGCCGCCGGGCGGTGGCCCGCCGCCACCCGGCTGGTCGGGCGCGGAGCCGTTGAAGGGGACGTACCCGATGTCGCGACCCTCGCCGATGATCATGCCGGCCGGGCCGACCGCGAGGACCTTCGCGGTCGTACGGAGGTTGACCAACTCCCGGCCGGTCGCCGGATCCAGGGCGATCACCCGGTCCGGGTCGCTGTCCACCACGACCGCCGCGAAGCGGGCCAGGGCCATCTCGGCGTCCGGGTGGACCGGCCGGTCCCAGCGCGGGCCGTCGACCGACAGCCGGTGCCCCGTCACCGACCTGCCGTCGGCGGCGCGGACCAGGGCGTAATGATCGTCGACCGCCCGCAGCCGCTCGCCCTGCGTGCCGACCCACAGGTAGCGCCCGTCGTACGCGTCGATCACCGTCTCGCGGGCGTCCGGGGCGATGCCGACGATGACGTTGAGCCCGCCCTGCGGATCCTCCCGCTGCACGCAGCCGGCGCCGTCCGCCGTACGCAGGTTGATCCCGGCCCGCTGCCAGATCCGCTGCCCTGTGTTGGGGTCGTGGGCCTCGACGTTGAAGTAGCAGGTGCCGTCCTCGGAACGGGCGGTTATCTTCAGCACCCGGCCGCCGACCACGACCAGCCGGTCACGCCGGTCCGGTTCCAGCCGCTGCACCACCCGGCCGGTGGCGGTGTCGACGACGTGCACCCGACCGTCGATCGGGAAGCCGATCAGGGCCGGCATGGGCTCGGGGCCGCCGGCGCCGGGGTCGACGCCGTCGGCGGTGAGCTTGCGGGTACCCAGCACGTCCGGGTTGTCGGCGAAGAGCACGAATCCCACGCCGGGGATGTCGGTGGACCACCGCGGGGTGGTGCCGCGCGGGTCCCAGGCGGTCAGCGTGCAGTCCTTCGGGTCCGAGCAGCGCACGTCGAGCAGGGCGTTGCGGTACGTCCACACGGCGACCGCCTCGGTGTCCTTGCGCCGTACGGCCCCGGTCGCCGGGTCGAGCACCTCGTAGCCCTTGATGAGCAGTTTGCCGACCGCGACCACGGGATCGCGGGCGTCACCGGCGACGGCGCTCCAGTCCGCCTTGCGGTCCCACAGCCGTACGCCGGAGGAGAGGTTGAGCGCCTCGACGGAGGTCCGGTGCTCGACCACGACGGCGTTGCCGGCTATCGTCACGCTCTTCGGCGTGCCACCGACCCGCTGCTGCCAGGCGACGTCCGGTTTGGACAGTGGTTGGCTACGATTCACCCAGTCCCACATCGTCGGGAACGGGTTCCACACCCCGGTGGCGGCGAGCGCGACGACGACGGCCAGCGCGAAGACGAGGTAGTACCGCAGCCTCGGCTTCCCGTTCGCCATGCGGCACACGGTAGTGACGCCGGACCGCAGATTCCGCCAGCGCGATTCGTCCGTGTCGATCGGGTAAGGCACCTTATGTGCGATAGATCCGGCCGAGCCGGTGGCGCCGCGACCCGCTTCACCTGCCCCGTACGGCTCCGGAACACGGCCACGGCGGGGCACCCACAGAACCGATGGTTAAGGTTCCAGCGTGAGAGCGAGCAGCGGACACCCCGGATCGGCGACGGCCACGACCCTACGGCTGGCGCCGTGAGCGAGCGAACCATCAGGCTCAGTCCCGGACACGGTGCCGCCGAGCGGAGCGAGGTGGCCGTGAGCGAGCGAACCATCAGGCTCAGTGCCAAGCACGGTGCCGCCGAGCGGAGCGAGGTGGCCGTGAGCGAGCGAACCATCAGGCTCAGTCCCGGACACGGTGCCGCCGAGCGGAGCGAGGTGGCACCGTGAGCGTCGATCCTGGGTGGTACAAGGACCCGGCAGACCCGACCACCCAGCGTTACTGGGACGGCGAGGGCTGGATCGGCAAGCCGCTGCCCGCCGACGCCACCCCGCCCGCCGGCCCGCCGCCGCCCGAGCCGGAGGAACCGCCGGCCGCCGCCGAACCGGCACCGCAGGCACCGGCCGGCAACCAGCCGGTCACCGGACCTCCGGCCGGTCCCGTCGGGGCGCCCCCGCCCCACCACCCACCGGCCGGCCCTCCGCCGCCGGGCTGGCACCCCGGCGCCCACCCCGGGGCGGCCCCCCACCAGCCGATGCCCGGTGCGCCCTATCCGCCGTACGGTTACCCGCCGTACGGATTCCAGCCGCCCCAGCCCCCGCCCCGGCCGCACGGGTTGGCACTGGCCCCGCTCGGCGGCCGCCTGCTCGCCCGGCTGATCGACATCGGGGCCGTCTTCGCGCTCAACGTCGTCGTCAACGGCTGGTTCGTGTGGCAGTACATCCAGGAACTCTCCCCGCTGTTCGCCGAGAGCTGGCGCCGGGCCATGGCCGGGGACCGCTCGACCGAGGGGCTTCCCCAACTGGACGCGCGGGCCGACGGGCTCCTGCTGACGATCCTGCTGCTCGCCACCGCGCTGTGGTTCGCGTACGAGGTGCCGGCGGTCGGCAACAGCGGCCAGACGCTCGGCAAGCGGATCGTCGGCATCAAGGTCGTGCCGTTGGAGGCCGACGAACGGATCGGCTTCGGCCGTTCGTTCCGCCGCTGGATCCGGATGGGCCTGCCGACCCTGCTCTGGTACTGCTGCGTCGGGTTCATCCTGCAACTCGTCGACTCGGCCTTCCTGCTCTTCGACCGGCCGCTGCGCCAGGCGCTGCACGACAAGTCGGCGCGTACGGTCGTGGTGCAGGTGCCGAAGAGTTCCGCCCCGCCGAAGGCCGGCGCCCCGTCCCCGCCGGCCGGTGACCGCACCGACACCCCAGGAGGCTCCGCATGACCAGCCCCCGTTCCGCCGAGCCGCAGCGACTCACCCGGGCCGACCTCGAGGCGCTGCCGAACTACGTACCCGGTCGCAGCCCCGCCGACCTCGCCCGGGAACTCGGCCTACCCGAGGCGATCAAGCTGGCGAGCAACGAGGTGCCGTACGGTCCGTTGCCCGGTGTGGTCGGGGCGGTGACCGATGCGGTCGCCAGTGCCCACCGTTATCCGGACATGGGCGTTGTCGCGCTGCGTGCGGCGCTCGCCGAGCGGTACGGCGTCGCCCCGGACCGGATCGCCACCGGCTGCGGCTCGGTCGCGCTCTGCGAGCACCTGGTGCGCGCGACCTGCCTGCCCGGCGACGAGGTGCTCTACTCGTGGCGTTCCTTCGAGGCGTACCCCATCATCGCGGCGACCAGCGGCGCGACCAGCGTGCGGGTGCCGAACGACGCCGGGCACGGTCACGATCTGGCGGCGATGGCCGCGGCCGTGACCGACCGGACCCGGATCGTGCTGGTCTGCAACCCCAACAACCCGACCGGCACCAGCCTGCGCCGGGCGCAGCTGGACCGGTTCCTCGACGCGGTCGGCGACGACGTGCTGGTGGTGCTCGACGAGGCATACCGCGAGTTCGTCACCGACGCCGAGGTGCCGGACGGCATCGAGGAGTACGCCGACCGGCCGAACGTGGTCGTGCTGCGTACCCTGTCCAAGGCGTGGGGGCTGGCCGGGCTGCGGATCGGCTTCATGGTCGGGCAGCCGGCCGTCGCCGCCGCCGTCCGCAAGGTGGTCACCCCGTTCTCGACCAACCTGGTCGCGCAGGCCGCCGCGCTCGCCGCGCTCGGCCAGGAAGACGAGGTACGCCGCCGCTGCGCGCTGGTCGTCGCCGAGCGGGACCGGGTCACCGAGGCGATGCGCAAGCTGGTCCCGGACGTGCCGGACAGCCAGGCCAACTTCGTCTGGCTGCCGTTGCGCGACCGGGCGGCGGCGTTCGGGGCGGCCTGCGAGGCACGCGGGGTGATCGTACGGCCGTTCCCGGGCGACGGGGTTCGGGTCACGATCGGCACGCCGGCGGAGAACGACGCGTTCCTGGCGGCGGCCGAAGCGGCTCTCTGACGCCTGGCGGCCCGACCGGCCGGCATCGACGTCCGGTCCGGCACCTGAGCCGGCGCCGGCTCAGGTGCCGGCGAGGATCATCGGCTGGACGACGAAGAAGCCGCCGGGGTCGGTGCCCTCCGGGTCGCCCTCGTGGGGCAGCCGCTCGATGCAGACCAGGCCGGCTTCGGCGTACACGTGACCGGGTTGCCAGTCGGTCTTCTGCCGGTTGGTGATGCCGACGGTGAGCACCGAGCGGGACAGTTCGGCGCCGGTGGCCGGGTCGAGGGTGACCAGTTGCCCGCCGGTGACCAGCAGGTGCAGCCGGCCAGGCTGGCTGGCCAGCAGGCGCACCGGCGGCACCGACAGGCCGGCGACCGCCGGCCCCGACGGGGCGGGTGTCCCGGTCGGCGCGGTGGTGTCGACGTCGCGGCTCCACCGCGGCGCACCGCCGTCCAGCGAGGTGGCGACGACCGTCGTGGGGTCGTCGCCGGGGGCGACGACCGTGTCCCCGGCGACGAGCGCCGTGGGCGGGTCGAGGGCGGGCACCGGCACCGGCGTCGGGCCGGCCGTCGACCAGCCGCGCCGCGCACCGGCGCTGAGAATCCGTACGGCGGGGCAGTCGGACGCGGCCGCCGCGCAGCTCACCCCGGTCACCTGGAGCGGTTTGCGGGCTTCCTCGGGCTGCCAGCGGGTCATCGCGCCGGTCGTCACGTCGTACAACTCGACCGGCGGCTCCTCGGTGGCGCAGACGTCGACGGTCAGGAAGGCTCCGCCGGTCGTGGTGAACCCGGTCGCCCGGCAGTTGGGTCGGTCGTACCTGGCCTGCCAGAGTTCGCGGCCGGTGGCGGCGTCGAAGCCGCGTAGCTCGGTGGAGTTGCCGGCGATCAGCACCGGCGTGCCACCGGGCGGGTTCGCGGTGTGCAGCCCGTGCGGCCGGTAGACGATGTCGGCGCCGGTACGGCCGCCGGTGTATCCGGAGTCGATCGGCTCGGGTCCGGGGGTGCGCCAGCGCACCTCGCCGGTCAGGCCGTCGAGTCCGACGAGTTGGCCGTCGGACCACCGGCTTACGACGGTGTCGCCGGTGACGACCACCCCGACGAGTTGTTCCGGCCACCGGCGGTACGACCAGTACGGGCTGCGTTCGGTCTTGGCGTCGACCGGCCCGTCGGCGCGTACCTGGCGGGTGGCGGCGTAGATCCGCAGCTGGCCGGCGACGACCAGCGGGGCCGAGGTCAGTACGCCCCGGACGCCGGGACCGGGCTGCTCGCTGGCCGCCGGGAACGGCCCGGCCTGTGTCGTGCTCACCTCGGCCGGGGCGAGGACCCGTACGGCGATGGCGGCGGTGCCGGCGATGACCCCGGCCGCCAGAGCTGTGGCGGCGGTGATCCGCAGCCAGCGGGGTCCGCTCGACACGAACCGGCGAATCCCCATCTGCGCACCTCCGCGGGAACCCTATCCAGCGGAGATCGACCCGGTCTTGCCTCCCCCCTCGGCGGGGCTGCCTCGGAGGCAAGCGCTAGGTCGTCAGGTGCGTGGTTCAGACGGCGGCGATGCCACCGGTGTAGCTGGCGTCGGCGATCCCGTCGTAGTTGGTGTCGACCTCGGCGTACTCGGCCACGCCGTCGCCGTTCACGTCGTAGGTGACGATGTCGACGAGGCCGTCGCCGTTGGTGTCGGCCTGGGCCAGGATGCCGCCGTGCTCGTCGACCTCGACCCGGACCAGGTCGTCGTAGCCGTCGCCGTCGACGTCGGTCTCGATGAACTCAACCATTTCGCTGTCTCCTCTGTGTCGTGCTGACAGGGAGAAGATTAGAAGCATCCGCGCGCCGGCGACTCCCCGATCAGTGCCAGCCGGCGCACCCTGATCGGCCGGCGGTCACCTGGCTGGCCGGACGGTGCCGCGGACCTCGCCGAGCGCCACGGTCGTGCCGTTCGGGCCGGGCGCGGTCGCGGTGACCGTCACGCTGTCGCCGTCTTCGAGGAAGGTGCGTGACGTGCCGTCGTCGAGCTGCACCGGCTCGCTGCCGCCCCAGGTCAGTTCGAGGAAGGAGCCGGTCTGCGACCGGTCCGGGCCGGAGACGGTGCCCGAGGCGAAGAGGTCGCCGGCGCGCACCGACGCCCCGTTCACGGTGAGGTGGGCGAGTTGCTGCGCCGGGGTCCAGTACATGGTCGCGAACGGTGGCCGGCTGACCGTGGTGCCGTTCCAGTCGACGGTCAGCCGCAGGTCGAGCCCGAGGTGCGGCGCGTCGGCGAGGTAGTCGAGCACCGCCGGGTCCTGCGCCGGGGCCGGTACCCAGGCGTCGGCGAGCGCCTCCAGCGGGGTGACCCAGGCCGACACCGAGGTGGCGAAGGACTTGCCGAGGAACGGCCCGAGCGGCTGGTATTCCCAGGCCTGGATGTCGCGCGCCGACCAGTCGTTGACCAGCACGATGCCGAAGACGTGGTCGGTGAACCGGTCGACGGGCACGGGTTCGCCGAGTTCGGTCGGTACGCCCACCACGAAGCCGACCTCGGCCTCGATGTCGAGGCGCCGGCTGGGGCCGAAGACCGGACCGTCGGGGGTGCCGCGCTGCCCGGACGGGCGGACCACCGGCGTATCGGAGACCACCACCGTGCCGGCCCGCCCGTGGTAGCCGATCGGCAGGTGTTTCCAGTTCGGCAGCAGGGGCGGCTGGCCGGGGCGGAAGATCTGCCCGACGTTGGCCGCGTGGTGTTCGGAGGAGTAGAAGTCGACGTAGTCGCCGACGGCGAACGGCAGCAGCAGCTCGACCTCGGCGAGCGGGACGAGCAGCGGCTCGACGGCGGCCCGGTGGTCGTCGTCGGTGAGCAGTTCGACGATCCGGCTGCGCACGGCCGTCCACTGCGGACGACCGAGGGTCAGGAACTGGTTGAGCACCGGCTCGCGCAGCGCGCCGCCGGCGAGGATCAGTTCGGCGGCTTCGGCGCCGTCGAGGTCGAGCACGAGGTCGGCGATCCGTACGCCGATCCGGGCCCGGCCGTCCGCGGGGCGGAACACCCCGTACGGCAGGTTGTGCACCCCGTACGGCGATCCGGCCGCACCGTCCACCCAGCTCATCACTCGAATCCCCCGTCCACCAGGCCGAGCCTGATCAGGTCGGTCAGCGGTTCCAGGATGCTGCACGAGCCGAAGCCGATCCACAGCGGCCGGTCGGCGGCGCGGCTGGCCCGGGCCGGTTCGATCAGCGGCACCGGATCGGTGGCCGCGAGCAGTTCGGCGACCTCGGCGACCTCGGCGCCCCGCTCGGCGGCGAGGGTGCCGGCCAGCACGTTGAGGAAGCCGTGGTGGGTGAAGCCGGTCTCCGGGTCGGTGTGCCGCAGCGCGTTGTGCAGCCCGGCGGTGAGTTTGAACGGCAGGCGCCGGTCGCGGCAGGCGCAGACGACGGCGGCCAGTTCGACGGGGGTGGGGAAGAGTTCGGCGGCGAGTCCGCCGGTGCGGAACTTCGCCGCGACCGGGACGCCGTCGGCGCGGGCCGCGGCGAGGGTGTCGAGGGCGGCGAGCAGCCCCCAGGTCAGGGGCACCTCGGCGTAGACGGGGACGTCGGGCCAGTCCTGCCGCATGGCGAGCAACGCCTGGAGGCCGGGCTGCGGGTCCTGGCTGCGTTTGGCGACGGCGGCCTCGACCTGGCGGACGGCGAGCCGGGGGTCGGCGCCGGCGACCGTCGCGGGCAACTTCTCCAGCGGTACGTCGGCGACGACGCCGATCTCCAGCCGCTCGTCGGCGGCCAGGAGGGCGGGCACGTTGCCGAGGTCGGACGCCGGCACCAGCAGCGGGCCGACGAGTGACGCGTACCAGCCGCCGCGGTGCCCGCGGTGGGCGGTGACCGCGTCGGTCAGCGTGGCGCTGCCGGGCGGGAAGACGGCGGCGTCGTCGACGAGGCCGGTGTAGAGCGCGGGAATCAGCGCCGATGGTGAATCGGTGGGGGACGAGGCCCGGCGTCCGTGCGTTGACACAAGCAGAGAACCTACGGGACGCTACGAGGAGCGGACAATAGTGTCCGATAATAGGACGACACCGTTCGGTGTTCGGAACGGAACGGAGGGTGGCCATGCCCTACTACCGCACCGTAGGCGAGATCCCCCGCAAGCGGCACACCCAGTTCCGCCAGCCCGACGGCAGCCTCTACGCCGAGGAACTGATGGGCCAGGAAGGCTTCTCCTCCGACTCGTCCCTGCTCTACCACCGTCACCTGCCGACCGCGATCGTGGCGGCCGAGGAGTTCACCCCACCCGCCTGGTCACGGGTGCCCAACCTGCCGCTCAAGCCCCGTCACCTGCGTACCCACAAGCTCGACACACCCGGCGCCGACCCGGTGCTCGGCCGGCACCCGCTGCTCGCCAACGACGACGTCACCATCTCGTACGTCGTCGCCGACCGCCCGTCGCCGCTATACCGCAACGCGGTGGGCGACGAGTGCCTCTACGTCGAGTCCGGCGCCGCCCAGATCGAGTCGACCTTCGGGGTGCTCGGGGTGACCGCCGGCGACTATGTGATCATCCCCACCTCGGTGATCCACCGGATCGTGCCGGTCGCGCCGGTCCCGCTGCGCCTGTTGACGATCGAGGCGACCGGGCACATCGGCCCGCCAAAGCGCTACCTGTCCGTACGCGGGCAGTTCCTGGAGCACGCCCCCTACTGCGAGCGCGACGTACGCGGCCCGGCCGAACCGCTGCTGGTCGACGGCACCGACGTCGAGGTGCTGGTCCGGCACCGGCGCGGCTGGACCAACCACGTCTACGCCAACCACCCGTTCGACGTGGTCGGCTGGGACGGTCACCTCTACCCCTGGGCGTTCTCGATCCACGACTTCGAGCCGATCACCGGCCGGGTGCACCAGCCGCCACCGGTCCACCAGACGTTCGAGGGCCCCAACTTCGTCATCTGCTCGTTCGTCCCCCGCAAGGTCGACTACCACCCGCAGGCGATCCCGGTGCCCTACAACCACCACAACGTCGACTCCGACGAGATGCTCTTCTACACCGGCGGCAACTACGAGGCCAGGCGCGGCTCCGGCATCGAGCAGGGCTCGATCTCGCTGCACCCGTCCGGCTTCACGCACGGCCCGCAGCCGGGCGCGGTCGAGCGGGCCATCGGGGTCGACTACTTCGACGAGCTCGCCGTCATGGTCGACACCTTCCGGCCGCTCGACCTGTGCGAGCCGGCGCTGTCCTGCGAAGACGCCGGCTACGCCTGGACCTGGGCCCGCAACCCCGGCCGCTGACGGCCGGCGTCGGCCGGCATCGCGGCAGCGGTCGGCGTCGGCCCACGGCAGCGGTCGGCGTCCGGCCGGGCGCCGGCCCGGTCACGGCTGCCGGGTACGGAACACCGCGAGCTGGGCCACCGCCGTCGCCACGATCGCCAGCACCAGCGGCCACGGCGTGCCGACCGCCGCGTAGAGCAGGACCAGGAACGGGCCGGCGAACGAGGCGTACACCGCCAGGGCCATCAGCCGGTCCGTGCGCAACAGCTCCGACAGCATCCTGCCGATCGCGCCCGGCACCCGGGCGGCCATCACGCCGACGACCACGAAGCCGACCACGCCGGCGAACCCGGCCATGAAGCGGGAGATCGGCTCGTTCGCCGCGGCCATGAACGCGACCAGGACCGCGGCGACGATCGTGTAGCCGGCGCCGTAGACCACGAGCTGCCGGACCGTCTCGCCGACGGTCCGCTTGACCGGCTGCGGCTCCGCGACCGGGGTCAGGTCGACCCGGTCGGCCAGTTCCTCCAGGGCCAGCGCGTAGCGTTTGCGCTCCAGCCGGATGACGCCGGTGTCTTCGCGGGCGTCGGCGAGCGACGGGTCGAGCCGCAGCGCCTCCTGGTAGGCCCGTTCCGCCAGGTCGAAAAGCTGCAGCCGGGCCGCGACCAGGGCGAGCACCAGGTGCGCCTGCGGTTCCTCCGGGGCCAGTTCGGCACCCCGCCACGCCGCGTTGATCGACTTCTGGCCGTTGCGGGAGCCGGCCAGGATCGCGGCCGCGCTGCGGTGGGCGTACGCGTCGTCGGGTGCGCGGGCCAGGATCTCGTCGGCGACCTGGGCCGCCTCGCCGAACCGTCGCAGGTCGACGAGTGCCATCCCGCGGGCCACCAGCGCGCCGGGCAGTCCCGGCGCCGCGGCCAGGGCGGCGTCCGCGGCCGCCAGGGCCTCCGCCGGCCGCTCCGCCGCCAGGTGTACGCGGGCCAGCACGGTCAGCGTCGTCGGGTCGCCCGGCCGGCCGCCGCTCCCGTCGGTCAGCTCGTCGGCGGCCTCGTCGTATCGGCCCAGGTCGGCGAGCATCTCGGCCCGTCGTACGTGGCCGTCGTCCGACATGGCGTCCGGGTGGGGTGTGGCGTCGCTGGACACCGTCCGAGCCTAGCCGGCACCGTCACCTACCCCGCCGGTGCCTTTCAGCCGGCCGCGAGCCGGCCGCGCCGGTGGTGGCCGGGGTTCAGCGTGGCAGCGCCGGGTCGGCGTGGATCAGCGCGCCAGCGCCGGGTCGGCGTGGATCAGCGCGCCAGCGCCGGGTCGGCGTGGATCAGCGCGACGGCGATGGCGGCCAACCCCTCCGCGCGGCCGGTCAGCCCCAGGCCGTCGGTGGTGGTGCCGGCCACGGTCACGGGTGCCCCGGCGGCCCCGCCGAGCGCCCGCTGCGCCTCGTCACGCCTGGTGCCGATCTTCGGGCGTACGCCGAGGACCTGGATGGAGATGTTGCCGATCTCGAAGCCGGCGTCGCGTACCCGGCGGGCGGTCTCGGCGAGCAGCACCACACCGGCCGCTCCGGCCCACTCCGGCCGGTCGGTGCCGTAGTTCGAGCCCAGGTCGCCGAGCCCGGCGGCGGACAGCAACGCGTCGCAGGCCGCGTGGGCGGCCACGTCGCCGTCGGAATGCCCGGCCAGGCCGTCCTGGTCGGGCCAGAGCAGGCCGGCCACCCAGCACGGCCGGCCGGCCTCGAACGCGTGCACGTCGGTGCCGATGCCGACCCGGGGAACGATCACGGGTCGAAGCGTACGCCGCCGGACAGAAGGTGCTCGGCGAGCATCAGGTCGAACGGCCGGGTGATCTTCAGCGCCAGTTCGGAGCCCGGTACGCAGGTGACCGTACCGCCGCTCTTCTCGACCAGGCCGGCGTCGTCGGTGAGCGGGTCGAGGGCGGCGGCGTGGGCGGCGACGAGCACCGACCGGCGGAAGCCCTGCGGCGTCTGTACGGCCCGCAGCACCGACCGGTCGACGGTGCCGAGCACGACGTCGTCGGCCGACACCTCCTTGATCGTGTCGGTCACCGGCAGCACCGGAATCACCGCGTCGTGGCCGGCGCGGACCCGGGCGGCGACCGACTCGACGAGCGTCGCCGGGGTCAGCGCGCGGGCCGCGTCGTGGACCAGCACGATCTGCGGCCCGGGCGGTACGGCGGCCAGTGCGGCGGCGACCGACTGCTGGCGGTCCGCTCCGCCGGGTACCACCGTCACCGGGGCGACCGGGGCGAGCAGTCGACGTACGTGGTCGACGTCGGCGGCCGGCGCGGCGACCACGATCGTCGCGACGGACGGCGCCTCGGCGACGCGGCGTACGGCGTGGACCAGAAGCGGCTCGCCACCGAGTAGCCGCAGCGCCTTGGGGCCGCCGGGGCCGAGCCGGACGCCGGCACCCGCCGCAGGAACGAGGACCGCGACGTCACCGCGCGGGTTGAGCTGCGCGGTCACGTCGCGGTCCTCGTCGAAAACAGTGTGTGGGTTGTGGGCCGGGCTTCTCAGGCCTCGGTCAGCACCTTGTCGAGCAGCGTCTCCGCCTCGTCCTTGGTGCTCTTCTCGGCGAGCGCGACTTCGCCGACGAGGATGTCACGAGCCTTGGCGAGCATCCGCTTCTCCCCCGCCGACAGGCCGCGCTCCCGCTCCCGGCGCCACAGGTCACGCACGACCTCGGCGACCTTGAGGGGGTTACCGGAAGCCAGCTTCTCCAGGTTTGCCTTGTAACGCCGCGACCAGTTGGTCGGCTCCTCGGTGTGCGGAGCCCGGAGCACGTCGAAGACCTTACCCAGACCTTCTTCGCCGACCACCTCGCGCACGCCCACGATCTCGGCATTCTCGGCGGGCACCCGGACCGTCAGGTCACCCTGAGCGACCCGCAGGACGAGGTATTGCTTAGGCTCGCCCTTGATGACCCGAGTCTCGATTGCCTCGATGAGTGCGGCCCCGTGGTGGGGGTAAACAACGGTCTCGCCGACACTGAAATCCATAGGTTCGAAACCCCTTTCGCTGTGTCTAGGGTAACACGCTCAGGCACCGATGTCCCACTCCGGTCCTGACCATTAGCGCAGCTCAGAGGCCATGTGAGAGGTCTTGCTCCAGCTTGACAACCGGCCAATTCGCCATTTCCGTCGCTCTCCGTGACGCCCGGATCACCAGCGTGCCGCCGAGCTGGAAAAATCGGATCTAGGACGTTGCGGTCATTCCATCATATCTCGGGTCGCTCGCCGGGTGCCGGCACTGGCAATCCCCCCGTCGTTGGGCGAGGCTGGACGACAGGGTTCTGATCGACTCCACGGTTCCGATCGACACCACGGTTCCGATCGATTCCGCGCGGAAAACCCCAGGGGGCGCCATGGGCACACCCGGCAACGGTGACAGCCGACCCGACCGCGAAGGCCTACCTGACCTGCCCGCCGAATGGGGCACGATCGTCGTTCCCGACGACGCGTCCGCACTCGACGCCGAGGCCGCTCAGGTCCGCCGCGAACTCCGTCGGCGTCGCAGGGTCGTACGCCCCGGCGCGGGTCCCGTCGACGGCCACCCCGGGAGGTTCGAACCCGCCTCGCTGCGCATCCCGCTGCTCATCGTCTCGCTCGCGGTCCTGGCGGCACTGACCAGCCTGATCGCCGTCATCTGGCAGGGCCAACGCCAGTCCGACGACACCCCGGGCACCAGCGGTGGCGGCGCCGTCCCGGCCGCCACCCTGCCGGCCCTGGACCTGACCGGCCCCGACGGCGCCCGAGTGCCCGTACGCGGCCTGCTGCCCGCCGTACTCGTGCTCGTCAAGGACTGCGCCTGCGACGCCCAGATACAGGCCGTCGCGGCCGGCGCACCGGCACAGGTCACCGTCGTACCGGTCGGCGGCCGACCGGCCCCCACCGGCGCCCCCGGGCCGGGCACCGCCCCGATCCGTCCACTGGGCGACCCGGACGCCCGGCTGGACGCGTTCGTCGACGGGCTCGTCCCCGGCCAACCCGGCCCCACGGTGCTGCTCGTCGCCGCGTCGGGACGGATCGTCCGGACCCTGCCCGCGACGACACCGGTCGAGGCGTACCGGGAAGACCTGGCCCTGCTCCCGAGCCGCTGACCGACCGGTCAGGGCACCGCCACGATCTGCACGGCGGCCTCCACCGGCCCCGGGCCGATCCTGCGGAAGGCGACGGTCATGGTGTCCTCTGCCGCCGTGACGTCGACCGACTCGAACGTGTCGCCACAGCTCAGCCGATGCCGCCGGCCCTCCGGCCCGACACCGCCCAGGCGGACCTCCAGCACACCGTTCCCCACGCACACGAACTGCACCAGGAAGCGGGCTCCGGAATCCGTCGAAATCGCCCAGCGCTGCCAATCGTCCGAATCGAACCCCCACACCTCGCGCCGTACGGTGCCGGCGAACTGCGGCAGCCGGTTGTCGGCGCTCTCCCCCAGGACGACGATTCCCGCCCCGTCGGTCACCGGCGGACTGCCGGCTTCCGGCGACCAGTCACTCTCCTCACCCACCACCGGTGAGCCGCCCAACTCCGGCCGCGGCGCCCCCGCAGGCGCGGCGGACACCCACCACCCGACCCCGACGACCAGCGCCGCAACCGTCAGGAAAGCGAGCACGGCCCCGGAATACCGCTGCGAATCGTCGGTCTGCACCCGGCGACTATATGGGGCGCTTCCGGACACCGGACGAGACACTTCAGGGCTCCGGAATCCACTCCAGCAACGCCGCGTAGAGCGTCAGACCGGGACCGAACGCCAGCATCACCACGCGGCGCGGCGGACGCGCGGAACGCCGCAGCCGGTCGAGGATCAGCAGCACCGTCGGTGACGAACAGTTGCCCCGCTCCGCCAGGATCGCCCGCGACACCGCCATCGCCTCGGCCGGCAACCCCAACTCCCGCTCGACCACGCCGAGAATCCGCGGCCCGCCCGGATGCACCGCCCAACCATCCACGTCGGACAGTCGAAGGTCGTGCCGGCCCAGCAGGTCGTCGACGAGCCCGCGTACGTGCATCGACAGGACCTTCGGCACCCGTGGCGACAACCCCATCCGGAACCCGAGATCGGTCACCTCCCACGTCATGTGGTCGGCCGTCGACGTGTCCGTCACCGCGGCGACCTCCCGGACCGCGTACCCGCCGGCCCGCGACGGCAGCACCACCGCCGCCGCCGCCGCGTCCGAGAAGAGGGCGTGCGCCACGATCTGCTGGGTGTCCACCCGCGCCGACGCCGGCTGTACGTGCAGACTGGTCAACTCGACACAGAGCAGCAACGCCGGTCGCCCCCGGGCGGTGACGAAATCGCCCACCGTCGCCAGCCCGGGCAGGGCCGCGTAGCAGCCCATGTGCCCGACGAAGAGCCGCTGCGTGTCAGGCGCCATGCCCAGATCCCGGGCGAGCAGGATGTCCAGCCCCGGAGTGGCGTAGCCGGTGCACGAACACACCGCGAACAGGCCGAGGTCGCCCGCTGCCACGCCGGCGTCGGTCAGCGCCCGGCCGACCGCCTCCTTGCCCAGCGGAAGCGCCTCGACCAGATACCGCGCCATCCGCCGCTCCGTGGACCAGCCGGACAGGTCCTCCAGCAGTGGATTGACCACCGCCTGCCGGGTCGTCACCCCGGAGTTGGTGAAGATCCGTTCAGCGAGGGACCGGGTCGCACCCCCGTAGTAGCCGGCGAAATACCCCTCCCACAGATCACGCTGGGCCGCGGTGGGCGGCAGCGCCACACCCAATCCGGCGACCACCGGAACGATCCTCCGTTCACCCACCGATACGGCCTCCCGTCACCCGCCACGCTTCCGCCCGCTCACCGTGCCAACTCTTGTCCACACCGCGGGGCTCACTCGCTACGCTCGCTCACTCCTCGTGCTCACCAACGCGGGGTGGTTGTGTCGCGGTCCGGATCACCGCCCAGCGCCGCGACCCCCAACCAGTCGGCGCACACGTCGGACGTCGCCGGGTGCAGCGAGCCGCACCTGGCGTCGCGGTAGAGACGTTCGAGCGGATGACCACGCCGCGTCGCCGAGGTGCCCGCCGCCTCCAGCATCGACGCCGCGACCTCGGCCGCCGTCGTGCCGGCCAGCAGCTTCGCCCGCCACACCCAGCGGTTGGTCTCCGCGTCGCCGGGCGCCGCGTCGACCCGGTTGGCCGCCTCGTCGACCACCAGCCGGGCTGCCGCGACCGCCGCGTCGGCCCGGCCGATCCGGGCCCGTACGGCCGGCAGCCCGGCCAGGCCCCGCGCGTTCACGTGCTCCACCGCCGCGTCGACCGCCGCCCGCGCCACCCCGACGTAGACCGCGGCGTAGCTGGCGATCAGCCAGTGCGGCATCAGCTGGGCGATCACCAGGGCCAGCCCCTCCACACCACCGAGCAGCGTGTCGGCCGGCACCCGTACGTCGAGATGCAGGTCGTGCGAGGAGGTCGCGCGCATGCCCAGCGAATCCCAGGTCGGCTCGACCTCGATCCCGGCCAGGGTCGCCGGCACCAGGAACTGCGACACCACGTCCGGATCGGCGGCGCTGCGGGCCGCGACCAGGTAGGCGTCGGCGTTGCCGGCACCGGAGCAGAACGTCTTCGCGCCCTTGATGTGGTAGCCGCCGTCGACCGGCTCGTAGACGGTGGCGAGCTGCGACAGGCGGGAGCCGGCCCGCCGCTCGCTCATCGCCACGCCGTACCAGGATCCGGCCGCCGCGGCGGCGAGCAGCCGGTCGCGGGCGGCCAGGGCCTCGTCCGGCACGCCCAGCGCCTCCGCGGTCTGCTCGTCGACCGCGCCGAGCGCCCCGGTCACCGAGGCGTGCATGTTGAAGACCAGGGCGGTGGCCCCGTTGCCGCGGGCCAGCTCGTAGGCGACCGCGGTGTATTCGGCGAAGCTCGCCCCCACTCCGCCCAGTTCGCCCGGGACCATAAGGCCGAAGAGCCCGGCCCGACGCAGGTCGGCGAAGTCCTCGACCGGGAAGGTGCCGTCCCGGTCGTGTCCGGCCGCCCGGGCCGCCAGCCGCGGCGCCAATCGACGTGCGGCACCGATCGCATCCACCGCCATGCCTCCCCTTCCGCCCGCGGATCACGCTTCAGCTCTGCTTGACGCCACGCCCCTGGTAGAGGACCGCCGTGGACCAGGTGGGAACGATGCGGGGCGCCGGCCGGTCGACGGTCGACGCCGAACGTCCGGTAGCCGTCCGAACTACCCAGCCGGCGGTACGCCAGAACGTCGGCCGTACCCCGCGCACCCACAGACGTACGCCGTGCCGGGCGCACAGCCGGGTCAGCTCGCGCGGGTCGACGAACAGGGCCGGGTCGTGGATGCCCCGGGGCACCCCCGGCACCAGTTCGGCCAGCCGTACGGCGAGCAGCCGGCTCAGCGCGGTCGCGTTGAGGGTGTCGATGACCAGCAGGCCGCCCGGCCGCAGGATCCGGCAGATCCCGGCCACCGTGGCCGGCAGGTCCGGCACGTGTTCGAGCAGCTCGCCGGCGACCACCACGTCGGCGCAGCCGTCGGCCAGCGGCACCGCGGTCGCGTCACCGGCGACCGGGACGACGCCGTGACCGGCGGCCTGCACGAGGGCCGAGCGCACCAGGTCGACGCCGACGTGCCGGTAGCCCTTGCCGCGCAGGTGCGGGGCGAGCAGGCCGGCGCCGCAGCCGACGTCGACGAGCAGCGCGTCGGCGCGGGTGGCCGGCGGGACGAGCCGGGCCCGGGCCGCGGCCAGCCAGTGCAGCATGGCGAACGCGCCGTCCGGCTGCCACCACTGGTCCGCGAGGTCGTCGTACTGCCGGGGGTCGTTGGGCGGCAGGGCCCGCGGCCCGGCGCGGTCGTGTTCCGCGTCGACCGCCCCGGAGCTGTCCATGGGTCGAGCGTGGCACGACGGGCCGGTAACAACCAGACTTCCTCTATGTCGCGGACGGTGTTAGGGCTGATACGAGCGAGCCACCCCGAGCCGGCGGTGGCGGTGACCACGGTGTCCGCCCTGCTGGCGTGGGGGGTCGGTCACGGACCTTCCGGAATCGTCCGGGTCGCGGCGACGGTCCTGGCCAGCCAGCTCGCGGTCGGTTGGGTCAACGACCGGCTCGACGCCGACCGGGACGCGCTCGTCGGCCGCCCGGACAAGCCTCTGGTCACCGGCGCGGCCGGCCGGCGCGCGGTGGCGATGGCGGGCCTGCTGGCGGCGGTGGCCACCCCGCTGCTGGCCGCCACGACCACCTGGCCGGCCGCGGCCTGTGCCACGCTCGCCCTGGTGTCGGCCCTGCTCTACGACTGGCCGCTCAAGTCGACCCCGGTGTCGGTGCTGCCGTATGCGGTCTCGTTCGGCGCGCTGCCCGCGTTCGTGGTGCTGGCCCTGCCGGGGGCGCCGGCGCCCCCGGTGTGGCTGGTCGGGGCGGCCGCGCTGCTGGGCGCGGGTGCCCACTTCGCGAACGTACTGCCCGACCTCGACGACGACGGGCGGACCGGCGTACGCGGGCTCGCACACCGGATCGGTGCGGCCTGGTCGCGGGGCGCCGCCGGAACGCTGCTGCTCGCGGCGACGGCGACGCTGGTGTTCGGCCCGCCGGGGCCGCCGTCGTGGGTCGGGCTCGCGGCGATCGTCGCCGCCGTCGTGGTGCTGCCCACCGGCTGGTACGCCGCGCGCCGGGCGGCCCGGCGGGGTGGTCGCCAGGTCGCCGTGTTCCGGGCCGTCATGCTGATCGCGTTGATCGACGTCGTGCTGCTCGTCGCCGGCGGCCGGGGCCTCTGACCCCGTCCGCCCGGGCCGGATCCGGCGAGGTGGCGGGCCGGATCGGGGTACGGACGGGCCGCCAACTAGTCTGGTGCGTGGTCTGTACGGGTGTGCCCACCACGCCCGGGCCGATCGGGCGCCGCCCGACGCGTCGACAGACCACGCCCCGATGTGCCGGCCGGTTCCGTGACCGGGCGGGATCGCGACGAGGAGGACCGACGTGACGCGCTCGATCAGTGGGACCCGCCACCGGGCGGCTCTGCTGGGTGGGGTGGCTCTCGCCACCGCACTGCTGGTGTCGGGTTGCGGCGCGGGCCAGATCGCCGAAACCGCGGCGAAGGCGCCGTCGGTGCCCGGCGTCAACGTCCAGTCCTCCGACGGTTCCGTCCTGATCCGGAACCTGCACGTCGTCTACCAGGGTCCCGAGGGCTACCCGGCCGGCGGCGACGCGCCGCTGGCGCTCAGCCTCTACAACCAGTCCGACCAGCCGGTGATGGTCCGGATCACCCCGGCCGCCCCCTCGGGCTCGGACAACCAGGCGACGGTGGTCTCGGGCAGCTCGGTCGTGTTCAGCGACCTGACGACTCCCGCGCCGCCGCCCGCCTCGCCGTCAGCGCCCGCGTCCCCGTCTGCGCCCGCCTCGCCGTCGGTGCCGGCCTCCACCGACACCGCCTCCCCGTCGGCCCCCGCCTCGCCGTCCGCTCCGGCTTCCCCGACCACGCCGCCGGCCCCGGCGACCCGGCCGGCCGTGATCGAGATTCCGGCGCTGGGCTCCGTCGTCATCTCCGGGACCGGCGACGAACTCCTCCAGGTCGAGGGCCTGACCACGGCGCTCACCCCGGGCAAGTCGGTCAGCCTGACGTTCGAGTTCAGCAACGGGGCGCCGCCGCTGGTCACGTCCGCGCCGACCGGGGTGCCGCTGTCGCCGGCCCCGCGCGCGACCTCGGTGACCGGCGACGAAGGACACTGACCCCCACACCGGCAACCCGGGCGGGCCACCACCTCCTCACGGCGGTTGGTGCCCGCCCGCGTCGTACCCGCTGTCTAGAGTCGTGGCGTGACCTCCCGACCCGCGTCGCGGCCCCGGGCCGCAGCCCGTGACCCGCGTCCCGCGTACGAGTGCGACGCCTGCGGCCACCAGCCACCGAAATGGGTCGGCCGCTGCCCCGAGTGCGGTGAGTGGGGCTCGGTGGTCGAGTCCACCGTCACCGGCCCGCTGGTCTCCGGGCGGGTGGTCACCTCCCGCCTGCCGTCGGAGCCGGCCCGGCCGATCGCCACGATCAGTGCCGCGCCGGCGAAGGCCCGTCCGACCGGCGTGACCGAACTCGACCGGGTGCTCGGTGGTGGCCTGGTGCCCGGCGCGGTGGTCCTGCTGGCCGGCGAACCAGGGGTGGGCAAGTCGACGCTGCTGCTCGACGTGGCCCAGCAGTGGGCGGCGGGAGCGGGCAGCCCCTCGCTGGTGGTCAGCGGCGAGGAGTCGGTGAGCCAGATCCGGTTGCGCGCCGAACGGATGGGCACCCTGCACGAGCGCCTCTACCTGGCCGCCGAGAGCGACCTCGGGGCGGTCATCGGGCACCTCGACGCGGTCAAGCCCGGCCTACTGGTGCTCGACTCGGTGCAGACCATCTCCACCCCCGGCACCGAGGGGGTGCCGGGCGGGGTGACCCAGGTGCGGGCGGTGACCGCCGCCCTGGTCGCCATCGCCAAGGAGCGCGGGGTGGCGACCGTCCTGGTCGGCCACGTCACGAAGGACGGGCAGGTCGCCGGTCCCCGGGTGCTGGAGCACCTGGTCGACGTGGTGCTCCACTTCGAGGGCGACAAGCACTCGTCGCTGCGGATGGTCCGCGGCGTCAAGAACCGGTTCGGGGCCGCCGACGAGGTCGGCTGCTTCGAGATGCACGAGGGCGGCATCAGCAGCCTGCCCGACCCGTCCGGCCTGTTCCTGACCCGCTACTCCGAGGCCGTGCCGGGCACCTGTGTCACGGTGGCGATGGAGGGCCGGCGGGCCCTGGTGACCGAGGTGCAGGCGCTGATCGGCGCCACCGTGGCCGGTTCGCCGCGGCGGACCGTGTCCGGCCTGGACAGCGCCCGGCTGGCGATGGTGCTGGCCGTGCTGCAGCGGCGCACCGAACGGCTCACGCTGCACGACCGGGAGGTCTTCGCGGCCACCGTCGGCGGGATCCGGGTGGTGGAGCCGGCGGCGGACCTGGCGGTCGCGCTGGCCGTGGCCTCCGGCGGCCTCAACCTCGCGATCGCGCCGAATCTCGTCGCGATCGGCGAGGTGGGGCTCACCGGCGAGGTACGCCGGGTCGGCGCGGTTCCCCGCCGGCTGGCGGAGGCGGCCCGGCTCGGCTTCCGGTTCGCCATCGTGCCCAACGGCTGCGGGCCGGAGTCGACGGGAGTGAAATCCGACACGATCCGGGTGGTGGAGGTCGCCGACGTACGGGCGGCTCTCCAGTGGGCGGCCCGGGCCTCGGCCGAGTAGCCGGACCGGTAGGCGGCGACCGTCCTCTGCCCGCGCGTCGACGGGGTGCCGGCGGGACCGGCCGCCCACGTGGATGACGTCCGGATTCGAGTTGATTGTCGTCGCCCGGCCCGCGCCGGCGCCGAGTCGACCGGCGCCGGCACCGCCACGACGCACAGTGGGAGGTCACGGCAGCGCGACCGAGCCAACCGCGACCGCAGCGGGCGGGTGACGATCCGTAGACTGTCCAGGTGCCGATCGACCGCGATGCGAACAAAACCGCTGGCGTCAGCCCTCCGGGGCGTGCCGGCGTCGTCGGCTCGCCCGTCCGCGTGAGTGCCAGTTCCTCCGCGCTCGCCGGCTCCGGGGCGACCGGCGACCCGTTGCGCGCCAACCTGGCGCTGATGGCACCGGGCACCGCGCTGCGCGACGGGCTGGAGCGGATCCTGCGTGGCCGCACCGGGGCGCTGATCGTGCTCGGTTACGACAAGGTCGTGGAGGGGCTGTGCACCGGCGGCTTCCCACTCGACGTCGAGTTCTCCGCGACCCGGGTACGTGAGCTGTGCAAGATGGACGGCGCGGTGGTGCTCTCCAGCGACGGCACCCGGATCGTACGGGCCGCCGTCCACCTGATGCCCGACCCGACCATCCCCACCGAGGAGTCCGGCACGCGGCACCGCAGCGCGGAGCGGGTCGCCCGGCAGACCGGCTATCCCGTGATCTCGGTGAGCCAGTCGATGCGGATCATCAGCCTCTACGTCAACGGGCAGCGTCACGTGCTCGACGACTCGGCCGCCATCCTGTCGCGCGCCAACCAGGCGCTGGCCACCCTCGAACGCTACAAACTGCGGCTCGACGAGGTCTCCGGCACCCTGTCCGCGCTGGAGATCGAAGACCTGGTGACCGTACGTGACGCGGTGGCCGTCGTGCAGCGGTTGGAGATGGTGCGCCGGATCGCCGACGAGATCGCCGGCTACGTCGTCGAACTGGGCACCGACGGGCGGCTGCTGGCGCTGCAACTCGACGAGCTGATGGCCGGCGTCGATTCCGACCGCACCCTGGTGATCCGCGACTACCTGCCGGTCGGGCGCAAGGCCCGGACCCTGGACGAGGCGCTGGTCGAACTCGACCTGCTGACCGCGACCGAACTGATCGACCTGGTGGCGGTGGCGAAGGCGATCGGCTACCCGGGTGCGTCCGACGCCCTCGACGCGGCGGTGAGCCCGCGCGGCTTCCGGCTGCTGGCGAAGGTGCCCCGGCTGCCCGGCACGGTCGTCGACCGGCTGGTCAACCACTTCGGCAGCCTGCAGCGGCTGCTCGGCGCGACGGTCGAGGACCTCCAGGCGGTCGACGGGGTCGGCGACGCGCGGGCGCGGGGTGTACGGGAGGGACTTTCCCGGCTCGCCGAGGCATCCATCCTGGAGCGGTACGTCTGACCTGGCCGGTCACTTGCCGTGACAGGTCCGACCTGGCCGGTCAGTTGGTGACGGTGAACTTCACCGGCTCGCTGAGCTTCTGGTCCAGTCGCCCGATGATCTGGTATTCGCCGGGCTTGGGGGGATCGCCACCGGCCAGGTTGCCGTTGCACGTGCTGGTGGTCTTGCCGTTCCAGCCGACCCGGAACTCCATCTCGTGGTTCGGGATGAACGACTGGACGTCGTTGCCGCGGGCGGCGCCACACGTGTCCGACGACCACACCTTCTCGGCGCCCTGCTTGATGTAGATCTCCTGCATGTCGGCACCGACGTCCCGCGTGCACGTACGGCTGGAAATGTTCTTGATCTTCAGCCGGATGTCGATGGTGACGCCCGGCTGGGCGGAGGCCCGCGCCGGCACCGGAATCACCGACATCTCCGCGTCGGTGCAGGTGTCGCCCGTCGGCGGGTTCTGCGGTGCGGGGTTCTGCGGCACCTGCTCCGAAGGAGCGGCCGAAGTTGGGGCGGCGGTGGGCGACGGAAGGACGGGCGTTTCGCCGGTCGGCGGCGCGCCGGTCTCCGGCGTCAGCAGCGTCGCCGTCGCCTCGGGGGTCGGCGTGGGCTCGTTGCCGACCGGTGAGGTGTTCGGATCGTCACCGCCGCTGCACGAGTAGAGCAGCACGATCACCGGCAGCAGGATGGCGACGAGCACGATGGCCCGTCGCCGCCAGTAGACGGCGGACGGCAGTGGGCCGACCGTCAATCGCATGATGCCCTCACCGTATCGGGATGGGATGTGGTGGCTCGGACGACGCGCCGGAGGGGACCCACGCACACCTCTGCCGCCCACGGCACCGTCAGAGATAGACCTTCCGTTGGTAGATCGCGTGGGCGCCAGCGACGCGGTCGAGGAACAGCAGACCGGCACAATGGTCGATCTCGTGTTGCAGCGCGCGCGCTTCGAAACCGTCCGTCGCCAAGCGTACCGGTTGTCCGGTTCCGGGCAGCACGCCCTCGACCGTGACCCGGCTGGCCCGTTTCACGTCACCGGTAAGGTCCGGCACCGACATGCAGCCCTCACGACCGAGCCGCCACCGGCTGGCCTCGACCAGCTTGGCATTGCACAGCACGAACGTGCCGTGCAAGGTGACCGACTTCGGGTGGCCGGTCACGTCGACCGCGAACATCTGCGCGGCGACCCCGACCTGCGGGGCGGCCAGACCGACGCAACCGGGCGCCGACCGCATCGTCGCGACCAGGTCGGCGGCCAACCGGACGACCTCGTCGGACAGCGGGTCGACCTCCGGCCCACCGCCGCTGAGCACCTGCGCCGGCGCCGTCACGACCGGAAGTATCCGGCCCGGCCCACCCAGCGCGTCGAGGGTCCACCCACCCAGCGCCCCCGTCACAGCAGATCGGATCCCGCCGGGCGCAGGGTGACCCCTACCTCCAGCGCGGTCGCCACCTCGGTCAGCCGCGCGGACACCTCGGCCGCGCTCCCCGCCGGCAGTTCGACCTCGGCGACCAGCACGTAGAGCGGGCCGGCCAGCCGGGTGGTCAGGTCGGTGACGTTGCCGCCCGCCTCGGCCAGCACCCGGGTCACCGCGGCGACGATGCCGAGCCGGTCGGCGCCGTGCACGCTGACGACGTACGGCTCACCGGCCGGGGTCTGCGGGCCGTCCGGCCGGACCTCGCGTACGGTCGACACGAGCTGGCCGTCCGCGCTCAGCGGGGCCAGCGCGGCCTCGACCTCGGCCACCCCCGGCCCGGAACAGACCAGGGTCATCGCGAAGTGGCCACGGAGCCTGGTCATGGTCGAATCCGTCAGGTTGGCGCCGAGGCCCGCGAGAAGTTCGGCCACGTCGGCGACGATGCCCGGCCGGTCCGGGCCGATCACGGTGATCGCGAGCTCGCTCATCCGGGCAGTCTGCCTGATCGGGGCCGTCCGATGTCGCCGCCGTCGACGCGCCGCCCACGTTACGGGACGGGCGGCGGCCGACTGGGTGCCGCCCGCCCTGGGCTCGTCCGGCCGGCGTGCGAGGATCGGCGGCGAGATGGCGGAGAAGGAACTGGCTGCGACGGCGATGCGGTGGTTCGACGAGAACGCGCGCGACCTGCCGTGGCGCGAACCGGATGTCGGTGCCTGGGCGATCCTGGTCAGCGAGGTCATGCTCCAGCAGACCCCGGTCGTACGGGTGCTGCCGGCGTGGCGGGCCTGGCTGGCCCGGTGGCCGGTGCCGGCCGCACTGGCGGCGGACCCGCCGGCCGAGGCGATCCGGATGTGGGGACGGCTCGGCTATCCCCGCCGCGCGTTGCGGCTGCGCGAGTGCGCCGTGGCGATCGTCGAGCGGCACGGCGGGCAGGTGCCCACCCAGCTCGACGAACTGCTCGCCCTGCCCGGTGTGGGCACGTACACGGCGCGGGCGGTGGCCGCCTTCGCGTACGGGCAGCGGCATCCGGTCGTCGACACCAACGTACGGCGGCTGGTGGCCCGGGCGGTCGCCGGGGAACCCGACGCCGGTCCGGCGACCCGGCCGGCGGATCTCGTCGCGACCGCCGAACTGTTGCCGGTGGAGCCGGCCCGGGCGGCGCGGGCGAGTGCCGCGTTCATGGAACTGGGGGCGCTGGTGTGCGTGGCCCGGGCACCCCGGTGCGTCGACTGCCCGCTGGCTTCGATGTGCGCGTGGCGGGCGTCGGGGCGTACGGCCCCGGTGGGGCCGACCCGCCGCCCGCAGCGGTACGCCGGCACGGACCGCCAGGTGCGCGGGATGCTGCTGGCGGTGTTGCGGGAGACGACGGGGCCGGTGCACCGGGACCGCCTCGACCTGGTGTGGGACGACGACGCGCAGCGCGCCCGGGCGCTGGCCGGTCTGGTCGACGACGGTCTGGTCGAGCCGGTCGGCGAGGCGTACGTCCTCGCCGGCGACCGTCACCTCGCCGATCGCCGCATTCCCGGGCCTCGGCTGGCGGCCGGTCCGGACGCCGGTGTCGATCCGGTCTGAGACACGGAAAAGCCGGGCCGGAGTGGGAACTCCGACCCGGCTTCTCTGCCGTTGTTACTCGGTCGTCTCGGCCGTCTTGGTCAGGTTGGCCGGAACGGCGTCCGGGACCTCGACCGGCTTGTCGGCGCCGCGGAACACGAGCTTGGACTTGTCGATGTCCTCCGGGTCGCCTTCGCAGTCGATGACGACGATCTGGCCCGGCTTCAACTCGTTGAACAGGATCCGCTCGGACAGGTTGTCCTCGATGTCACGCTGGAT
>NZ_JBFBCH010000004.1:370767-450975 GCF_040683055.1 Polymorphospora sp. NPDC051019 | reverse complement strand
GTCGAGATGAAGGAGCGCAAGCACCGCATCGAAGACGCGATCGCCGCCACCCGCGCCGCCGTCGAGGAGGGCACCGTACGGTGGGCGCCCCGATCCGCGTGCGTCGACGCCGGGACTCAGAAGCCCGGGCCGTGCTGGTGGCCGTGTCCGTGGCCGTGCGAGTGGCCGTGGCCGCCCGCGGCCGGCTCCGGCTCGGCCGGCTTCTCCACGACCAGGCTCTCCGTGGTGAGCAGCAGCGCGGCGATCGAGGCGGCGTTGGCGACCGCGTTGCGGGTCACCTTCACCGGGTCGATGATGCCGGCCTTGGCCAGGTCGACGTACTCGCCGCTGGCGGCGTTGAGGCCGGTGCCCCAGCTGCTCTCGGCGACCTTCTGCACGACGACGTAGCCGTCGAAGCCGGCGTTCTGGGCGATCCAGCGCAGCGGCTCGACCAGCGCCTTGCGGACGATGCTGACACCGACCTTCTCGTCGCCGGTGAGGCCGAGGTCGCCGTCGAGCACCGAGGTGATCTGCGCCAGCGCGGCGCCACCACCGGGTACGGTGCCCTCCTCGACGGCGGCGCGGGTGGCGGCGATCGCGTCTTCGATGCGGTGCTTGCGCTCCTTCATCTCGACCTCGGTGGCCGCGCCGGCCTTGATGACCGCGATGCCGCCGGACAGCTTCGCCAGCCGCTCGGACAGCTTCTCCTTGTCCCAGTCGGAGTCGGAGGCCTCGATCTCCTTGCGGATCTGGGCGACCCGGTCGGCGACCTCGTTCGGCCGTCCGCCACCGTCGACGACGGTGGTGTTGTCCTTGTCGACCACGACCCGCCGGGCGGTGCCCAGCGACTCCAGGCCGACCGCGTCGAGCTTGTAGCCGAGCTCGGGCGCGACCAGTTCGGCACCGGTGAGGATCGCCATGTCCTGGAGCATCGCCTTGCGGCGGTCGCCGAACCCGGGTGCCTTCACCGCGGTGACCTTGACGGTCTTGCGGATCGAGTTGACCACCAGGGTCGACAGCGCCTGGCCGTCGACGTCCTCGGCGATGATCAGCAGCGGCTTGCTGGTCTGGAGGACCTTCTCCAGCAGCGGCAGCAGCTCCTCGATCGCGGAGATCTTCTGCGTGGTGATCAGGATGTACGGGTCGTCGAGCACCGCCTCCTGCGCCTCGGAGTCGGTGACGAAGTGCGGAGAGATGAAGCCCTTGTCGAACTGCAGGCCCTCGGTGACCTCCAGCTCGGTGGCCAGGGTGGAGCCTTCCTCGACGGTGATGACACCGTCGCGGCCGACCTTCTCCATCGCCTCGGCGATCAGGTCACCGATCGTGGCGTCCTGCGCCGAGATGGTCGCCACGTGGGCGATCGCGGCCCGGCTGTCGACCTCGACGGCCTTCTCGAGCAGCGCCGCGGAGATCTTCTCGACCGCGGCCTCGATGCCCCGCTTGAGGCCGGAGGGGTTGGCGCCGGCCGCCACGTTGCGCAGGCCCTCGCGCACCATCGCCTGGGCGAGCACGGTCGCGGTGGTGGTCCCGTCACCGGCGACGTCGTTGGTCTTCGTCGCCACCTCCTTGACGAGCTGCGCGCCGAGGTTCTCGTACGGGTTGGTGAGCTCGATCTCCTTGGCGATGGTGACACCGTCGTTGGTGATCGTGGGAGCGCCGAATTTCTTGTCCAGGACGACGTTGCGCCCGCGCGGACCGAGGGTGACCCGGACCGTGTCCGCGAGGGTGTTGACACCGTGTTCGAGCAGGTGTCGGGCGTCGTCCGAGAAGCTCAGGATCTTCGCCATCTATGTTCCTCTCGAAGCGACGCAGCCCCGGCCCGGCGAGCCGGTCCGGGGCTGCGTCACGGATCAGTTGGTTACTTCTCGATGACCGCGAGGACGTCGCGGGCGGAGAGCACCAGGTACTCCTCGCCGGCGTACTTGATCTCGGTGCCGCCGTACTTCGAGTAGACGACGGTGTCACCGACCTGGACGTCAACCGGGATCCGGTTGCCCTTCTCGTCGATGCGGCCGGGGCCGACGGCGAGGACGGTGCCCTCCTGCGGCTTTTCCTTGGCGGTGTCGGGGATCACGAGGCCGGAAGCGGTGGTGGTCTCAGCCTCGTTCGCCTGGACCAGGATCCGGTCCTCGAGCGGCTTGATCGCAACCTTGGTCGCGGTAGTCACGGGCATACCCTCCTGGGGTATCTGGTTTCGTAGCCGGTCGATCGCCCAACCGGCGTCAATCTGCCTCATGCCACCGGGCGGTCCGTCGTCGCGGGTGCCGGTCCGCCTGGCGTTGTCCAGCCACCGGCCGGGGCCGGATCGCTGGCACACTCTTGTCGAGAGTGCTAATCGCAGATTAGGCCGCCGCTAGCACTCCGTCAAGGAGAGTGCCAACCCGACCCGCCGGATGACGTAGCCGGCACCGGCGCCGACCGGCCCGACACAATGGGCCGGTGGAACTCGCCGTGCTCGACGCCCTGCGTACCCCGGCCGGGGAGACCGCGCTCGCCGCGGCCGCCGGACTGCCCGGCGGCGACCCGCTGGCCGCCGCCGCCGCGCTGCGGACCCGGGGCGTACCCGCCGACCTCGCCGCCGCCGCGCTCACCCAGACCGACCTGCGGCGGCGGGCCGCCACCAAGTTCGGCCCGGTCGCCGCCGGGATGTTCTTCACCCGGGCCGGCCTGGAGCAGGCCACCCGCGCCGTGGTCGCCGACCGGCGGGCCGCGCGGCTGGCCGCCGCCGGCGTACGGACCCTGGCCGACCTCGGGTGCGGCCTCGGCGCCGACGCGATCGCCGCCGCCCGGGCCGGCATCCGGGTGTACGGCGTCGAGGCCGACCCGCTGACCGCGGCGATGGCCGCCGCGAACGCGGTGGCCGCCGGCGTGGCCGACCGGTTCACCGTCACGTGCGGCGACGCCACCCGGTTCGACGTGTCGACCGTCGACGCCGTGTTCTGCGACCCGGCCCGCCGCTCCGGCACCGGCCGGCGGGTCTTCGACCCGACCGCCTACTCCCCGCCGTGGGACTTCGTCGCCGAACTGACCCGCCGGGTCCCGGCAACCGTGGTCAAGGTCGCCCCCGGCGTCGACCACGCGCTCGTACCCGAGGGCGCCGAGGCCGAGTGGGTCAGCGTCGATCGTGAGGTGGTCGAGGCGGCGTTCTGGTGTGGACCGCTCGCGGCGACGCCGCGCCGGGCCACCCTGCTGCGCACCGCACCGGCCGGCGCGTCCCCGGTTCCCGCCGTGACCGAACTCACCGGGCCGGGCGACATCGCCGCGCCGGTCGGTGCCCCGCGCGGCCACCTCCACGACCCGGACGGCGCCGTGGTGCGCGCCCACCTGGTGGCCGAGTTCGCCGCCACCGTGGACGGCGTGCTCGCCGACCCGTCGATCGCCTACGTCTACACCGACCAGGGCCGGGTCACGCCGTACGGCCGCTGCTTCGAGATCACCGACGTGCTGCCCTTCTCGCTCAAGAAACTGCGGGCGCTGCTGCGTGACCGGGGCGTCGGGCGGGTCGAGATCCTCAAGCGGGGCTCGGCCCTCGACCCGGAACGGCTGCGCCGTGACCTGCGCCTCGCCGGCCCGGCGGCGACCTCCCTCGTGCTGACCCGGGTCGCCGGCGCACCGACCGTCGTCCTGTGCCGGCCGGTCGCCTGAGCCGGCCGTCCACAGTGGGGTGAAGCCGGCCCTCGGGCGTTGCGCTGCCGACCGGCCGGGGCGGCGGTAGGGTCGCGACCATGGCGGGCAAGGGCACCCCGGCGACGGCACTGCTGGCCAGACGGAAGGTGCCGTTCACCGCGCACCCCTACCGGGTCGATCCGGCCGCGCCGTCGTACGGCCTGGCCGCCGCCGCGGCACTCGGGGTGGCGCCGGAGCGGGTGTTCAAGACCCTGGTGGCCACTGTGGACGGCCGGCTCACCGTCGGCGTGGTGCCGGTGACCGGCTCGCTGGACCTCAAGGCGCTGGCGGCCGCGGCCGGCGGCAAGCGGGGCGCGATGGCCGAGCCGGCGGCCGCCGAGCGCGCGACCGGCTACGTCACCGGCGGCATCTCCCCGCTCGGCCAGCGGACCCGGCTACCGATCGTGTTGGACGTCTCGGCGCCGCGGTGGTCGACGGTGTTCGTCTCCGGCGGCCGGCGGGGCCTGCAGATCGAGATCGCCCCGGGTGACCTGATCAGCCTGACCGACGCGACCCTCGCCGCCATCGCAACCGCCTGACCAGGACCGCGACCGCCGAATTCGGTGACGTTGCTGAATTGTTATCGCCGACAACAAACTCGCCGCCTCGGCACTCTTGTGTGACCCACGCCGCACCTAATACGTTGCCGGACACAACAAAACATTATGACCGGTTTCGCACCCCCGGTCCGAACCCCACCCTGCCCCTCGTCCGGGGCTCACCCTCCGAAAGGACCCGTGCAATGCGCAGAGGGATCCTCTCCCTGACCGCCGTGGGCCTGCTGACCGTCGGCGGGGTCGCCGCGTGCGGCGACGGCGAAGACACCGGCCCCGGCGGCGCGACGCCGAAGATCGGCGTGATCCTGCCGGACAGCGCCTCCTCGGCCCGCTGGGAGACCGCGGACCGCAAGTTCCTGGCGGCGGCGTTCGACGCGGCCGGAATCGCGCACGACATCCAGAACGCCCAGGGCGACAAGGCCGCCTTCCAGACCATCGCCGACCAGATGATCACCAACGGCGCGACCGTGCTGATGATCGTCAACCTCGACTCCGGAACCGGCAAGGCGGTGCTGGACAAGGCCAAGTCGCAGGGCGTCGCGACGATCGACTACGACCGGCTGACCCTGGGCGGCTCCGCGCAGTACTACGTGAGCTTCGACAACGAGGTGGTCGGCAAGCAGCAGGGCGAGGGCCTGGTGAAGTGCCTCGCCGACAAGGGCGCCCAGAACCCGGTGGTGGCCGAACTCAACGGCTCCCCCACCGACAACAACGCGACCCTGTTCAAGAACGGCTACGACTCGGTCCTCGACCCCAAGTACGACTCGAAGGAATACACCAAGGGCCCGGACCAGTCCGTCCCGGAGTGGAACAACACCCAGGCCGGCACGATCTTCGAACAGATGCTGACCTCGACCGGCGGCAAGATCGACGGCGTGCTCGCCGCCAACGACGGCCTCGGCAACGCGGTCATCTCGGTGCTGAAGAAGAACAACCTCAACGGCAAGGTCCCGGTCACCGGCCAGGACGCCACCGTGCAGGGGCTCCAGAACATCCTCGCCGGCGACCAGTGCATGACCGTCTACAAGGCGATCAAGCAGGAGGCGGACGCCGCCGCCGAACTGGCCATCGCCCTGGCCAAGGGCGAGACCAGCAACGTCGAGACGACGGTCAAGGACCCGGAGAGCGGCCGGGACGTCCCGTCGGTGCTGCTCACCCCGAAGGCGATCTTCAAGGAGAACGTCAAGGACGTCGTCGACGACGGCTACGTCACCCAGGCCGAACTGTGCGCCGGCGAGTTCGCCGCCCGGTGCGCCGAGGTCGGCATCAGCTAGTCCCCGCCAAGGTCGTCAGGCCGCCGCCCGGCGGCCCCGACGGGCGTACCCACGCCCGCCGGTGCCGGGCGGCGGCCTGCCGGACACCGCCCGACCGGACACTTCAGAAGGAGACCATCCGTGTCCGCGACACCCCTGTTGGAGCTACGCGGGATCGACAAGAGCTTCGGTCCCGTACAGGTCCTGCGCGACGTCGCCTTCGCCGTCCAGCCCGGCGAGGTGACGGCCCTCGTCGGCGACAACGGCGCCGGCAAGTCCACCCTCGTCAAGTGCATCAGCGGCATCCATCCCACCGACGCGGGCGAGTTCTTCTTCGAGGGCGCGCCGGTCAGCATCAACAGCCCCCGGGACGCCGCCGGCCTGGGCATCGAGGTCGTCTACCAGGACCTCGCGCTCTGCGACAACCTCGACATCGTGCAGAACATGTTCCTCGGCCGGGAGAAGCGCAGCGGGCTGGTGCTCGACGAGGCGACCATGGAGCAGATGGCCGCCGACACGCTCGCCGGGCTGTCGGTGCGTACGGTGCAGTCCCTGCGCCAGCACGTCTCCAGCCTGTCCGGCGGGCAGCGGCAGACGGTGGCGATCGCCAAGGCCGTGCTGTGGAACAGCAAGCTGGTCATCCTCGACGAGCCGACCGCCGCGCTCGGCGTCGCGCAGACCGCGCAGGTGCTCGAACTGGTCCGCAGGCTCGCCGACAACGGCCTGGCCGTCGTGCTCATCTCGCACAACATGAACGACGTCTTCGCCGTCTCCGACCGCATCGCGGCGCTCTATCTCGGGCAGATGGTCGCCCAGGTACGGACCACCGACGTGACACACGCCCAGGTGGTCGAACTCATCACGGCCGGTCGCACGGAGAGCACCGCCGACCTCGGCAAGACCACCAGCACGGGAGCGGACCGATGACCACCACGACGGCTGCGGTGCAGAAGGAGTCGGCACCGGCGCCCGCTCCGACCCTCGGCGACCACGTCCGGGGCTACCTGGCCCGGGTACGCGGCGGCGACATCGGGGCGCTGCCGGCCGTACTCGGTCTGGTCGTGCTCTGCGTGGTCTTCTCGATCATGCGCCCCTCGTTCCTGTCGGCCGGCAACTTCGCCAACCTGTTCACCCAGGGCGCCGCGGTCACCCTGATCGCGATGGGGCTGGTCTTCGTCCTGCTGCTCGGCGAGATCGACCTGTCCGCCGGCTTCGCCAGCGGGGTCTGCGCCGCCGTGCTCGCGGTGCTCGTCACCGAGCAGGGCCTGCCCTGGTACGTGGCACTGGTCGCGGCCCTCGGCACCGGGGTGCTGATCGGCCTGGTGCTCGGGCTCCTGGTCGCCAAGATCGGCATTCCGTCGTTCGTGGTGACGCTGGCCGGCTTCCTGGCGTTCCAGGGCATCGTGCTGTTGCTGATCAAGGGCGGCAACAACGTGTCGGTGCGCGACAGCGTCCTGGTGGCGATCGCCAACCGCAACATGCCGCCGGTGCTCGGCTGGGTGCTGGCCGGCGTCGCGGTGGCCGGCTACGCCGCCGTGCAGTTGCTGCGGCACCGCAAACGGGCGGCCCGGGGACTCGTCACCGACCCGCTCGCCGTGGTCGCCGCCCGGATCGGCGGGCTGGCACTGATCCTCGGCGTCGCCGTCTACATCCTCAACCAGGAACGCAGCCGGGTGCTGGTCACCTCGCTCAAGGGCGTGCCGATCGTGGTGCCGATCATCGCCGTACTGCTGATCGTCTGGACTTTCGTGCTCCAGCGCACCGCGTACGGCCGGCACATCTACGCTGTCGGCGGCAACAAGGAGGCGGCCCGGCGGGCCGGCATCAACGTCGACCGGATCCGGATCTCGGTCTTCGTCATCTGCTCCGCGATGGCGGCGATCGGTGGAATCGTGGCGGCGAGCCGGGCCAACTCGGTCGACGCCAACACCGGTGGCAGCGACGTCCTGCTCTACGCGGTCGGGGCCGCGGTCATCGGCGGCACCAGCCTCTTCGGCGGCAAGGGCCGGGTACTCGACGCGGTGCTCGGCGGCGCCGTGGTCGCCGTGATCAACAATGGGATGGGTCTGATGGGATACAGCTCGGGGGTCAAGTACGTGGTCACCGGTTCGGTACTGCTGCTGGCCGCTGGCGTCGACGCGCTGTCCCGACGTCGGGCCACCGCCACCGGCAACCGCTGACCGCCGCCACCGTGGAGTTACCGAGACGATGCGTGTAGGACCGAGCCAGGAGGAGATCCGCCGGCAGAACCTCGGTGCCCTGTTGCGCTACGTGCACATCCACGGGGCCACCTCGCGGGCCGAACTCACCACCGCGCTCGGTCTCAACCGCAGCACCATCGGGGCGCTCACCGCCGACCTCGCCGGTGCCGGCCTGGTCAGCGAGGGGGCACCGCGGGAAACCGGCCGGGCCGGGCGGCCGTCACCGGTCGTCCGGCCAGAGTCCGAACGCGTCTTCGCCTACGCGTACAGCATCGAGGTGGACCGGCTGCGGGCCGCCCGGGTCGGGCTCGGCGGCGCGGTACTCGACCGGCGCGAGACGGCCCGCCCGTACGGGGTCGCCGCCGCCGAGACCGCGCCGCTGCTCGCCGCCTTCGTCAAGGAGATGCAGCAGGCGGTCCCGGCCGGTTCGACGTACGTCGGCGCCGGCGTCGCGGTCTGCGGACTGGAGATGCGGGAGGAGGGGCCGGTCCACGTCAAGCCGGAGACCGGCTTCGTCGACCGGTCGCTCGGCGCGGCGCTCGACGCGCACCTCGCCCCGGAGCGGCCGATCCTGGTCGGCAACGCCGCCGACGTCTCGGCGCTGGCCGAGCACGCCCGGGGCGCCGCGGTCGGCTGCGACGACCTCATCTACCTGCACCGTGACGTGGGCGTCGACGCCGGGATCATCGTGCGTGGCCGGCGGCTGACCGGCCACGGCGGCCTCGGCGGCGAGGTCGGCCACATGGTGGTGCAGCCCGGCGGGCGGGAGTGCGGGTGCGGCTCCCGGGGCTGCTGGGAAACCGTCATCGGCGAATACGCCCTGCTGGACGGCGCCGCGGGCGGCGGTGGCACCGGGCGCCGGGCGGCGCTGTCGATCGTCGACGCGGCCGCCCGTGGCGACGCCAGCGCCAAGGCGGCCGTACGGGAGGTCGGCGACTGGCTCGGGTTCGGGGTGGCGAACCTGGTCAACATCTTCAACCCCGGAATGGTGATCTTCGGCGGTACGCTGCGCGACGTCTACCTCGCCTCGGCCGCCCGGGTCCGCAGCCGCCTCAACTCGATGGCGCTGCCCGCGTCGCGGGAGCAGGTCAAGCTGCGTACCCCGCAACTCGGCGAGGACGCCGCCCTGATCGGCGCCGCCGAACTGGCCTTCGAACACCTGCTCGCGGCCCCCCTGGACGCCACCGCCTGACCCTGCCCCCGGGACTGGCGCGCGCCGCCGCCCCCGGCTGGCGCCCTGGCGCCGCTGGCGCCGCGTTGATCAAGGAGTTGTTGCGCGACAATTCGCATGAAGCGGGCACGCTTCCTCCTTGATCAACGCGACACCGGCTCGGCGCGGGCGGCGGCACGGGCTCGGCACTCAGCGCGGCACCGGCTCGGCGGGGGTGCCCGGGGCGGCGGGGTGCGCGGGCTCGGCGGTGGTGGAGGGCTGGTCGGTGGTGGAGGGCTGGTCGGTGGGTGGACGGTTCATCTGGCGCCAGGTCGGGCTGACGAACGGCAGCACGGTCACCGCCAGGTAGGCGCCACCGAAGAGCATCAGTGCCGCGTTCAGGCCGAAGCCCTGCACCGCCCAGCCGGCGAGCAGGCTGCCCAGCGGCATGCCACCCCACCCGATCGCCTGCCCGAGGCCGAGGACCCGGGCCCGCAGGTGTTCCGGAACCCGCTCGTACGACACCGCGCCGAGGATCGGGTTGACCGCCGAGATCGACACGCCGGCCACGAACGACACGACGTACACGATCCACAGCGCGTCGGCCACGGACAGGATGGCGAACCGCGGTGCCCCGGCGATCAGGAACCCGACGGCGAACACGGCGAACCGCGGCACCCTCGGCGCCACGGCGGTGAAGACCACGTTGCCGAGCACCGCGCCGACCGCGAAGACGCCGGACAGCACCCCGAGCGCGACCGGCGAGCCGATCACGTCGCTGGCCCAGAACGGCGCCAGCACCGTCCCGTACGCGGCGTCGGCGAGGTTGGTGACGAACAGCAGCAGCGTGATGCCGAGCATGAGCCGGTCCCGGCGCAGGAACGCCAGCCCGGCCCGCAGCGCCGGCAGGTACGCCTCCCGGTCGGTGACCGCGGCCACCACCCGCCGTACGCCCGGGACCAGGACCGCGACGATCACGCCGGCCAGCAGGAACGTGGCGGCGTCGATGGCCAGTACGGTCGACGCGTCCAGGGTCGCGATGAGCACGCTGGCCAGCGGGGCGCCGAGCAGGGTGGCGAGGCGGCCGAGCCCGTCGTGCAGGCTGGTGGCCCGGGTCATCTCCATCCCGGAGGCGGCGACGGTCTCCGGGAAGACGACCCGTTTCGCGGTGTCGCCGAGCCCGCGCAGGAGCCCGACGACGCCGATCAGCGTGATCAGTACGCCGAAGTGCAGCTGGCCACCGGCGTGCAGGATGGGTACGGCGATCAGCGCGGCGGCGCTGCCGAGATCGGCGGCGACGCTGACCCGGCGGTGGCCGAGCCGGTCGAGCAGCGGTCCACCGAGCCCGCAGGCGAGCACGTACGGCAGCATCTCGACGAACGCGACGATGCCGGTACGGGCGGCGCTGCCGGTGGTGACGAGGGTGAACCAGGGCAGCGCGATCATGCTCATCCGGCTGCCGACCAGCGAGACGACCTCGGCGGTGAGCAGCGCGATCAGGCCCTGCCGTTTCACGCTTCCGCCCCGCCCTCGGTCCGGAGGAACGGCATGAGTTGCACCTGTACGACGACCCGCTCGGCGCCGTCCGAGGCGGGACGGCCGCTGTCGCGGTAGCGGTCGAGCACCGCGGTCAGCTCGTCCTCCAGCGCGCGGGTTTCCTCGGCGGTCAACCGGAGGCGCCAGTCGCTCACGGTTCCGGTGCCGCGCCACGGCCCGGTGCGATCAGCCGACTCGTCGAGCCAGCGCTCGACCCGCCCGGCGTAGAGGGCGGCGACGGCCCGCAGGTAGGCGGCGCTCTCCTCGGGCATGTCCCGGTTGGCTTCGCCGTCGAAGCTGGTGAACCGGTGGGCGGCCCGCCACCAGCGTTCCCGGCCGACGCCGCGCCCGGTGTCCTCCACCACGAAGCCGTAGGTGGCGAGCTGGCGCAGGTGGTAGCTGGTGGAGCCGGTCGACTCGCCGAGAAGTTCGGCGAGCCGGGTGGCGGTGGCGGGCCCGTCCTCGCGCAGTGCACTGAGGATGCGGACCCGCAGCGGGTGGGCGATCCCCCGCAACGAACGCCCGTCGAGGAAAACCCGATCCTCTTCCAAAGACATGGATGCAAAGATAGTGTTGCAAAGAAGTCTTTGCAACACTCTGATCCTCGACCAAGAGGTCCAGGTGTCGAGCGGGGACATGTTGCTGTTCTGGTCCACAGCGAGTTCGCTGTGGGTACGCCGAATTCGCTGTGGACCGCAACAGCAGTACCGTCCGGTGGCAGGACCCGTCCGATGGCAGGACCCGCCAGACAGCAGGACCCGGTCGCGGGACCGTCCCGGCAGCGCGTGCCGACTGCCCGCGGCGCGGGCCGCCGAAGCACCCGGCCGGATGGTGGAACCTGACGCTAGGGACGGGTGCCGTGCCAGGAGCGCCAGAGGGCGGCGTACGACCCGTCGGCGGCGACCAGCTCGTCGTGCGATCCCAGCTCGGCGATCCGGCCGTCCTCCACCACCGCGACCCGGTCCGCGTCGTGCGCGGAGAAGAGCCGGTGCGCGATCGCGATCACCGTACGCCCCTCCAGCACCGCCGCCAGCGAGCGTTCGAGCTGCCGGGCCGCCCGCGGATCGATCAGGGACGTGGCCTCGTCGAGCACCAGCGTGTGCGGGTCGGCGAGGACCAGACGGGCCAGCGCCAACTGCTGCGCCTGCGCCGCCGACAGCGGATGTCCCTTCGCGCCGACGACCGTCGCAAGACCCTCCGGCAACTCGTCGGCCCAGCCGAGCGCGTCGACCGCGGCCAGCGCGGCGCGTACCTGGTCCTCGGAGGCGTCGGGGCGGACCATGGCGACGTTGTCGCGCAGCGTGCCGATGAAGACGTGGTGCTCCTGGGTCACCAGGGCCACGTGCGAACGCAGTTCCTCGATCGGCAGGCCGACGAGCGGCGCCCCGCCGACCGTGACCACGCCGGTCCGGGGACTGTGGATGCCGGCGAGCAGCCGGCCGAGGGTCGACTTGCCGGCCCCGGACGGGCCGACCATCGCCAGCCGCTCCCCCGGCTCGACCGCGAGCGAGACACCGTGCAGGACGTCGCGCTCCGGCAGGTACGAGAACCGGACGTCCCGGGCGACGACCCGCTCGCCGTCCGGCTTGGCCGCCGACGCCGCCCGGTCGTCGGGCAGTTGCGCGACGCCGAGCAACCGGGCCATCGAGGCACCGCCGACCTGCAGCTCGTCGAGCCAGGACAGCAACCGGTCCAGTGGGTCGATCAACTGCTGTACGTAGAGCGTGGCGGCGGTGACCTGGCCGAGCGTCACCCAGCCCTCGAAGTAGAACCAGCCGCCGAGGACCAGGGTGGCCACCACCGGGATGACGTAGCTGATCTCGGCAACCGGGAACCACACCGTACGCAGGAAGAGGGTGTACCGCTCGGCCGCGTACGACCGGCGGATGTCCGCGTCGGTGCGAACCCGGCGCCGGGCCGCCTGGCGCAGTGCCTCGGTGGTCCGCGAACCGTCGACGGTCTCCGCGATGCCGTCGGTGATGTCGGAGTAGGTGGCGCTCTCCCGCAGGTAGCCGGCCGGCGCCCGGCGCAGGTACCAGCGGGTTCCGGCGTACAGCAGCGGCGCCGCGATGAGGCACGGCAGCGCCAGCAGCGGGCTGACCAGCACCAGTGCCAGCGCGACGAAGACGCAGGTGACCATCGCGATCAACGTCTCGGGCACGGCGAACCGAACCGTCTTCGACAGCGCCGAGACGTCGCGGGACGTCCGGGTCAGCAGGTCGCCCGAGCCAGCCTTCTCCACTGTAGACAAGGGGATGGCCAGGATCCGGTCGACGAACTCCTCCCGCAGTTCGGCGAGCACCCGCTCTCCGAGGCGCGCCGACGCCAGGTGCGCGAACCGCACCAGCACCGCCTGGACCACCACGAACCCGCCGATCGCCAGCGCGATCCGGTCCACGGTGACCGTGGTCGTACCCTGCGAGATCGCCTCGACCAGGTCGCCGAGCAGCCGCGGCGCGACGAGCCCGGCGATCGCGGCGAGCGCGTGCAGGCCGAGCGCCCAGGCCAGGGCACGTGGGTGGCGGCGGAACAGCACCCGGGCGTACGCCCGCGCCTGCGCCGCGTCGGCGACCGGCAACGCCCGCCCGCTCACGCTTCCTCCCCGCGGGTGACGACGGCGGCGTACCGCGGCTCGGTGGCGACCAGCTCACGGTGGCCACCCTCGGCGACGACCTTGCCGTCCTCGACGAAGACGACCCGGTCGGCCCGGTCGAGGACCAGCGGGCTGGTCGTGCAGACCAGCGTCGTACGGCCGGCCCGGGCCGGCCCGAGCTGGCCGGCGATCCGCGCCTCGGTGTGCGCGTCGACGGCGCTGGTCGGCTCGACCAGGATCAGGATCTGCGGATCGGCGACCAGGGCGCGGGCCAGCCGCAGCCGCTGCTGCTGGCCGCCGGAGAACTCCCGGCCCCGCTCGGCCACGACCGCGTCGACCCCGGCCGGCAGCGCCGCCACGATGTCCGTCGCGCTCGCCGCGACCAGCGCGGCTTCGACCGTCTCGTCGTCGGCCCGGTCGTGCGGGTCCAGTTCGGCCCGGAGCCGGCCGGTGAACAGGGCGGCGCCGTTGTCGGCCACCAGGATCCGCTCCCGGACCGACGTCAGCGCCAGCTCCCGCAGGGGTACGCCGGCATAGCTCGCCTCGCTGTCGGTGTACCGGCCGAGCCGGTCGGCGATCGCCACCGCGTCGACGGGGTCGGCCGCGGCGAGCGCGGTGAACCGGCCTGGGGCGACCACGAGCCCGGATTCGGGGTCGACCAGTTCGGCGTCGGATCGCGGCCACTCCCGGGGCCGGGCCGGGTCGGACAGCTCCGGGGTGAGCGTGAAGAGCCGGACGACCCGCTGCGCGCCGACGTGCCCACGGGTGATCTTCTCGATCGCCTCGGTCAGGGTCCGCAGCGGCGAGACCAGGAACGCCGTGTAGCCGTAGAAGGCGACGAGCTGTCCGGCGGTGATGTCGCCACGGAGCGCGAACCGGGCGCCGAGCCAGGTCACCAGGACGACGAAGACGCCGGGCAGGAGGATCTGGGCCGCCTCCAGATAGGACTCGATACCGGCCACCCGCATCCCCCGTTTACGCAGGTCCTGCGACTCGGCCCGGTAGCGCGCCGAGAAGACCGGCTCGCCGCCGACGCCACGCAGCACCCGGAGCCCGGCCACGATGTCGCCGGCGCGGGTGGTCAGGGTGCCCTGCTGGTCGCGGTATTCCTCCTGCTGCCGGTGTAGGGGGCGGATGAGCAGGCCGACGACCGCCATCAGCAGCGGTACGCCGATCAGGACGACGAGCCCCAGCGGGACCGAGGTGGCGAGCAGGATCACGGTGATCGTGGCGATCGCGACGACGGCACCGGTGCCCCGGGCGGTGATGTCGAGTGCGGCACCGATGTGGCTGATGTCGGCGGTGCCGATGCTGACCACCTCGCCGGCGGCCAGCCGTTTGGGCAGGGTGGCACCGAGTTGGTTGGCCCGCTCGACGGTGAGCTGGATGGTGCGGTAGGAGGAGGCGAGGAAGTTGAAGACGGCCAACCGGTGTCGCCCGACACCGGCGGCGGCCTGGAGCACGCCGAGACCGAGCAGCACCAGTCCCCAGTGCAGCAGGCCGTCGGGGTCCCGGCCGGCGATTCCGACGTCGATGGCGCGGCCGATCACGGCCGGCATCAGTGCCTGGGCCACCATCCAGACGATGGCCAGCAGGACGGCGCCGGTCATCGACGGCCACGCGCGGCGAGCCAGCCAGATCAGGTAGTGGGTCGCGCTGCGGTGGTCGGGGGTGCCGGGATCACCGACGGGTAAGGGCCGCATAGCACCGCCGACGTTACGAGACTCATCCGTTGGTCACCAGCGGTTTTCCGGCCGGCCGCGCCGGCATCGACCGGCGGCACCGGCCCGGTCGTGGATCAGCGGTCGACCTGGGTGAAGTCCCATGTGTGGGGTGGCCGGGCCACCAGTGCCGGCGGTGGGTCGGGCAGCGCCATCGGGGCGCTGCGCCACTTCGAGATGACCACCACCCGGTGGTCGACCGACGAGAAGACCTCGCTCGACAGGTGCAGCGGACTGTGGTCGAACTCCGGCAGCACCGTCTCGCACACCCACGTGATGAGGTCGGCGAACCGGGCCGGCTCGGCCCGCGCCTCCCACATCCGCACGATCACGTGCGCGGACACTACACGCTCACCGTCGTCAACGGCATCGCGGAGTCGGCCGGCAGGTCCAACCGGCTCGGCGCGATCCCGGCCGCGACCAGGTGCGAGCCGAGCGCGGCCACCATCGCGCCGTTGTCGGTGCACAGTCGGGGCGGTGGCACCCGTACGGTGATCCCGTGCCGGGCGCAGCGCTGCTCGGCCAGCGCCCGCAGCCGCGAGTTGGCGGCCACCCCGCCCCCGATGACCAGCGTCTCGACCCCGTGCTGCCGGCAGGCGTCGATCGCCTTGGCGGTGAGCACGTCGCAGACCGCCTCCTGGAACGACGCCGCGACGTCGGCGACCGGGACCGGCTCGCCGGCCCGCTCCCGCGCCTCCACCCAGCGGGCGACCGCCGTCTTCAGCCCGGAGAACGAGAAGTCGAACCGGTGCGCGGCCAGGTCTTTCGGCGCGGTCAGGCCGCGCGGGAACGCGATCGCGGCGCCGTCCCCCTCCCGGGCGGCCCGGTCGATCGGCGGGCCGCCGGGGAACGGCAGCCCGAGCAGCCGGGCCACCTTGTCGAACGCCTCGCCGGCCGCGTCGTCGATCGTGGCCCCCAGCGGGGTCACCCCGGCGGTCAGGTCGTCGACCAGCAGCAGTGAGGAGTGCCCGCCGGAGACCAGCATCGCGACCGCCGGCTCGGGCAGGGGGCCGTGCTCCAGGGTGTCGACGGCGACGTGCGCGGCGAGGTGGTTCACCCCGTAGATCGGCTTCTCGGCGGCGACCGCGTAGCCCTTCGCGGCGGCGACCCCGACCAGCAGCGCACCGGCCAGCCCCGGCCCGGCGGTCACCGCGATGGCGTCGATGTCGGCGATCGTGACCCCGGCCTGGTCGAGCGCCCGCCGCATGGTCGGCACGATCGCCTCCAGGTGGGCGCGGCTGGCGACCTCGGGGACCACGCCGCCGAACCGGGCGTGCTGGTCGACGCTGGAGGCCAGCGCGTCGGCGAGCAGGGTGTGCCCGCGTACGATGCCCACCCCCGTCTCGTCGCAGGACGTCTCGATGCCGAGTACGAGTGGTTCGTCAGCCATTGCGCATCATCACCAGGGCGTCGGTGTTGCTCGGTTGGTAGTAGCCGCGCCGGATCCCGACCGGCTCGAAGTCGTACGCCGCGTAGAGCCTCTGCGCGGCGGCGTTGTCGACCGCGACCTCCAGCAGGGTACGTCGTACCTCGCGGCGGGCGGCCTCGGCCAGCAGTGCCTCCAGCAGCCGGCGGCCGACCCCGGACCGCTGGGCGTCGCGGCGTACGGCGATGTTCTGCACCCAGCTCTCGTCGGGCGGTATGACGGCCAGCCCGGCGTAACCGACCACGGTGCCGGCCGGGTCGAGCGCGACCAGGTAGTGGTGCCCGCCGGCGAGCTCGCTCCAGAACATGGCGGCCGACCACTGCTCGGCCCCGAACAGGTCCGCCTCGATCGGCAGCACCTCGTCGACGTGCCACCACCGCATCCGGGTCAGCCGGATGCCGCCCGGTTCACCGGAACCCGCCGGGTTCACCGCGCCACCTCGCCCCGCCCGGTCACGGCAGCACCGGCTTGCGGCCGGTGGCGGCCACCGCGTCCGGCCGGCGCAGGTAGAGCGGGGTCAACGGCTCGGACGGGGCCGCCGCGAGGACGCGCTCGGCGGCCAGTTCGGCGAGGGCGACCGGGTCGGGGTAGCGGGGCTCGGCGCGCAGCGGAAGGCCGAGTGCGTCGGCGTAGCGGTGCGCGCCGTCGCCGACGGCGGCGGTGGCACCGAGTTCGCCGGCCCGGCCGGCCACCTCGGCCGGAGTGTGCACGTCGGGGCCGGCCACCCGCTCGCCGGTGCCGGCGTAGACCGCCCAGTAGACCTCCCGGCGCCGGGCGTCGGTGGCCACCAGCACCGGTTCGCCGCCGGCCGCCGGCCGACCGACGCCGTCCAGCGAGCACACCCCGTAGGTCGGGATCCCGAGCACCTGGCCCATAGTGACGGCGGTGACGAGCCCGACCCGCAGCCCGGTGAACGGGCCGGGGCCGAGGCCGGCGACGATCGCGGCCAGGTCGGCCGGCCGGTCGCCGGACTCGGCGAACAGCGCGTCGACCTGGGGGGCGAGCAGTTCGCCGTGCGCCCGCGCGTCGACGGCGCGACGCGCTGCCACCGGGGCCACCCCGTCCGGCGTGATCCGCACGAGAGCGGCCGTCACCGCCGGGGTCGCCGAGTCCACCACGAGTACCAGCACGTTGTGCACCTTAATCGGCGCCGTGGTGCCGGCCCGGCACCGGCCGGCCCGGCGTACGCGACACGCCGTCCGGGCCCGCCCGTCCGGGGCGGCGACCTGCGTCAGCCGGCGGAGCGGTCCCACTCGATGCCGGGCAGCCCGGCGTCGGCGAGGGCCTTGTTGGTGGCGCTGAACGGCCGGCTGCCGAGGAAGCCCTTCGGGTTCATCGGGCTGGGGTGGCCGGCTTCGAGGACCACGTGGGCCGGGTTGGTGACCAGCGCCGCCTTCTTGCGGGCGTAGCCGCCCCACAGCAGGAAGACGACCCGGCTGTCCCGGGCGTTCAGCGCCCGGATCGTGGCGTCGGTGAACTCCTCCCAGCCCTTGTTCGCGTGCGAACCGGGCTTGGCCTCGCGGACGGTGAGGACCGCGTTGAGGAGCAGCACGCCGCGTTCGGCCCAGGCGGTCAGGTTGCCGTTGCGGGACACCGGGACACCGAGGTCCTCGTTCAGCTCCTTGAAGACGTTGCGCAGTGACGGCGGCACCGACACCCCGTCGCGGACGCTGAAGCTGAGCCCGTGGGCCTGGCCGGCCTTGTGGTAGGGGTCCTGGCCGAGAATCAGCACCCGGGTGTCCTCGGGCGTGCAGAGCCGGTAGGCGCTGAACAGGTCGTCGACCGGCGGGTAGACCGTCTGGGTCTGGTATTCCTCGGCGACGAAGGCACCGAGCGCGGCGGTGCGGTCGGCGTCGAGGTGCGGTGCCAGCAGCGTCTGCCAGGCTGGCGGGAGGAGCGCCGGGAGGTCGAGGGACATCAGCGGCCTTTCGTGGATTCGGACGATGACCGAACCCTAGAACGGCGGTGCGACATATCCCAGTTTCGCCAGGCGGCCCGCCCAGTCGCCGCCGACCGGTACGAGTTCGACGACCCGGGTGTCGTCGTCGCGCCGGTCGATGCGGATCAGCAGGTGGCCGTCGCCGTGCTGCTCGACCATGCCCTCGCCCCACTCGACGACGGTCACCGAGTCGTCCATCGAGGCGTCGAGGTCGAGGTCGTCGATCTCGGCCCGGGGGTCCGACGTGGAGCCCAGCCGGTAGGCGTCGGCGTGCACCAGCGCCACCCGGCCGCCACGGGCCGGGTCGGGCCGGTGCACCCGGGCGATGACGAACGTCGGCGAGGTGACGTCGCCGAGCACGCCGAGTCCGGTGCCGATGCCCTGGGTCAGCGCGGTCTTGCCGGCGCCCAGCGGCCCGGCCAGCACCAGCAGGTCTCCCGCGCGCAGGATCCCGGCGAGCTGGGCGCCGTACGCCCGGGTTTCCTCCACGGTGGACAGTTCGGTCATCGTTCGAGCTTCCCGAGAAAGTCGATCAGCACGGCGTTGACCTCGTCGGCGTGTTCGAGCATGACGACGTGGCCACTGTCAGCGATCTTGATGAATTCGGCGTCCGGCAGGCGACGAAGGATCTCCTCGGAGTGCGCCACCGGAGTGATCATGTCCTTGTCACCGACGATGACCAGGGTCGGGGTCTCCCGCAGGGTGGCCAGCGCCGGATAGCGGGCATGGGTGTAGAGGGTACGCAGGTAGCGGGCGACCGTCTCGGCCGTGGTGCCCGAGTTCATCTTCTCCACGTACGACACCAGGGCCGGGCTCGGCCGGGTGGTGCCGAACCCGTAGCGGCGGGTCAGCAGCCAGGCCAGGTCGGAGGCGGCGGTGCGGGCCCGGTCGATCACCCCGCCGGTGAGCCGGGTCGCGTTGTTGACCAGCGGCAACAGCGGGCTGCCGAACCGGGAGATGATGGTCGGCAGGCCGAACTTCGCCTGCTCCACCAGGCCGCCGGAGGTGGCGATCAGCACAGCACCGGCCACCCGCCGCTCGAACATCTCCGGGTAGAGCTCGGCCAGCGCCATGATCGTCATGCCGCCCATCGAGTGCCCCACGAGCACCAGCGGCCCCTCCGGCACCGTCTCGTCGATGACCGCCCGCAGCGTCTCCCCCAGCGCCGGCAGCTCGTACTCCCCCGATTCGAGCCGGCCCGAACGGCCGTGCCCGGGCTGGTCGTAGAAGACCATCCGGTAGTCGCCGCGCCGGGTCAGCTCCGAACGCTGGAAATGGAAGGTGCCCATGTCGAGGCAGAAGCCGTGCACGAAGACGATGGTGGGCTCGGCCGGCCCGGCCGCCACCCCGGTGATGAATCCGGCGTCGATCTCGACCCCGTCGGCCGGCTCGACGATCTCCACGTGGATGTCGGTACCGTCGGCGGTGGTGACGGTGCACGTCTCGTCGTACGGCAGGGCGCCGAACCGCTCCTCGGCGTAGATGTCGCCGACGCCCCGCTTGGACCGCCGGACGATGGCCCGTTCGGCGGCGATGCCGGCCGCGAGCCCGGCCGCCGCCACACCGACCACGGCGCCGAAGATGCCGGCCCGCCGCTTCGCCTTCGTCCGCCCGTTGTCGGCCGCCATCAGCGGGCCCCGTCGTAGACCCGGGGTACGCGTACGCCGCCGAACCGGGTCACGATCTCGTAGTTGATCGTGCCGGCCGCCTCGGCCCAGTCGTCGGCGGTCGGCTCGCCGCCGTCGCCCGGCCCGAACAGCGTCGCGACGTCGCCGGCCACCACCGGGTCGTCGCCGCAGTCGAGCACCACCTGGTCCATGCAGACCCGGCCGGCGATGGTGCGGACCCGCCCGCCGAGCTGGATCGGGCCGGCGTTGGAGGCGTGCCGGGGAATCCCGTCGGCGTAGCCGAGCGGTACGACCGCCAGCGTCGTCTCCTGGGCGGTGGTGTAGGTGTGGCCGTACGACACGCCCTGGCCGGCCGGCACCCGCTTGGCGAGCATCACCCGGGCCCGGGCCGTCATCGCCGGCCGCAGCCCGTAGCGCTCGCCGACGACCGGGGACAGCCCGTAGACGGCCAGACCGGGACGGACCAGGTCGAAGTGGGTGTCGGGCCTGGTCAGGGTGGCCGCCGAGTTGGCCAGATGCCGGTAGCGCGGCCGCACCCCCCACCGTTCGGCGAGCGCCAGCCCCTCGTGGAAGTTGGCGAGCTGCCGGTCGATCGTCGGGTGCCCGGGCGCGTCGGCGTACGCGAAGTGGCTCCAGACCCCGACCACCTCGATGGTGCCGTCGGCCTGGGCCTTGGCGGCGGCCTCCAGCAGGACCGGCCAGTCGGCGGCGGTCGCCCCGCCACGCGCCAGCCCGGTATCGACCTTGAGATGGACGCGGGCCGGGTGGCCGGCCCGGCCGGCGGCGGTCAGCACCTCGTCGAGCTGGTCGACCGACGCCGCGCTCAGGTCGACGTCGGCGGCCACCCCCTCGTGCAGCGGCAGCCCGGGTGCCAACAGCCAGGCGAGCACCGGCGCGGTCACCCCGGCACGACGCAGGGTAAGGGCCTCGTCGAGGGTGCACACCCCGAGCCAGTCGGCGCCCGCGTCCAGGGCCGCCCGGGCGGCCGGGAGCATCCCGTGCCCGTAGCCGTCCGCCTTGACGACCGCCATCAGCTCGGCGCTCGTGCCGGCCCGCAACCGGGCCACGTTCTCGCGGATCGCGTCAAGGTCGATCCGCACCTCGGCCTGCCACATGCTGCTCAGCCTACTGACCGCGGCCGACGCCCCGAGCCGGTCGCCACGACGTATCCGTCACCAGCGCTCGCGCCTCACCGCGCGGTGAGGCTGGCGACGACCGGGCGCAGGGCGTCGACGACGTCCGGGGCGGTGACCGGGCCACGCCGGGCGGCCTCCCGGCCGGCCAGCCCGTGCAGGAAGGTGGCGGCCACGGCGGCCCGCTCCGGGGCCAGCCCGGCGGCGAGCAGCGATCCGAGCAGCCCGGCGAGCACGTCACCGGTGCCGCCGGTGGCCAGCGCGGGGCTGCCGGTCGGGTTGACGTACGCCCGGCCGTCCGGCGTCGCGACCACCGTACGGTCGCCCTTGAGCAGGACGACCGCGTTCATCCAGGCGGCCAGGCGCAGCGCGGCGCCGGCCCGGTCGGAGCCGGCGGGCGAACCGGCGAGTCGGGCGAACTCGCGGTCGTGCGGGGTGATCACGGTCGGCGCGGTGCGCTCGCGTAGCCGGCGGGCGTGGCTGCCGTCGACGAGCATGGTCAGCGCGTCGGCGTCGAGCACCGCCGGTACCGGCGCGGCGAGCACCGACCGCAGTTCGGCGGCGGCCGCCTCCCCGCCACCGAGGCCGGAACCGCAGACCCAGGCCTGCACCCGGCCGGCGTCGGCGACCCGGCCGGTGGCGATCACCGACGGATGCTGGTGCAGCACCTCGGCCGCCGCGCCGCCCGCGTACCGGACCAGTCCGGTCGGACCGGCCAGCGCACCGCCGACGGACAGCACGGCGGCGCCCGGATAGGTGGTCGAGCCGGTGGCGACCCCGACCACGCCGCGGGTGTACTTCTCCGACTCGGGGCCGAGCGCCGGCCACCAGTCCGCGATGTCGTCCCACTCGGGCACCAGCAGGGCCGGGGTGCCCCGCAGCCGGTCGGTGAGCCCGATGTCGACCAGGTCGACCTCGCCGGCGCGGACGGCCGCCGGCCCGACCACCAGGGCCGGTTTGAGGCAGCCGAAGGTGACGGTGACGTCGGCGCGTACGGCTGCCCCGGGCACGTCGCCGGTGTCCACGGCGACGCCGCTGGGCACGTCGACCGCGACGACCGTGGGCCGGCCGCCCCCGGCGGACGCGAGCGTGTCGAGTTTCGCGACCAGGGCGGCGGCGTCGGGGCGCAGCCCGCCGGCGGCCCCGATGCCGACGATGCCGTCGACGACGAGGTCGGCCCGGCCGGGCAGGGTGGTGACGAGCCGGCCGCCGGCCATACGCAGTGCCGCCAGTCCTCCACCGTGGATCCGGTCGGGGGCCAGCGCGAGTACGGACACGGTCGCGCCCCGGCCGGCGAGGGTGGCACCGGCGTAGAGCGCGTCGCCGCCGTTGTTGCCGGCCCCGACGAGCAGCAGCACGCGGGCGCCGTAGACCCCGCCGCGTTCGGCGAGCAGCAGCGCGCAGCGGCGTGCGAGTCCGGCGGCGGCCCGCCGCATCAGGGTGTCCGCCGGCAGGCTGGCGATCAGTCCGTCCTCGGCGGCCCGTACGTCGGCCGCCCGCCACGCCGCCCTCATCGCTCGGCCACCACCATCGCCGAGGCGATCCCGCCGTCGTGGGACAGCGAGAGGTGCCAGTGGTTGACGCCGCGCTCGTCGGCCGCGGCGGCGACCGTGCCGGAGACGGTCAACCAGGGCCGGCCGTCCGGGTCGGCGACGACCTCGCAGTCGTGCCAGCGCAACCCGGCCGGGGCGCCGAGCGCCTTCGCCACCGCCTCCTTGGCCGCGAACCGCGCGGCCAGGGACTCCGGCGAGCGCGGATTGCCGGCACCGGTGTGCCGCTCCGCCTCGGTGAAGAGCCGCTCGGCCAGCGGTGGTGTGCGCGCCAGCGCCCGGGCGAACCGCTCGACCAGGACCACGTCGATGCCGACAGCCACGATCACCCGATCACCCTAACGGGGCGCAGGCTATCCGTGCGGTCCGTGGTGGACAAGGGCTGTGGACAACCCTCGGGTACGCCGGTCGCCCGCGCTCCACAGGGCCCCCGGTGCGCACCGGCGCGCGCCTAGCGTCGACGCCGACGAGGTCCGCGGGGACGACGGGGTCCGCGGGACGACGAGGTCCGCGGGAACAACGAGGTCCGTGGGGACGACGAGGTCCGGGGAGGACGCATGACCGACGGTTCCATCCGGGTGCGGATCGCCGCCCTGCGCCGGGCCGGCGGCGACCTCAGCGCCACGGCCCACCGGCTCGGTCAGGGGCTCGGCACGACTCCGGGGCTGGTCGTCACCGCCCCGGGCTGGGCCACCGCCGCCGCATTGGCGCAGGTCGAGGCGGCGGTCCACCGGTCGATGACGGTCCTGGGCGGCCGGGCGGCGGACACGGCCGACGCCCTGCGGCGGTCCGCCGACGGCTACGAGGCGGCCGACGACCGGGCGGCGCGACGCATGGCCGGCATCGGATGATCGGCTACGCGCAACTCTGGGCCGCCGACCCGACCGCGTGGCGGGCCGCCGGGACGGCCTGGCGCGGGCTCGACGCCATGGTGCGGCGGCGGGCGGCCGAGGTGGCCCGAACCCGGTCGGCGCTGGCCGACAGCTGGGCCGGGCCGGCCGCCGGCACGGCCGGGACGCGGCTCGACACGCTGCGCGGCGCGGTCGAGGCCGCCGCGCCGGCCCTGGTCGAGATCGACCAGATCCTGGCCGAGTTCGCCGCCCTGCTGGTCCGGGCCAAGGCGCTGCTCGACGCCGCCGTACGCGGTGCCGCCATGAACCGGGTACTGATCGACCGGCACGGCGGCGTGTCGCTCGATCCCGCCGTGCCGCAGGTCGACCCGCGGGCCGGCGCGGCCGTGCTGCGGGTCGGTGCGCAGATCCGCGCCGCGCTGGCACTCGCCACGCGGGCCGACCGGGAGGCGGCCGGGCGGCTCACCGGCCTCGCCACCGCGGCGGTGACCGGGTGGACGACCGAGCCGCCCCCGGACCGCCCGGCGGGCGACGCCGATCCGGCCGCCGTACGCAGGTGGTGGGACGGTCTCTCCCCGGCCCAGCGGCGCTGGCTCGTACGGCACGAGCCGGCGCTGGTCGGTGGCCTCGACGGGGTGCCGGTGGCGATGCGGGACCAGGCCAACCGGCTGCTCCTGCCGCAGTTGCGGGCCGACCTGCTCGCCCGCCGGGCCGAACTGCTGGCCACCTGGCCCCGGCTGCCCGGCAACCATCTGGAGGGCCTGCGGATCGCCGCGATTCTCGGCGGCCTGGACGCGATCGAGGCGCGGCTCGTCGCCGAGAGCGGTCCCCGGGCCTACCTGCTCGGCCTGGACCCGGCCGGCGACGGCCGGACCGTCGTGGCGCTCGGCGACCCCGACCGCGCCGACCATGTGGTCACCTACGTGCCGGGAATGACCTCCGACCTGCCGAGCGCCGACGGCGAGCTGGGCCGGGCCGAGCGGATCCTGGCCCGGGCCGCCGAACTCGCCCCAGACCAACCCGCGGCGGCCGTGCTGTGGCTCGACTACGACGCACCGGACTTCGTGCACGAGGCTCACCGCGCGTCGTACGCCCACGACGCCGGTCCGGCGCTGCACCGGTTCCAGGAGGGGCTGCGGGCCAGCCACGAGGGCGGTCCCGCCCACCAGACGGTGGTCGGGCACAGCGACGGGTCGCTGGTGGTCGGGTCCGCCGCCCGCGACCACGGACTCGCCGCCGACGACCTGGTGCTCGTCGGTTCCCCCGGGGTCGGCGTGGATCACGCCCGCGACCTCGGGCTGCCGGCCGGGCGGGTGTGGGCGAGCACGGCCGGCAACGACGTGATCCGCTACGTCCCCTCGGTCGGCGCGCTCGCCGGCGACCTGGCGCTCGGCGTCGCGCTGCCGGGCATCGGGCCGGTGCTGGCGTTCAGCCGCCCCGGCGACGACCTGTGGTTCGGCCACGATCCGAGCGACCGCGACTTCGGCGCGCGGGTCTTCGCCAGCGACCCGAACGGGCACACCGGTTACTGGGACCACGACAACCGGGCGCTGGACGCCATGGCCCGCATCGCGCTCGGCGACGCGGGCCGGCTGCCGGCTACTCCACCGTGACCGACTTGGCCAGGTTGCGGGGCTGGTCGACGTCGTGCCCACGGGCGTCGGCGACCGCGCAGGCGAAGACCTGGAGCGGCACGCTGGTGACCAGTGGCGCGAGCAACGTCGGCGTACGCGGCACGTAGATCACGTGGTCGGCGAAGGGCAGGACCGCCTCGTCGCCCTCCTCGGCGATCACGATGGTGCGGGCGCCCCGGGCGCGTACCTCCTGGATGTTCGAGACGATCTTGTCGCGCAGCACGCTCCGGCCGGCCGGCGACGGAACTACGCAGATCACCGGGGTGCCCTGGTCGATCAGGGCGATCGGGCCGTGCTTCAGCTCACCGGCGGCGAACCCCTCGGCGTGCATGTACGCCAGTTCCTTGAGCTTCAGCGCGCCCTCCAGGGCGACCGGGTAGCCGACGTGCCGGCCGATGAAGAGCACCGTCCCGGCGGTCGACAGTTCCCGGGCCAGCTCGCGCACCGGCTCCATCGCGCCGAGCACCGTACGCAGCTTGTCCGGCACCTCCTGGAGCTGGGCGACGACGGCGGCCACCTCGTCGGCGTACTTGACGCCACGCACCTGGGCCAGGTGGAGACCGATCAGGTAGCAGGCCACGAGCTGGGTGAGGAACGCCTTGGTCGAGGCGACCGCGATCTCCGGCCCACCATGGGTGTAGAGCACCGCGTCGGACTCGCGCGGAATGGTGGAGCCGTTGGTGTTGCAGATCGCCAGCACCCGGGCCTTCTGCTCCTTGGCGTGCCGCAGCGCCATCAGGGTGTCCATCGTCTCGCCGGACTGCGAGATCGCCACCACCAGCGTCGACCGGTCGAGCACCGGGTCGCGGTAGCGGAACTCGCTGGCCAGCTCGACCTCGCAGGGGATGCGGGTCCAGTGCTCGATCGCGTACTTCGCCACCAGCCCGGAGTGGTAGGCGGTGCCACAGGCGACGATGAAGACCTTGTCGACGTCGCGCAGGTCCTGGTCGCTGAGGCGGACCTCGTCGAGCATGATCTCGCCGGTCTCGGTGAGCCGGCCGAGCAGCGTGTCGGCGACCGCCTGCGGCTGCTCGGCGATCTCCTTGAGCATGAAGTAGTCGTAGCCGCCCTTCTCGGCAGCCGACGCGTCCCAGTCGATGTGGAAGTCCTTGCCGGTCGCCGGATGGCCGTCGAAGTCGGTGATGTCGATGCTGTCCGCGGTGATCAGCACGACCTGGTCCTGGCCCAGCTCGACCGCGTCGCGGGTGTGCTCGATGAACGCCGACACGTCGCTGGCCAGGAAGTTCTCCCCTGCCCCACGACCGACGACCAGCGGCGAGTTGCGCCGCGCACCGACCACCGCGCCGGGAATGGCGGCGTCGGCGGCGAGCAGGGTGAAGGCTCCCTCCAGCCGGACGCAGACCTGCCGCATGGCGGCCGCGAGCAGTTGCGGCCCCTCCGGCGCCCCACTGGCGCGCAGCTCGGCGAGCGCGCCGGCGAGCAGATGCGCGGCGCATTCGGTGTCGGTGTCGCTGGCGAACTCGACGCCCTCGGCCTCCAGCTCGTCCCGCAGCTTCGCGAAGTTTTCGATGATCCCGTTGTGGATGACGGCGACCCGGCCGTCGCGGGCCACGTGCGGGTGGGCGTTGCGGTCGGTCGGGCCGCCGTGGGTGGCCCACCGGGTGTGTCCGATGCCGGTGGTGCCGTCACCGATGCCGAGGACCGGCCCGGTGCCGTCCGGGTCGGCGATGCCCCGCTCGGCGAGCGCCTTCTCCAGGTTGGCCAGCTTGCCGGCCCGCTTCTCGGTCAGCAGTTCGCCCTCGCAGACGACCGCCACCCCGGCCGAGTCGTAGCCGCGGTATTCCAGCCGCCGCAGGCCGTCCAGCACGATGCTCAGCGCCGGACGGGCGCCGACGTACCCCACGATTCCACACATGGCAGCAGCGTAGCGGAGAATCACTCACCATGGTTGCTCGAAAGTGAGGCTATCAATCACCTGACTTGATTGAGGCGGGCATCGGGGGACACGCCTCGCGGCGGGGCCGGTCCGGACGATCCCGGGAGCAACCGGCCCGACACCGGGCGTGCGGTCCGTCGCGGTCGTACGGCAGAGCATCGACGGCGCTGACCGGCACGTCTAGGGTGGTCCGGTGAGCATCGCAGCCGGCACCGACCCGCTGGTGCGACGGATGCGCCCGTTCGGCACGACGATCTTCGCGGAGATGTCGGCGCTGGCGGTGCGCACCGGCGCGGTCAACCTGGGCCAGGGATTCCCCGACACCGACGGGCCGCCGGAGATGCTCGCCGCCGCGGCCGAGGCGCTGCGCACCGGCCACAACCAATACCCGCCCGGACCCGGCATCCCCGCACTGCGCGCCGCCGTCGCCGACCACCAGCGCCGGTTCTGGGGGCTCGACTACGACCCCGACGGCGAGGTGCTGGTCACCGCCGGGGCGACCGAGGCCATCGCCGCCGCCATCCTCGGCCTGTGCGAGACCGGCGACGAGGTCGTCACCTTCGAGCCCTACTACGACTCGTACGCCGCCTCGATCGCGCTGGCCGGGGCCGTCCGCCGGCCGGTGACGCTGCGCCCCGGCACCGACGGCCGGTACGCGTTCGACCCCGACGAACTACGCGCCGCGTTCGGTCCGCGTACCCGGCTCGTGCTGCTCAACTCGCCGCACAACCCGACCGGCAAGGTCTTCACCCCCGACGAGCTGGCCCTGATCGCGGCGCTGTGCCAGGAGCACGGGGCATACGCGGTGACCGACGAGGTGTACGAGCACCTGGTCTTCTCCGACGCCGGCTCGGCGCACGTCCCGCTGGCCACCCTGCCCGGCATGCGCGAGCGCACGCTGCGGATCTCGTCGGCGGGCAAGACCTTCTCGTGCACCGGCTGGAAGATCGGCTGGGTCAGCGGTCCGGCCGCGCTGGTCTCCGCCGTGATGCGGGTCAAGCAGTTCCTGACCTTCGTCAACGGCGGCCCGCTGCAACCCGCGGTCGCGGTGGCGCTCGGCCTGCCCGACAGCTACTACGAGGGGTTCCGGGCCGACCTCGAGGCACGGCGTGACCAGCTCGCCGAGGGGCTGGTCGACGCCGGCTTCGGGGTGCTGCCGTCCGAGGGCACCTACTTCATCACCACCGACATCACCCCGCTGGGCGGTCACGACGGCGTCGAGTTCTGCCGGTCGCTGCCGGACCGCTGCGGCGTGGTCGCCGTACCGACCCAGGTCTTCTACGACGACGTGGCGGCGGGCCGGCATCTGGTCCGCTTCGCGTTCTGCAAACGCCCGACGGTGCTCACCGAGGCGGTCACCCGCCTACGCGGCATGGCGCACTGAACGCGCCCTGCCGACCGCACGCCCGGGTTTCGCGTTGATCAAGGACAAAGCGTGCCCGTCACGCGACGCTTGTCGCGCAACTACTCCTTGATCAACGCGCAACCCTGAGGCGGGATCAGGCCGGGCTGGCCTGGCGGACCTCGGCGGCGATCCGCTCCGCCACCTCGCGGGCGGTCTCCTCGCTGGCCGCCTCGACCATCACCCGCACCAGCGGCTCGGTGCCCGACGGGCGCAGCAGAACCCGACCGGTCTCCCCCAGCTCGGCCTCGGCCCGTTCCGCCGCGGCCACCACGGCCGGCGCGGTCGCGCCCACGGTACGGTCACCGACCGGCACGTTGACCAGCACCTGGGGCAGCTTGGTCACCACCGACGCCAGGTCGGCCAGCGACCGGCCGGTGGCGGCCATCCGCGACATCAGGTGCAGCCCGGTCAGCACCCCGTCGCCGGTGGTGGCGTACGCGGGCACGATGATGTGGCCGCTCTGCTCGCCGCCGAGCGCCAGCCCGGAGGCGCGCAGCTCCTCCAGGACGTAGCGGTCGCCGACCCGGGTCTCGACCAGCCGGATGCCCTCGCGCGACATGGCGAGACGCAGACCGAGGTTGCTCATCACGGTGGCGACCAGGGTGTCGTCGGTCAGCGTCCCGGCCTCGCGCATGGCCAGCGCCAGGATCGCCATGATCTGGTCGCCGTCGACCTCCTCGCCGTCGGCGGTCACCGCGTGGCACCGGTCGGCGTCGCCGTCGTGGGCGAGGCCGAGGTGCGCGCCGTGCTCGACCACGGCGGCCCGGATGACGTCGAGGTGGGTGGACCCGCAGCCGTCGTTGATGTTGAGCCCGTCGGGTTCGGCGTGGATCGCGATGACCTCGGCGCCGGCCTCCTTGTAGGCCACCGGCGCGATGTCCGCGGCCGCGCCGTTGGCGCAGTCGACGACGACCTTGAGGCCGTCGAGCCGGTGTGGCACCGAGCCGACGAGGTGCTGTACGTAGTGGTCGGCTCCGTCCAGCAGGTCGTGCACCCGGCCGATACCGGCGCCGGTGGGGCGGTCCCAGGCCGTGGCGGCGTTGGCCTCGATCGCGGCCTCGATCCGCATCTCGACCTCGTCGGGCAGCTTGTGGCCGCCGGCGGCGAACAGCTTGATCCCGTTGTCCGGCATCGGGTTGTGCGACGCCGACAGCATCACGCCCAGGTCGGCCTTCGTCTCGCCGACGAGGAAGGCGACGCCGGGGGTGGGCAGCACGCCGACCCGCAGCACGTTGGCGCCGGCGCTGGCCAGCCCTGCCACGACGGCGGCCTCCAGCATCTCGCCACTGGCGCGCGGGTCCCGGCCGACGACCGCCAGCGGAGCGTGACTGCGGTCGGACTCGGCGAGGGTGTGCGCCGCGGCGACGGCGATCGCGAGCGCCAACTCGGGTGTGAGGTCGGCGTTCGCCTTCCCGCGTACCCCGTCCGTGCCGAACAACCGACCCATGCGTGAGACCTCCGGAAGCACCAACGATGAGAGAGAAAACGGAAACGGCCGGGTACGCCACCAAAATGGGGGGCGGACCCGACCGTCCGTCAGAGGTACAAGTGCGCTGAACGGATCAGCGCTTGGAGTACTGAGGCGCCTTACGGGCCTTCTTGAGACCGTACTTCTTGCTTTCCTTGACCCGGGCGTCCCGGGTGAGGAAGCCGGCCTTCTTCAGGGCGGGCCGGTCGTCGAGGTCGTTCGCGCACAGCGCGCGGGCGATGGCGAGCCGCAGCGCACCGGCCTGGCCGGTGATGCCGCCGCCACGCAGGTTGGCGATCACGTCGAAGACCTCGGTCTTCTCGGCGGTCACCAGCGGCTCCCTGATCAGCTGCTGGTGCACCTTGCTCGGGAAGTACGCCTCGAGGTCGCGCCCGTTACAGGTGATCTTGCCGGTGCCGGGGACGATCCGGACCCGGACGATGGCCTCCTTGCGGCGGCCGACGGTCTGGATCGGGCGGTCGCCGCGCGGCGCCCGCGCAACGGGGGCGGCAGTCGTGGCGGGCACCACTGCCTCGGCGACGGCCGTCGGGCTGGGCGCGGTGGTGTCGGTCATGCTGCTTCCTTCGTCCGCGCTCACTGCGCGATCTGCTTGATCTCGAACGGCACCGGCTGCTGCGCGAGGTGCGGGTGCTCGGCACCAGGGTAGACCTTCAGCTTCTTGATCAGCTGCCGGCCGAGCCGGTTGTGCGGGAGCATGCCCTTGACGGCCAGCTCGATGGCCCGCTCGGGGCGCTTGGTCAGCAGTTCGTCGTAGCCGACCTGCTTCAGACCACCGGGGTAACCCGAGTGGCGGTAGGCCACCTTGGTCTGCCGCTTGTTGCCGGTCAGAGCGACCTTGCCGGCGTTGACGACGACGACGAAGTCGCCGGTGTCAACGTGCGGCGCGAAAGTGGGCTTGTGCTTACCACGCAGCAACGTGGCGACGTGGGTGGCCAGACGGCCCAGCACGACATCAGAGGCGTCGATGACGTGCCACTGACGCTCGATCTCACCCGGCTTCGGGCTGTACGTACGCACAGGTCTACCTTGTCTCGTCGTCGGTCTGGGTTCTCGTCAGCGCTGTGTTGACCGCGCGCCAGGCATGAATCGCACGAATGACGCGGTACGGATCACACGCACCCAGATCACACGGACGACAAGCGTACCGGGGGGTACGCCTAAACGGCTGTCGCACAACAGCAGGCAACGATACCTGGTGGTACAACGCACGGTCAAAACGGGGACCGCCCGCCGAACCCTACCCGTCCGCCCCGCGCGGCCGGCCACCGGACACCGCTCTTAGCAGGCGCGAAACAATCGGGACGCTCCAGCGAAACCGCCCGGCGGCACGCTTCCGTCATGACAGGCAGTGCACACGCTGCGACGCGGCCGGGCCGGAGCGGCCGGGGCGTCAGCGCGTACCGCACCTGCCAGCGGCGGAAGACCCCGCCAGGGTCGAGGACGTGCCCGGTGACGGCCGCCCGGCCGGCGATCCCCGCCGGCGCCCGGGTCACCAGCCGGCCGGTGGCCCGGCGGTGAGCGACGAACTCGCCGGGTTCACCATCGGCGTCACCGCCCACCGCCGCCGCGACGACCTGGCCACCATGCTCGAACGCCACGGGGCCCGGGTGGTGCTCGCACCGGCCCTGCGCATCGTGCCGCTCGCCGACGACACCGAGTTGCGGGCCGCCACCCGGGCCTGCCTGGACAGCCCGCCCGACATCGTCATCGTCAACACCGGGATCGGGATGCGTGGCTGGCTGGAGGCGGCCGACGGCTGGGGGCTGGGCGAGCCGCTGCGCACCGTACTCGGGCCGGCGCACGTCGTGACCCGCGACCCGCAGGCCGGACGCGCGGTCCGGGCGGCCGGGCTGCGGGTCGGGTGGTCCCCCGGTTCGGAGGGGCACGACGAGATCGTCGAGCACCTGCGCCGGCGGGGCATCGCCGGCCGGGTGGTGGCGATGCAGTTGCACGGCGAACGGCAACCGGAGCAGACCGCCGCCCTGGAGGCCGCCGGGGCCGTCGTGATCGAGGTGCCGGTCTACCGCTGGGCGCCGCCGGTCGACCCGGCCCCGCTGCACCGGCTGGTCGACCTCGTCACCGGCCGGCTCGTCGACGCGGTCACGTTCACGTCGGCGCCGGCCGTGGACGCGCTGCTACGGGCCGCCGGCGCGAACGGCGACGCCGTACTCGACGCGCTGCGGTCCGACGTGCTGGCCAGTTGCGTCGGGGCGGTGACGGCGGCACCGCTGCGCCAGCACGGGGTGCCGGTCGTGACACCGGGCCGGGCGCATCCGGCCGCGCTGGTGCACGCCCTGGTCGACGAGCTTCCCCAGCGGGCGATCCGGCTGAAGGTCGGCGGGCACACGCTGGTCCTGCGCGGGCATGCGGCGGTGATGAACGGCGAACTGCGGCCGCTCGCGCCGGCTCCGATGGCGGTGCTGCGGGCGCTGGCCGCGACGCCGGGCCGGGTGCTGTCGAGGTCGGCCCTGCTCCGTACGCTGCCACGCGGCGCCGACGAGCACGCGGTGGAGATGGCGGTGGCGCGGCTGCGGGCCGGCCTGGGCACTCCGGGCGTGGTGCAGACGGTGGTGAAGCGCGGCTACCGCCTGCCGGTGGACTGAACCGCCGGCGGACGCCGCCGGCGGCCCGACGGCGCGGACCCGACCCGAACGGACCGCGCCGCCGGGCCGGATCCGGGCGGGTCAGCCGACCGGGGTCGGATGTCCCCGGTCGCGCTGTGCCCGCAACCTCGCCATGGCGTGCTCGACGACGTTGACGAGGACGTACTTCACCGAGTCCCGCTGCCGGGCGTCGCAGGTGACCATCGGCACGTGCGGCGCGATGGCCAGCGCCTCGCGGATCTCCTCCGTCGCGTACCGGGCCCCGCCGTCGAAGTGGTTGAGCGCCACGACGTACGGCAGTCCCCGGTTCTCGAAGTAGTCGAGCGGCGCGAACGCGTCGGCGATGCGGCGGGTGTCGACGAGGACCGCGGCGCCGACGGCACCACGGATGATCTCGTCCCACATGAACCAGAAGCGGGTCTGCCCGGGCGTGCCGAAAAGGTAGAGGATCAGGTCTTCGGCCATGGTGATCCGGCCGAAGTCCATCGCGACGGTGGTTGTCTCCTTGCCGGGCACCTTCGACGGGTCGTCGATACCGACGCCGGCCGCGGTCATCACGGCCTCGGTGGTCAGCGGAGTGATTTCCGAGACCGCCCCGACCAGGGTCGTCTTGCCCACGCCGAAGCCACCCGCGACAACGATCTTCGCCGAGGTGATCCCCCGGCTCCGTTGCGGCTGGGCCCTGGCCGGGTCATAGCCTGCGAAGTCCACTAAGTACCCTTTCAAGCAGTTCCATCCGCTCCTCGTAGACCTCGGTCGAAGCGGGAGTGTGAAGCGTCAGCAGGCCGTCGGCCACCATGTCCGCGACCAGTACCCGGGCCACCCCCAGGGGCAGGCGGGTGTACGCCCCGATCTCTGCGAGGGACAACGGGCGTCCCTCGCAGACCGAGGCGATCCGGTGTTTGTCGTGCCCGGCGAACCGGGATTCCTGGACCGCGGCCGCCGTCGCCGTCAGCACCGCCTCGATGGCGATGTGCTGGCGGGGTTCGGTACGGCCGCGGGTGACCGCATACGGTCTGACCAGTGACCCGCGCGGATCCTCGCGTGGCTGCCCCATCGTGCGGTCACCTCCTCGTGTTCCGGTGCGACGTCACCGTTGCCGGACTGTCATGAAACTGTTCGCTGTCACGGCGCTCAGGCCCGCGGCGCGACTGCTTCGCGGGGCAGCGGGATGAGCGCCGCCCCGACCCGCTCGACCAGGAGCGCCATCTCGTACCCGACCTGACCGACGTCACAGCTACGCGCGGCGAGCACGGCCATCGATGAACCGTCACTGATGGACATCAGGAAGAGGTAACCGCTGTCCATCTCGATGACCGTCTGGAGCACTCCCCCGGCGCTGAACATCCGGGACGCGCCGTCGGTGAGGCTCACGACACCCGACGTGATGGCGGCGAGCTGGTCGGCCCGGTCCGCCGGAAGGTCGCGTGACGAGGCGAGCAGCAGGCCGTCGGCCGATACGGCGACCACGTGGGCGATCCCGGCCACGCTGTCGGCGAAATTGCTGAGCAGCCAACCCATGTCCTGCATAGCTGCTGGCCTGTTCATCAGCTGGTCTCCTTGTTATTGGTGCTGCCGAACTGCTCGTTGCCGGCGGTCCGGCCGCGTTGCACTCCGCGGTGGTATGCGGACAGCAGACCGCGGACCTCGTCCGGGGTCCGCCGCGACCGCTCCCGGTTGGTGGTCGCCTCGACGCCGCCCGGCACGAGCTGGGCCTGCGGCACCCGCTTGGGCAGCCCGGAGCGGGTGGTGTCGGTGACTTCCGGCTCGGCCGCCCGGGTGGCCCGGGACCAGCCCTCGTCGGCCGCCGTACGCCAGCCCGACTCACCGCCGCGCTGCTGCGGTACGGCCGGCGGCGGCGTCGCCGCGAGCGGCTGGGCGGGGGCCGGCTGCTCGACGGGAGCGGCGGGCTGCGGCGTGGCCGCCGGCTGGGCGGCCGGCTGCGGGTAGGCCTGGTACGACTCCGCGCTCCGCGGTGGCGCCGACTGGCCGGGGGTACGGGCCGGCAGCGGTGCCCGGCTCGCGTCGCCCGCCCCGCCGAAGGCTCCACCGCCGACGGGTCCGCCACGGCCGGCGGCCGGACCGCTGGCGGCCGGCGGCGTGACCGGCGGTGGCGGCGAGTCGTAGCCGCCCGGCGGCACCTGGAAGATCTCCGTCGACGCCGAACCGTGCGAGCGGAACCAGACCGCCTCCATCTCCCGGAAGATCGGCATCTCGGCCGCGTCCTCGGGTCGGGGCGGCAGCGGAGGCACGCTCGACGGTGGCGGGGCCGGCTGGGCCGGCACCACGGGGGGCGCGACCGGCGGTGCGACCGGCGGCGTCATCGGCGCGGCGGCCGGGACGGGTGCCGGAGGCGGGGTCGGGGTGAAGCCCGCCCCCGGGCCGGCGGGCAGGCCCGCGACCGGGCCGGCCGGCAGCCCGGCCACCGGGGGCAGGGCGTGCGGCGTGGCCGGTACGACGCCACCCTCGGGCCGCCGGGGCAGCGACTGCTGCACGGCCGGGTAGGCGACCGTCGGCGTACCCACGTTCGGCGGCGCGGACACCGGCGGGACGGCCGGCGCGAACGGTGCCGGCGGGATGGCGGGCGGCATGGCCGGTGGGATGGCCGGCGCCGCCTGCGGGGTGCGGACCGGCAGGGCCGGCGGGGCCAGGCTGGGCTGGATCCCGGTCGGCTCGGTGCCGGCGGGCTGCATCCCGGCGCTGTTCGCGGCGGTGATCGGCGCGACGGTGCTGCGCGGCTGGGCCGGAGCGTCCCACGTGGCGGGCTGCTGCGGGCGCCACTCGTCGGGCAGCGTCGCGGACGACGTACGGGCCCCGTTGACCGGTGCCATCGCGTCCGACCAGCCCGAGCCGGCGGCCGGCGCGGGGGCCGGAGCCGAGTCCACCGCGAGCGGCTGCCGCGGCCGGGGCAGCATGTTGTCCTGCTGGCCACGGGTGGGCAGCACGACGATGGCGGCCGGCAGGGTGACCTGCGCGACGGTGCCGCCCTCGACGTTGCGCCGCAGTTCGACACGGATCTCGTAGCGGTGCGCGAGCCGGCTGACAACGGCCAGACCCATCAGCCGGAACGCCGCCACGTCGACGGTCGGCGGTTCGGCCAGCCGTCGGTTGAGCGAGTCCATCTGGTCGGCGCTCAGCCCGAGGCCCCGGTCCTCGACCTGGATGACCACGTAGTCACGGATCCGGCGGGCGTCGGCGACGACGGTGGTGTGCGGCGGCGAGAACCGGGTCGCGTTGTCGAGCAGCTCGGCGACGAGCCGTACGACGTCGTTGACGGCTTGCGCGGACACCGAGATGTCGGTGTCGACCGTGCCGAACTCGATCCGGTTGTAGAGCTCGACCTCGGACTGCGCGGCCCGCAGGATGTCGACCAGCAGGGCGTCGTCGCGCCGCGGCGCGGTCGAGTCGGCACCGGCGAGCACGAGCAGGTTCTCGTCGTTGCGGCGCATCCGGGTGGCGAGGTGGTCCAGTTCGAAGAGCTGGGCCAGCCGCTTCGGGTCCTCCTCCCCACGCTCGATCATGTCGAGCTCACCGATCATGCGGTCGACCAGGGTCTGGCTACGCCGGGCCAGGGTGAGGAACATCGCCGAGACGCTGGTCCGCAGGGCGGCCTGCTCGGCCGCGATCCGGACCGCCTCCCGGTGGACCACGTTGAACGCGGACGCCACCTGGCCGACCTCGTCGCGGTTGTCGAGCTTGATCGGGTCCCGGACCTGGCGCACGATCTCGTCGACACCGCCCTCGCCGATGCTGCGTACGTCACGCAGCCGGCTGACGGCGTCGGGCAGGTCGTGGTCGGCCACCCGGAGGGCGCCTTCACGCAGCTTTCGCAGCGAGCGGTTGAGCGACCGGGCGAGGATCACGGCCAGCACGATGGCGACGACCAGGGTGATGAAGACGATCACGGCCTCGGTGATGGCCTGCCGGATGACGGTGGCGGTGACCTCCTCGGCCTCCGCCAGGAGGTCCGTCTCCAGCTGGATCTCGGCCCACCGCATGAGGTCGTTGACCGCGCCGATCGTGTTCGAGGCTTCGGTGGCGGTGATCAGTGCCTGGCCACCCACCGACCGGGTCAGCTCGGTGGAGGTCTGGTCGGCGAGCACGACGGCGTCACCGGTGACGGTGAACTCGACCAGGTTCTGCTGCTCGGGGGTGGCGGCCAGCGAGAAGGCCAGGAGCGCCTCCTGCTGACTGGTGAGGGTGGCCACGAAGGACGAGTACTGCTCCTCGTCGAGCTGCCCGGAGGTCAGTGCGGCGAAGGCGACCGCCTGCTCCTCCGCGGTGGCGGCCTTGGCCTTGATGAAGGCGGCGACCGCACGGAGGCTGCGGCCGACGCCGTCGTCACCGGAGAGCTGCGCGACCGCGTCGGTGTACGACACCAGGTCGGTGAGGATCACGCCGTAGCGCAGCACGACCTCGGCGACCGGCATCTCGTCGCTCTCGAGGACCTGCTGGCGGGTGGCGGTCAGGGTGGCGAGGTGACTGTCGATAACGTCGAGCCGGTCCTCGACGGAGCCCGGGACCTCACCGATGGCCCGTCGCTCGGATTCGTACGCGCTGATCCGTTCGTCGGTGCGGCGTACGGCCAGGTTGAAGGCGTCGGGCTCCGCGTTCGGGGCGGCGAGGAATGCCGCGGCGGCCATCCGTTCCTGGTGGACATCATGGTTCAGGGCCGAGACGTCGATCGACAGCGCGGTCAGCGAGCGGACGATGCTGGCGGCGGACGCTTCCTGGACGACGTCGACGAGTCGGATTCCCGCCAGGGCCATGACGGCGGCGACGGGAACGACAAGGATGAGGGCGAGCTTCGAGCGGATCCGGGTGTCCCTCAGCCGGGGGAACAGGCGGCGCCGCGCACCATGCTCCTGCGTGCCATTTCCGGGCAGGCTAGTAGGTCCGGTGCTCACGACATCGCCTCCGTCGTTTTCTCTACGTGTGACCTACCGACCGTTGCCTCCTGCAGCGGATGGCGCCGCACGCGGCACGGCCGCGATTTCATCAGAAGCAGCCCGTCTTGGGAAGCCTCAACTGGGCGGGAATCGGTCGGAGACCGTCGAAGCCCTATTCGAATCACTCAACACCTTCGTTTCCACAACGCCCTGAACAGCTCAGATATCGTCAGAGTGGTGGCATGTGTCCGCAAAGTAATGGTCTACGGCGGGGGCCCCTCGCCAGATCGTGGGATCACTATCCCAGAGTCGAACAGTCGGCCGCTTGACCCGGATACCCCTCCGTTGGCAAGGTTCTCCAGGTTTGAAGGCTTCGCGCAGACCGTACGGTAGACCATCACGTTCCATCCACTGCGGTTCGGTTCTGGTCGACCGGCATCGGCCATGGTTCCCGGCTCCGCCGCGGCATCTCCGCGCAACATGGAGGATTCAGTTGAGGCGCATCCGCTCCGTGAGCATCACGGCGCTCACCGCGGCCGTTCTGGCATCGTCGCTCGCCGGCTGCCAGTTCACCCAGGAAGAACGCGACACACGCGAAATCGTCGTCGGTGCCGACCTGGAGCTGTCCGGCTCCGCGTCGGCGTACGGCGAGGCATACCGGCGGGCGCTCGAACTCAAGGCCGAGCAGCTCAACGAGTCCGGTGTGCTCGGCGACCGCAAGGTCCGCGTCGACACCAAAGACAACCGCTCCGACGTCAACGAGTCGCTGCGTAACGTCAGCGACTTCGCGAAGAACACTTCGGTCAGCGCCGTCATCATGGGCGGGTGCAGCGAGTGCGCGATCGGTGCGCTGCCGACCGTCGCCGACAACAAGCTGCCCACGGTCGCCCTCGCTCCGGCGAACGAGATCGCGTCGCCGGCGGCCGAGCGCCGCTACATGTTCAAGCTCGGGCTCAACGCGGCCGACAGTGCCGCCGCGCTCGCCAGCGAACTGCGGCGCAAGACCGTAGCCCGGACCGCGCTGCTGTACACCGACGACGGTTACGGCCGGGAGGGCCAGGCGGCCCTGACCGCCGAGCTGGAGAAGGCCAACATCCGGCTGACCCGGGCCCAGGCGGTCAAGCCCGACGCCACCAACATCGAGTCGCTGGTCCGGTCGGCCACCAACGGCAACACCGACGCGCTGGTGGTCTGGACCGGCCCCGAGCAGGCGCTCGCCGCCTCGGCCGCCGCCCGCCAGGCCAACTTCGACGGTGAGCTCTACTTCGACGCCGCCGCCGCGAGCGGGCTGTTCTTCGGCGGCAACGCGAGCGAGTCCACCAACGGCGCGACCATGGTGTTCACCCAGACCATGGTCATCGACGACGTCATCGCGACGACGCCGGCGAAGGCCGCCCGCAAGCAGTGGTTCCGGGACTACACCGCCCGGTACGGCGGTTACGACGGCATCTCGTCGTTCGCCGCCGATGCCCTGCAGCTCGTGGTCGACTCGGTGCTGGCCGGCGACGGCGACTCCGGTTCCCCGAACCGGGACGGCATCCGCGACGTGCTCGAGACGTCACAGTTCGACGGGCTGTCCGGCCCGATCCGGATGACTCCCGACAACCACTCCGGCCTGATGCCGCAGGCGCTGACGATGCTGGTCGCCCGTAGTGGCCGCTGGCGGCTCGCCGGCTGACCGTGAGTGCCACGCAGGGGCCGCCCCGGTTCGGGGCGGCCCCTGCTGCGTCGTACGGCGGGTTCGTGCCGGCGTCAGCGTGACGAGGTCGTCTCGCGGACCCAGGGCAGCGCCAGCCGCTCGATCAGTACGAGCGCGAAGTAGAGCACGATGCTCATGAGGGCGATCAGGATGATCGCGGCCCAGGCGGTCGCGCTGTCGCCGATCCCGCTGGTCTGCACGATCTCGTAGCCCAGGCCGCCCTCGCCGGCCTGGAACTCGCCGATGACGGCGCCGATCGCGGCGAGCGGCATGGCGACCTTGAGGCCGACGAAGATCTGCGGCAGCGCGGCGGGCAGCCGTACCTTGCGGAACGCCTGCCAGCGTGAGGCGTCCAGCGACCGGGCGAGTTCGGCGAGGTCCGCCGGGGTCGAGGTGAGACCGGTGGCGGTGGACAGCACGATCGGGAAGAAGCACAGCAGGAAGACCATCGTCAGGATCGGCTTCTGCCCCCAGCCGAGCGAGACGACGAGCAGCGGCCCGAGCGCGATCTTCGGTACCGCGTTGATTGCCACCAGCAGCGGCGAGAACATCCGCTCGACCAGCCGGGAGCTGGCCAGCGCAAGACCGATGAGGACACCCGCGACGGTCGACAGCAGGAACCCGATGACGGTCTCCAGGGTCGTCGCGAGGGTCGCTTCGAGCAGCCGCGCGGGGACGGCGTTGAACGCCGACAGCACGTCCTGCGGCGGCGGCAGGACCACCGGGTGGACCAGGTTGAATACGGAGGTGACGAGCCACCAGACGGTGAGCGCGACCACCAGCCCGAGCGCCGGCAGCCCGACCACCGCCGCGCTGCCACCGCCCTTGCGCCGTCGTGCCGGGACCACTGCCGGGGCTGCCCGGACCTCGGTCAACTCGGCCATCTTTCACTCCTCAGTTCGTCCGGCTCGCGGAGCCGGGGTGACGCGAGGGGTACGCCCACCGACGCGGAGCGGTGGGCGTACCCCTGTTTCGGGACGGTCCGGTCAGGACTTCGGCGTGACGTCGAAGTCGATGATCTGCTCGGGCGTGAGGCCCGGCGGGATGGCGCCGGCGCCCTGGAGGATGGCGATGCTGCGGGCGACCCGCTCGCTGTCGAGCACACCGACCGCGGCACCCGATCCGGCCGACCGGACGTAGGCACCCATCAGTTCGAGCTCGGCCGCCGCCGGGGCCGCGGGGGCCGTGGTGACGTTCTTGTTGAGGATCTCGCCGGACTCCTTGGGGTGGGTGATGCTGTACTCGAGGCCCTTGAGCAGCGCCTGGGTGAAGCGCCGGACCTTGTCCGGGTCTTCCTTGGCGAGCTTGGACGACGTGATCAGCACCATGCCGTAGAGGTCGGTCATGATGTCGCTGTACGGCAGCACCACCGCCGGCTTCTTGGCGACGGTCTCGACGGTCGGCTTGCCGACGACGAACTGGCCGATGCCGGCCACCTGCCCACCGGCGAGCGTCCCGATCAGGGTCTGCGCCTGGCCGTTGACCCACTCCACCTTGGTGGCGTCGACACCGGCGAGCTTGGCGTACGTCGGGAAGAGGTTACGCACGACCGAGCCGGGGGTGTCGGCGAGCTTCTTGCCCTCCAGGTCCTTCGGGGTGGTGATGCCGCCGCCCTCCAGGGCGATGATCGCGGCCATCGTACGCTGCTGGATGGCCGCGACCGCGACGAAGTCCTTCGCCTGGCCGTTACCCATCTGCAGCAGACCACCGGTCAGGTCGATGGGAGTGAATTCGGCCTGACCGCCCACGATGTTCTTGATGTTGTCACCGGTGCCGTTGCCGGCCTTGATTTCGACATCGAAGCCGGCTTCTTCGAAGAACCCCTTGTCCTTCGCAACCCAGGCGTACGAGTCACGACCGAAATTGCCGAACGAAGTGAGATATGTCACTTTCTCCAGGGAGCCGTCGCTCCCGGAGCCGTCCGACTCGTTCGAGCCGCTGCAGCCGGAAACGACCGCGAGGGCCGTGGCCAACGCCGCAACGGCGATCGTACGGGTGAGCCTTGTCATGGAGACGTTTCCTTCCCAACCAGAGGGGAGTTGTTGAGCCGGTCGGCACCGCGCCGAGGGGTGGCCAGTGCCGCGGTGTGAGGAATGTTCGCGGCACAGCGTACGAGAAGGTCACGATTAGCTCACCCCGCGTATCAGGTTGCGGAACGGCCACAAAATCGCCAGCCCCAGACGTCTAGTGCTTCCCAGCCGATGCGGCTAGCCTGGCCAGGCTATTGATCCGATGATGGGAGCCACTCGGGTGATCGAGCTCCACGGGGTGTCCCGAACCTTCACCACCCGCACCGGGACCGTCGAGGCGTTGCGGGGCATCGACCTCGAGATTCGCCAGGGCGAGTTCGTCGCCGTCGTCGGCCGTTCCGGCTGCGGCAAGTCCACATTGCTGCGTCTGGTGGCCGGACTGCTGCCGGTGACCGGGGGCGAACTGAAGGTGGCCGGTGAGCGGGTGACCAAGGCCCGCCGTGACATCGCGATGCTCTTCCAACGGCCGGCCCTGTTGCCGTGGCGTTCGGTACTCGACAATGTGCTGCTGCCCGTCGAAATCTTCGGCTGGCGCAAGGCCGAATACGTCGACCGCGCCCACGAACTGCTGGAGCTGGCCGGCCTGGCCGGCTTCGAGAAGCGGCTGCCGCACGAACTCTCCGGCGGCATGCAACAGCGGGTGTCGCTGTGCCGATCGCTCATCAGCTCGCCGAAGGTGATGCTGATGGACGAGCCGTTCTCCGCACTCGACGCGCTCACCCGCGAGGAGTTGTCGGTCGAACTCCAGCGCATCCACATGGAAAACCAGGCGACCATCATCTTCGTCACACACTCGATCGACGAGGCGGTGCTACTCGCCGACCGGGTGGTCGTACTCAGCCCCCGTCCCGGCCGGATCCGCAAGGTCGTCGACATCGACATCCCGCGCCCGCGCAGCCTCGGCCGCAACGCGCACCTCGAAGAGGTCGCCAGGTGCAGCGCCGACCTGCACGAACTCCTGATGGAGCGGGAGCCGCCGGCGGCCGCGGGCGTAGGGGGACGCTGACCGTGCGAGTGACGATCTTCACCGAGCCGCACCGCGGCGCCAGCTACGCCGACCAGCTCCGCTTCGCGCGTGCCGTGGAGGACAGCGGCTTCGAGGGTTTCCTGCGCGCCGACCACTTCCAGTCGATGGGTGCCGACCCCGGCCTGCCCGGCCCGACCGACGCGTGGATCACGCTGGCCGGCCTGGCCCGGGAGACCAGCCGGATCCGGCTCGGCACACTGGTCACCTCGGTCACGTTCCGGCTGCCCGGGCCGTTCGCCATCCAGGTGGCGCAGGTCGACCAGATGAGCGGCGGCCGGGTCGACCTCGGCATCGGCGCCGGCTGGTACGAGCGCGAGCACATCTCGTACGGCATCCCGTTCCCGGGCACCGTCGAGCGGTTCGACCGGCTCGAGGAGCAGTTGGCGATCCTGACCGGCCTGTGGGCGACCCCGGCCGACGGGCGGTTCAACCACCACGGCGACCACTACCAACTGGTCGACGCGCCCGCACTGCCCCGTCCGGTCCAGACGCCCGGCCCGCCGGTGATCATCGGTGGTCGGGGCGCCAAGCGCACCCCGGAACTGGCCGCCCGTTACGGCGACGAGTTCAACATGCCGTTCAAGTCGGTCGCCGAGACCGCCGAGGCGTACGAGCGGGTTGCCGAGGCGGCCGACCGGACCGGCCGGGCCGAGAGTGGACGCCGGCCACTGACCCTGTCGGCGGGCATCGTGGTGGCCATCGGTCGCACCGACGCCGAGGTGGAGCGGCGGGCGGCTCCGCTGCACGTCAAGAGTGCGCTGCCGCCGGAGGACCCGGTGGTGGGCTCCCCCGCCAGGCTCGTCGAACGGATCGGCGAGTTCGCGGCCATCGGCGCGACGCGGGTACATCTGCGACTGATCGACATGGCCGACCTCGACCATCTCGAACTCATCGCCGACCAGGTGCTCCCCCAGCTCGACCCGGCGCGGTGACCCACCCGTGCTGGCTGCCTGCGTGCGGGGTGCCGGCACAGGTCGGGTCATGTCCGGACGAAGGGTAGCGATTCACCACCGCTGGCCGTAACGTGCCCGCATGGCCTATCGGACCTGGGGCAAGGTGCTGCTCGCGGCACTCGGCGTCGGCGCACTCGCCGGAGCCGGCCAGCTCGGCATCGCATACGGGCTGGGGCTCGTACGCTTCGCCCGTCTCTTCGACGGCACCACGCAGAACCTGTGGCCGGCCCAGCTCGCCTGGGTGACCTGGTTCGCCGCGATCGCCGCGGTGGCCGGTGGCTTCGCCGCCGAGCGGCTGGCCCGGCGACACGGGCTCGCGACGCCGATCGGGGTCCGGATCGCGTACGCCGTGGTGGCCGGGCTCGGCGCCACCGCCGTCGCACCGCTGGCAATGCTTCCGGCGCGCGCGGCTTTGGTGGCGTCGCCCGACCCGGTCGGGGCCGTCGGCCTGGCCGCCACCCTCGGCGCCGTGGTCGGTGCGGCCGCCGCCGTCGCGGCACTCACCCAACGGGCGATCGGCTGGAACGTCGCCGCCTCGATCGCGGCGGTGTGGTTGCTCGCCCTGCTCTCGGTCGTTCCGTCGCTCGGGCCGGCGGCCGCCCCGCCGGACGTACGCCTCGGGGTGTTCGATCCGGCCGGACTCGGCACCGGCACCGGTGGGCGGCTGGCGCTGGTCGTCATGCCGGCGCTGGCCCTGGTGGCCGGTGCCGGGCTCGGCGTGCTGGCCCGCCTCCGTGGCCATCCGGTCGTGCCGGCCGCCCTGTCGGGAGCGGTCGCGCCGGCCCTGCTGGCCTTCGCCTACCTGGCCGCCGGACCGGGTGACTCGGCCGACCGCTACCAGGCCAATCCCTACTGGGCCGCGTTGCTCGCGGTGGCCACCGGTGCGATCGGATCGGTGCTCGCGGTGCTGACGAGGCTGCCCGGCCAGGCACCCCGCCCGGGCACTGCCGATGGTTCGACGGCCACCGGCACGGCGGCCGGCAGGGCCGGCGGCCGGCACCGGCTGAAGTTCCGCCGGCCGGATACCGAGGCGACGACCAGCGAGTCGACGCCAACCACCGACGGGTCCGACAGCGCCGGGCCGGACCGTACCGGGGCGACGGCGCCGGATGCGCCGAGCGTGCCGACGCAGCCGGCCCGGGAGCCGGCACCCTCGGCGGTGCCGGATCGAACGACGGATCCGGTACCGGCACCAGCCACGGAGCCGGTGCCGGTCGGTACCACCGGGAACGAGCCACCGGCCCCGGCCACCACCGTGTTGCCGGTACTGACGAAAGCGGAACCGGTCCGGCCCACGCCCCGCCCGTCCGAGCCGTCGACTCCGCCCCGGCCCCGCTCGCCCGAACCCGCGACTCAATCCACCCAGCGCTCGCCCGAACCCGCCGCGCGGGCAACGGCCGAACCGGCACCCCGCCCCGTCCCACGGCCCGCGCCCGAAACCGTTGTACGGCCCACGCCCGAACCCGCGCCCCGGCCGGCACCGGCGCCCCGTGTTCCGGAGCCGGCCGGCGCGGGTCCGGCCCAGCCGATCGCCCCGCCAGCCCCGCCCGCCGATCCGGCCCGCCCGAACCTCGGCGCGTCACTGATCGACCGCATCGAGGCCGGCCTGGACGACTCCGTGCCAGCCGCCGGCCTGACCGCCCCCGCCCCGACCGGGGACAAGGAGCGCGGCCGGTCCCGGCGGCGCGGGAAGCCGGCCGAGACGCCCGTCGAGCCGGACGGCACCGGGGCGGACGACGGGAACGCCGAGCCCACGGACACCGTCCGGCCCCGCCGGAAACTGTTCCGCCGCAAGCCGGCCCCGACCGGCAACCCGGTCGAGGAGCCCGAGCCGCCGGTCGACGAGCAGCCGGCCGACCGCCCGGCGAAGGGTCGGGGCCGGAAGCCGGCGAAGGCGCAGGACGAGGACTACGTCGACTGGGTCAGCGGGCTCGGGACGGCCGCCCCGGCGGACGACCGGCCGCGCCGTGACCCCGGCCCGCGCCTGTCGCTGCGTACGTCCGACCGCCCGCCCGGTGGGTGACCGCTAGGCCTGCGGCAGGTAGACCCGGCCACCGGAGTCGACGAACTCCTGCGACTTGTCCCGCATGCCGCGCTCGGCGTACTCCTTCAGCTCCTGTGTGATCTTCATCGAGCAGAACTTCGGGCCGCACATGGAGCAGAAGTGCGCGGTCTTGGCGGGCTCGGCCGGCAGGGTGGCGTCGTGGTACGCCCGCGCGGTCTCCGGGTCGAGTGACAGGTTGAACTGGTCCTCCCAGCGGAACTCGAACCGCGCCTTGGAGAGCGCGTCGTCCCAGGCCTGCGCCCCCGGGTGCCCCTTGGCGAGGTCGGCCGCGTGCGCCGCGATCTTGTACGCGATCACGCCGGCCTTGACGTCGTCGCGGTCGGGCAGGCCGAGGTGCTCCTTGGGGGTGACGTAACACAGCATCGCGGTGCCGAACATGCCGATCATCGCGGCACCGATGGCCGAGGTGATGTGGTCGTACGCCGGCGCGATGTCCGTCGTGAGTGGACCGAGGGTGTAGAACGGCGCCTGGTGGCACAGTTCCTGCTGGAGGTCGACGTTTTCCTTGATCTTGTGCATCGGCACGTGGCCGGGCCCCTCGATCATCACCTGTACGTCGTGTTCCCACGCGACGGTGGTCAGCTCGCCCAGCGTACGCAGCTCGGCGAACTGCGCCTCGTCGTTGGCGTCTGCGATCGAACCGGGCCGCAGGCCGTCGCCCAGCGAGAACGTCACGTCGTAGCGGGCGAGCAGTTCGCACAGCTCGGCGAAGTTGGTGTAGAGGAAGTTCTCCTCGTGGTGCGCGAGGCACCAGGCGGCCATGATGGAGCCACCGCGCGACACGATCCCGGTGACCCGGTCGACGGCCAGCGGCACGTACGGCAGCAGCACCCCGGCGTGCACCGTCATGTAGTCGACGCCCTGTTCGGCCTGCTCGATCACGGTCTCCCGGAAGATCTCCCAGGAGAGCTTGACCGGGTCGCCGCCGACCTTCTCCAGCGCCTGGTAGATCGGCACGGTGCCGATCGGCACGGGCGAGTTGCGCACGATCGCCTCGCGGGTCTCGTGGATCCGCTTGCCGGTCGACAGATCCATCACGGTGTCGGCGCCCCAGCGGGTCGCCCAGGTGAGCTTGTCGACCTCCTCGGCGACCGACGAGGTGACCGCCGAGGTGCCGATGTTGGCGTTGACCTTCACCAGGAACCGGCTTCCGATGATCATCGGCTCGGACTCGGGGTGGTTGACGTTCGCCGGCAGGACGGCGCGACCGGCGGCGATCTCGTCCCGTACGACCGTGGCCGGGACGCCCTCGCGGACCGCGACGAACTCCATCTCCGGGGTGATCCGGCCGGCGCGGGCGTAGGCGAGCTGGGTGGGCCGGGGGCCGGCGAGCGGGCTGCCACCGCCGCGGACCGGCGCGACGTCACCGCGCTCGGCGATCCACGGACCGCGCAGCGGGGGCAGTCCGGTCTCCGGATCGGACCCCGGACCCGATGTGTCGTAGAGCCGGACCGGCGCGTTGTCGCCGGCCAGTTCGACCTCGGCGAACGGCACCTGGATGTCCGGTCGTGGACCTTCGACGTAGACCTTGCGGCGTGCCTGCATGACATCTCCTCGCTTCGCTCGTCGTCATGACGCGAGCCGAGCCGGCCGCTCCGCCCGCTCACGACAAACTTCTTCTCTGGATGACGCTCAGCCGGACTGCCGGCCGCGGCGGGCCGGGGGTTGCGGATCGCCGCCGCCGGAACCGGCCCGCGGTGGGCGGCCGGCGCGCAGCGCCGCGACGGTGGCCGCCGGGTCGGCGGCGGACATGACGACGCCCATCACCGCGACGCCGGCCGCACCGGCGGCGTGGCACCGGGCGACCTGGGCGGCGGTACGGATGCCGCCGAGGGCGAGCACCGGCACGCTGGAATGCCGGATCAGCCGGGCCAGCCCGTCGACGGTCAGTGGTGGTCCGTAGCCGGGCTTGGACGGGGTCGGGAAGACCGGCGACATCGTCACGTAGTCCTCTGTGGACAGCCGGTCGAGTTCGGCCTCGTCGTGGCACGACCGGCCGACCAGCGACGGCGCCGGCGACGGATACGGGTCGGCGGTGGCCAGGTGCACGGCGTCGCCGCCCAGCGGGTCGGGGCCGGCGACGACCAGTCGCCCGCCGACCGTAGCGAGCACGGCGCGCAGCCGGTCCGCGAGCCTGGTCCGCTCGGCCCGGGAAAGGTCCCGTTCCCGCAGCACGACCCACCGGGCGCCGCCGTCGACACAGCCCCGCACCACGTCGACCAGTGGCCGGTGGGCCAGCCGACGGTCGGTGAGGACGACGACGCCGCCCGGTCCGGTCACAGTTGTGGCCGCCCGTCGTCCGGTGTGGACGCCAGGGCGTGGGACCGGCGGGCGATCCGGCCGGCACCGGCGGCCAGCCATCCGGCCTCGACCCCGTGCCGCATCGCCGTCGCCATCCGCTCCGGGTCGGCGGCCCGGGTCACCGCGCTGGCCAGCAGCACGCCGGCGCAGCCGAGTTCCATCGCCCGGGCGGCGTCGGACGCGGTGCCGATGCCCGCGTCGAGGATCACCGGTACGTCCACCGACTGTGTGATCAGCCGGATGTGGTGCTCGTTGCTGATGCCGAGCCCGGACCCGATCGGCGCCCCGGCCGGCATGACCGCGGCACAGCCGACGTCGGCCAGCCGGCGGGCCAGCACCGGGTCGTCGGAGGTGTACGGCAGCACGGTGAACCCGTCGGCGACCAGGCATTCGGCGGCGGCGAGGAGTTCCACCCCGTCCGGCAGCAGGGTGCGCTCGTCCCCGATGACCTCCAGCTTCACCCAGTCCGTCTCGAACGCCTCGCGGGCCAGGTGGGCGACCTTCACCGCCTCGGTGGCGGTGTAGCAGCCGGCGGTGTTCGGCAGCAGCCGTACCCCGCACCGGTCGAGCAGGTCGAGCAGCCCGCCCTGCATGGTGGCGGCGGTGTCGACCCGGCGCAGCGCGAGCGTGACCAGTTCGGTGCCGGACGCCCGGATGGCCCGTTCCAGCACGTGGAGGTTCGCGGCACCGCCGGTGCCGAGGATCAGTCGCGAGGTGAAGGTCTGCCCGCCGAGTTCGAACGACGACACCGCGATCAGCCGCCCTGGGCCGCGGTCAGCACCTCGACCCGGTCGCCGGGCCGCAGCGTGGTCGCCGGCCAGGCGCCCCTCGGCACCACCTCGCCGTTGACGGCCACCGCCACACCGCGGTGCTGGGTGGTCGACGCGGCGACGACCGCGGCGACGGTCGTACCGGCTGCGAAGGGGCGGGTGGCCCCGTTGACGGTGAGTTCGATCGGATCGTCCGGCACGGGTGTGCCTCCGCTCTCAGTTCGGCGTCGGATCGGTGGTGAAGCGGGCCGGCCCGAACGGGTCCAGCACCGGGTCGGGGACCCCGGTCGTGACGAGGTCCGCGACCAGGTCGGCGGTCAGCGGCGTCAGCACGATGCCGTGCCGGTAGTGCCCGGTGGCCACGACCACTCCCGGCCGGCCGGGCAGCGCACCGATGATCGGGGCGTTGTCCGGCGTACCGGGCCGCCAGCCGACCCGGGTCTCGGTGAGGTGGTATTCGGCGATCTCCGGCAGCAGGTCGGTCGCGGCCCGCAGCAGATCGAGTACGGCCCCCGCCGTGACGGTGTCATCGAGCCGTTCCTCGACGGTCGCCCCGACCACCACTTCGCCGTCGGCGCGCGGCACGAGGTAGACGTGCCGCCGGTCGGCGTAGCCCCGGATCACGTGCTGGAAGCCGGGCGCGGCACCGTCCGGCGCGCGCAGGCGCAGCACCTGGCCCTTGACCGGCCGGACCGGCACGCCGGCCAGTGCGGCCGCGCCGACGCCGTTGGCGACCACCACCGTGCCCGCGTCCACCGTGGACAGATCAGTGACCGTGGTCGGCTCGACGCGTACCCCGGCCCGCCGCGCCGCCGCCGCGAGGGCGACGACCAGGCGCCGGGGGTCGACCTGGTGGTCGTCGGGCGCATACCCGCCACCGCGCACCCGCGGCGAGAGCCCGGGCTCGCGGGCCCGCAACTCCGCCGGGCGCAGCACCGTGATCGGCAGCCCCAGCCCCCGCTGGTACGTCCACAGCCGCTCCGCCTCGGCCAGGTCGTCGGCGGTGAGGGCCACCACGAGGGTGCCCTCGTCGCGATAGCCGACCTCGGTGCCGGCGGCCCGCGCGAGTTCGGCGGCGAAGCCGGGCCAGCGGGCGGCGGAGGCGACCAGCAGCGAGGTCAGCTCCTCCTCGCCGAAGTACGCCTCGGCCACCGGGGCCAGCATCCCGGCCGCCACGTCCGACGCACCCGAACCGGGGGCCGGGTCGTGGACGACCACGCTCATCCCCCGGGCGGCGCAGCGCCATGCGATGGCGAGTCCGATCGGCCCGGCGCCGACGACGGCGACGTCCGGCCTCATCGGACGGCCGTGATCGCGGCGAGCAGTTCGGCGGTGGCCCGGGCCGGGTCGGCGGCCGACGAGACGGCGCCGACGACGGCCACGCCGTACGCGCCGGCCGCGACGAGTTCCGGGGCGCTGGCCGCGGTCACCCCGCCGATCGCGATGACCGGCACGTCGACCGCGCCGGCCACCGCGGCGATCCCGGCCGGCCCGATCGGGGCCGGCAGCCCGTCCTTGGTCGACGTCGGGTAGCAGGGCCCGACGCCGAGATAGGTCGCCCCGGCCGCCACCGCCGCCCGCCCCGCCTCCCCGGTACGCGCGGTGGCGCCGAGCACCGCGTCCGGGCCGAGCACCCGGCGGGCCGCGTCGACGGGCAGGTCGAGCGCGCCCACGTGGCCGCCGGCGGCGCCGACCGCGAGCGCGACATGCAGGCGGTCGTTGACCAGGCAGGTCGCTCCGGCCGCCGCGCACAGGTCGGTGACCCGGCCGGCCAGGTCGTACGCCTCCCGGTCGCTCGCCAGGTCCTCGACCCGGACCTGTACGACGAGTTCGGCGCCGGCGGCGGACAGGGCGGCCCGTACGACGGCGAGCGGATCCCGGCCCGGCCGGGTGTCGGTCACGAGATGCAGTCGTCCGAAAGACGGCACAGCAGCACTCCTCCCTGCGCCGGCATTACCCGGATCAGGTTCGACGGTCGGGGGCTGCAGCCCCCCTCTCAGCCCGGTGCACCGGGCTCCCGTGGGTCACTTCCGCGACCGAGAGTACGTCTGCCGTCCGGTCCCCGTAAAGGGGGGACCAGGTCAGAGCAGGGTGGCGAGCGCCTCCCGGTCTTCGGCGGACGGCTCCCAGGCACCGGCCCGCGCGTTGGCGCGTACCTGGTCGGGGGTGGTCGCCCCGGCGATCACGGAGGTGACCGCGGGGCGGGCGGCGAGCCCGCCGATGGCGACGTCGAGCAGGTTGCGGCCGCGCTCCGCGGCGAACTTCTCCAGTGACTCGATCAGGTCCCAGGGCGCGGCGGCCAGCCGCTTGGCCCACCGGTCCTCGGCCAGCCGGGTGCCCTGCGGCGCGCTCTCGCCCCGCCGGTACTTGCCGCTGAGCAGGCCACTGGCCAGCGGGAAGAACGGCAGGAGGCCCAGCCCGAACCGCTCGCAGGCCGGCACGACCTCGGTCTCGGCGTCCCGTTCGATGAGGCTGTAGTGGTTCTGGGCGCTGACGAACCGGGTCAGGTTCCGGGTCCGGGCGGTCCACTCGGCGTCGGCGATCTGCCAGCCGGCGAAGTTGGAGTTGCCGAGGTAACGGACCTTCCCGGCGCGGACGAGATCGTCGAGCGCCGACAGCGTCTCCTCGATCGGCGTCGCCGGATCGGGCTCGTGCATCTGGTAGAGGTCGATGTGGTCGGTGCCGAGCCGGCGCAGCGACGCCTCGACGGCCCGGACGATGTACCGGCGGGCTCCGCGGGCACCCCGGTCGGCGCCGTTGGCCCCCTCCATGTTCATGCCGAACTTGGTGGCCACCACCACCTCGTCCCGGCGCCCGCGCAGGGCCGCGCCAAGCTGCTCCTCGGAGGCGCCGTGCGGGTTGCCGTAGATGTCGGCGGTGTCGAAGAGGTTGATCCCGGCGTCGATCGCGGCGTCCACGACCGCCTTCGTGCCGGCGGCGTCGAGCTTGCGTCCGAAGTTGTTGCAGCCGATGCCGACCACGGACACCACGAGCCCGGAGTCACCCAACCGGCGGTAGCGCATCTCAGTCATGTCGCGAGCCTATGCGGGACGGTGTCAGGCGACGTCCCAGACCGGTTCGGGCACCTCGACCACCTCGCCGTCGCCGCGGAAGAGGACGAAGCGGTCGAACGACCGGCTGAACCACCGGTCGTGGGTCACCGCCACCACCGTGCCGTCGAAGGCCCGCAGCCCCTCTTCGAGTGCCTCGGCGCTGGCCAGGTCGAGGTTGTCGGTCGGCTCGTCGAGCAGCAGCAGGGTCGCCCCGGACAGCTCCAGCAGCAGCACGAGGAACCGGGCCTGCTGACCGCCGGACAGCGTGCCGAACCGCTGGTCGCCCTGCCCGGCCAGCTCGTAGCGGCCCAGCGCCGCCATCGCCGCGTGCCGGTCCATCCCGTCCCGGTGGTCGTCGCCGCGCCACAACACCTCGACCAGGGTCTTCGCCATCAGTTCCGGCCGGTCGTGGGTCTGTGAGAAGTGACCGGGCCGCACCCGGGCCCCGAGCCGTACAACACCGTTGTGCGCGACCGGCGCCAGTGTCACCCCGACGTCGACCGGCACGTTCGCCGGGTCGGGGTCGGTGCCGCCGCGGGCGAGCAGCCGCAGGAAGTGCGACTTCCCGGTGCCGTTGGCGCCGAGGACCGCGACCCGGTCGCCGTACCAGATCTCCACGTCGAACGGGTACGTCAGGCCGTCGAGTTCGAGCTGCTCGCACATGACGGCCCGCTTGCCGGTACGGCCGCCGGTGAGCCGCATCCGGACGGCCTGGTCCTTCGGCGGCAGCGGCGGCGGGCCGGCCTCCTCGAACTTGCGCAGCCGGGTCTGCGCCGCCTGGTAGCGCGACGCCATCCCGTCGTTGTACGCGGCCTTCTGCTTGTACATCAGCATCAGCTCACGCAGCTTCTGGTGCTCCTCGTCCCATCGCCGCCGACGTTCCTCGAGCTGGTCGTGGCGGGCGACCCGGGCCTCGTGCCAGCTCGCGAACCCGCCCGGGTGGGTCCAGGCGCTGCCGCCCTCGACGGCGACGACCCGGTCGGCGGTCTGGGCCAGCAACTCCCGGTCGTGCGAGACGTAGAGCACGGACTTGGCCGACTCGCGCAGCCGCCGTTCGAGCCACCGCTTGCCGGGTACGTCGAGGAAGTTGTCCGGCTCGTCGAGGAGCAACACCTCGTCGGTGCCACGGAGCAGCAGTTCGAGCGCGAACCGCTTCTGCTGCCCGCCGGAGAGGGTGCGCACGGGTCGGTCCCGGACGGCGTCCCACGGCTGGTCGAGCACGATCGTGGCGACGGTGTCGAAGACCACCTCGGCCTCGTACCCGCCGGTCTCGCCCCAGGCGGCCAGCGCGTCGGCGTACGCCATCTGCGCCTTGCCGGCCGCGTTGCTGTACTTGCCGCGCGCCTCGGCGGTGCGCAGCGCCGCCTCGGTGGCGACCAACCGCCGGCCGGCGTCCCGAAGCACCGGGGCGGCCAGCGACAGCGCCAGGTCGAGCAGTGTGGTGTCGTCGCCGATCATGCCGATGAACTGGCGCATCACGCCCAGCCCGCCGGACCGGGCGATGGCACCGGTCTGCTGCGTCAGGTCGCCGGCCACCATGCGCAGCAGCGTTGTCTTGCCGGCGCCGTTCGGGCCGACCAGGGCGACCTTGGCGCCCTCACCGACCCGGAACGACACGTCGGCGAACAGTTGGCGGCCGTCGGGCAGCGTGTGCGCGACCCCGGCGACGTCTACGTAACCCACCGGGGCATCGTGCCCGAACCGACCGGTCCGGCGACAGCGGGTTTCAGCGGGTCACCCGCAGTACCCGGTAGCCCTTCTGGCTGGCGTGCCGGTCGACCCGGAAACCCTGCTCGACCAGCCAGCGGTGCAGCGAGTCGCCGCCGAGGTGCCGGGCCACGACGAGCCAGCCGACCCCGTCCGGCGCGAGCCGGGGCAGCCAGCGGGTGAGCATGGCGTGCAGTTCGGCCTTGCCGATCCGGATCGGCGGGTTCGACCAGATCTGGGCGAAGACGATGTCGTCGGGTACGTCGTCGGGCGCGGCGACCCGGACCCGGTCGGCGACGCCGATGCGAGCCGCGTTCTCGCCGGCGAGTTCCCGGGCACGGGCGTTGACATCGACGGCGTGGACGGTGGCGGCCGGCGCGACGGTCGCCAGCGCGCACGCGATCGGCCCGTAACCGCAGCCCAGGTCGAGCAGGTGGCCGGTGGTACCGGCCGCGGGCAACTCGCCCTTGCGCAGCAGTACGGCCGTGCCGGGGTCGAGCCGCCCGGCGGAGAAGACGCCGCCGGTGGCGACCAGGGTGAGACCGTGCCCCGCCACGGTGAACTCGATGTCGCGGCGCTGATCGGGGCTGGTCGGTTCAGCGGTGAAGTAGTGGTCGCCGGTCACGTCAGGCATTCTCGCCCACGGCGTACCCGGCACCGCCCCTGGCTCCTGCGGTGCGAAAAGTACTGTTCATGCAGAAGGTCCACTCTTTCGATTGACGCAAAACCTCAAGTGCGGTAAGGGATCTCCAACCTCCGTTACCCTGACCGGCATGGTGTACGGGCACCGGCCGCACCCCGACGGACGTCCATCCCCGCCGGGCCGCGAGCACGCCCCACCCAGCCCCTACGCCCGGTTCAGCCGGTCACCCCAACCACCGTCCGGCCCACCCGACGAGGCGGCCGACCCACGCCGCCCGGCCGCTTCCGATGGCCGCAAACCGCCCCGGCCGCACCCGCCCCCGGCCGGCACCGGGTCGATCGCGGACTACCTGCCCAGCTACCTGCCTGCCGAGCCCCCTACCTCCGGCCACCGCCGTCGCCCGGCCACCGAGCCGTACGCACCTCCGGACGACCGACCCGCGGTCCCGCGCGGTCCCGCGAACGACCCGTCACCGGCGGGTCGTCGCCGGGCCTGGGCCGACGCGGACACCCCACCTGCCCCGACACCCCGGCCGGCACGGACGGCCCAGGGACGGCCCGGCCCGGTCCCCCCTCCCGCACGGACGCCCCCCGACCGCCCGGCGCCGTCACCCGTGCCCCGGCGCCAGCCGGCACCGCCCGGCCCGCCCCGGGCCCTCCCACCGTCGCCCGCCCCGACCCGTGCCCTGCCACCGGCGCCGGGTTCCGCCCGCCCGGCCCTGCCACCGGCAGCTTCCGCCCGCGCCCTGCCACCGGGTCCCGCCCGCGCCCTGCCGCCGGGTCCCGCTCGCGCCCTGCCACCGGGTCCCGCCCGCGCCCTGCCACCGGCACCGGGTCCCACCCGGTCGGGCCCGCCACCGGCGGGTTCACCGGCCGGCCCCGCCCGGCCCCGGCCCGGGCCCCGGCCAGCCCCGGCACCCGAACCCGGGCGGGACACCACCATCGGCGGCCCTGTCGCCAACCGCCCCTCGGCGAAGGCGAAACTCCAGGCCCTGATAAGCGGGATCGCCGTGGTGGTGCTGCTCGGCGTCTGCGGCCTCACCTCCTACTTCCTCGTCGCCGACGAGCGCAAGGGACGCGACGCCCGCGCCGCCGGCGGCCCGGCCGCCGCACAGCCGCGCGACATCACCTCACAGGCCGTCGATCCGGCGCCGCTCACCGTCGAAGAGGTCTTCCCCACCGCCGACCTCGTCATCAACCCGAAGGAGCCGCCCTACCAGGTGTTGAAGACCGAGGTGGCGCCGGACTGCGCGGGCGCGGCGGGCGGCGGCATCGCCGAACTGCTCGGCGGTGCCGGCTGCACCCAGGTCGTACGGGCCACGCTCCGGTCGCCGAGCGGCGAATACCTGCTCACCGCCGGGATCTTCAACCTGGTGGACGAGGCCGCCGCCGGCCGGGTCCACGAAGGCATCAAGCCGCTCGTCGCCGAGGAGAGCGGTCGCTTCCAGGGCATGGTCGCCGGAGCCGGCACCGAACCCGTCGTCCACTCGTCGGGCCAGGTCGGCTGGCATTTCCGGGGTCACTTCCTGGCGTACGCGGTCATCGCGAAGGCCACCGGCGACGAGATCGATCCGGGCGACCAGCACGCCCGGCAGATCCTCTACGACGTCATCGAGCTACACCTGCGCGGCACCGTGCTGGAGCGCCGGGCGACCGTCGCCGACGGGGAGGCCGGGCCGGCGGCCGCGACTCAGCCCGGTAGCTGAGGCTCGACCCGCAACCGGCGGGTGGTCTCGGCCCGGCTCGCGTACGCGGCGGGGTCCTCGGGATAGCCGACCGCGACGAGGGTCAGCCCGTGCGCCGGCGCCACGGTCACCTCGCTGGACCGTTCGCGGTGCCGCAGCAGGCCGGCCGGCCAGTCCGGCGGGCGGCGCCCGTCGCCGACGACGAGCATCGCCCCGACCAGGCTGCGCACCATCGACTGGCAGAACGCGTCGGCCTGCACGGTCGCGACCAAAATGCCGGCGGTGTCGCGTCGCCAGTCCAGGCGGGTGACCTCGCGCCGGGTGGTGGCGTTCTCCTTGCGCCGGCAGTACGCCGCGAAGTCGTGCTCGCCGACCAGGCCGGCGGCGGCCGCGTTCAACCGGTCGAGGTCCAGCGGCCGGGGCCAGGCCAGGATCTCGTGCCGGCGCACCGGCTCGACTCCGTGCGCGGCGTCGGTGACCAGGTACTCGTACCGGCGGTAGGTGGCCGCGAACCGCGCGTCGAAGTCGTCGGGGACGGCGGTGGCCGCCCGTACCCGGACGTCGCCGGGAAGCATGCCGGACAGCCGGCGGACGAGCGTGTCGGCCCGGTCGGCCCAGGCCGCGGCCGGCAGGTCGACGTGGCACACCTGCCCGGAGGCGTGCACGCCGGCGTCGGTCCGGCCGGCCACGGTCAGCCCGGTCACCGCCTCCGGGCCGAAGATCCGGTGCAGGGTCTCGGCCAGGACGCCGGCGACCGTACGCCGCCCGGGCTGTGCCGCCCAGCCGGAGAAGTCGGTGCCGTCGTACGCCACGTCCAGCCGTACCCGGGTTCGTCCGTCCACTTCGTACTCCTGAAATGACCGGGCCCGGCACCCCGTGGCGGGGTGCCGGGCCCGGTGTGCCTTGCTGGGCGGATTACTTGGTGTCTTCGCCCTCGGCCTTGTCGCCCGGGCCCTCCGCACCGTGGTCGCCGGACGCCGACTCCGGCGCCTCGGCGTCCTGGTCCGCTTCGGCGGCGGCCGGCTTGGTCGCGGGCTTCTCCGCCTCGGCGGGGGCGAGCGCCTCGACCTTGTCCTGCTGGGCCGCCTTGCGGGCGGCCGACTTCTTGCCGCCGCCGGACTCCGCGACGACGAGCTCCTCGACCAGCTCGATGATCGCCATCGGGGCGGCGTCACCCTTGCGCGGACCGGTCTTCACGATCCGGGTGTAGCCACCGGGACGGTTGGCGTAGCGCGGCGCGATCTGGTCGAACAGCGTGTAGACCACGTCCTTGTCGCGTACGACGGTCAGCACCCGCCGACGTGCGGCCAGGTCGCCGCGCTTGGCCTTGGTGATGAGCTGTTCCGCGAGCGGGCGCAGCCGCTTGGCCTTCGTCTCGGTCGTGCGGATCTTGCCGTGCTGGAACAGCGCGGTGGCCAGGTTGGCCAGGATGAGCCGCTCGTGCGCCGGGCTGCCGCCGAGGCGGGGGCCCTTGGTGGGCGTGGGCATTGTTGGTGCTCCTCAGTATTGGCAGCGGATCTTAGAGCTGCTCGGTCTCGCGGTAGTCGTCGGTGTCGTAGTCAACCTCGCCGAAGGAGTCCACGACGTTCGCCGGGTCGAAGTTGGGCGCCGAGTCCTTCAGGCCCAGCCCCATGCCGGCGAGCTTCATCTTGACCTCGTCGATCGACTTCTGACCGAAATTCCGGATGTCGAGGAGGTCGGCCTCGGTACGCCCGATGAGTTCACCAACGGTGTTGATGCCCTCGCGCTTGAGGCAGTTGTAGGACCGTACGGTCAGGTCCAGCTCCTCGATCGGCAGCGCCAGATCGGCGGCGTGCTGGAGGTCACCCTGCGACGGGCCGATGTCGATGCCCTCTGCGGTCTCGTCCAGCTCGCGGGCCAGGCCGAAGAGCTCGACCAGGGTCGAGCCGGCGGACGCGATCGCGGTCCGCGGCCCGATCGACGCCTTGGTCTCGACGTCGATGATCAGGCGGTCGAAGTCGGTGCGCTGCTCGACACGGGTCGCCTCGACCCGGTAGGTCACCTTCAGCACCGGCGAGTAGATCGAGTCGACCGGGATGCGGCCGATCTCGGCGCCGGCCTGCTTGTTCTGCGCGGCCGTCACGTAGCCGCGGCCCCGCTCGACGGTCAGCTCCATGTCGAGCCGGCCCTTGCCGTTGAGGGTCGCGAGCTTGAGGTCGGGGTTGTGCACCGAGACACCGGCCGGGGGCTGGATGTCACCGGCGGTGACGTCGCCCGGGCCCTGCTTGCGCAGGTACATGCTGACCGGCTCGTCGACCTCGGAGCTGACGCTCAGTTCCTTGACGTTCATGACGAGCTCGACCACGTCCTCCTTGACACCGGGGATCGTGGTGAACTCGTGCAGCACGCCGTCGATCTTGATCGACGTGACCGCCGCGCCCGGGATGGACGACAGCAGCGTACGCCGCAGCGAGTTGCCGAGCGTGTAGCCGAAGCCGGGCTCCAGCGGTTCGATGGTGAACCGGGACCGGGTCTCGCTGATCGACTCCTCGGTGAGGGTCGGCCGCTGGGTGATGAGCACTGCGTTCTCCTTGTGTCGGGGCGCCCACCATTTGACGCCCGCAACCAATGTGGTGTGGAGCGGCCCCGCCGGCTCGCGCCGGCGGGGCGGTGCTCCGGACCGGCCCTGACGGGCCGGGTGAGCCCCCGGTCGACCCGTCGGGTCGGTCGGGGCGCCGGTCGGCCACGAGGGCCAGCCGGACTACTTGGAGTAGAGCTCGACGATCAGCTGCTCCTGGACCTGCGTGTCGATGACCTGGCGGGCCGGGAGCGAGTGCACGAGGATCTTCATCTGGCTCGGGATCGCCTCGAGCCACGCCGGAACGGTGCGCGAGCCGGCCTCGGCCTGCGCCACGATGAACGGCGTCATCTCCTTGGACTTCGCCCGGACCTCGATGATGTCGTGCTCCTTCACGCGGTACGAAGGAATGTCGACCTTCGTGCCGTTGACCGTGAAGTGGCCGTGCTTGACCAGCTGGCGGGCCATGTCTCGGGACTTGGCGTAGCCAGCCCGGTAGACCACGTTGTCGAGCCGCGACTCGAGGATCTGGAGGAGGACCTCACCGGTCTTGGCCTGCTTGGCCACCGCCTCCTCGTAGTAGCCGCGGAACTGCCGCTCGAGCACGCCGTAGACGCGGCGGGCCTTCTGCTTCTCGCGGAGCTGGAGCAGGTACTCGGTCTCCTTGGTCCGACCACGGCCGTGCTGGCCGGGCGGGAAGGGACGCGATTCGAACGGGCACTTCGGCCCGTCGCACTTGCTGCCCTTGAGGAACAGCTTCATCTTCTCGCGCCGGCAACGACGGCAGTCGGCACCCGTGTAACGAGCCATCTCTATCTACCTCTCAGACCCGGCGACGCTTCGGCGGACGGCACCCGTTGTGCGGCTGCGGCGTGACGTCGGAGATCTGCCCGACCTCGAGGCCGACGGCCTGCAGCGAACGGATGGCGGTTTCCCGGCCGGAGCCGGGGCCCTTGACGAACACGTCGACCTTGCGCATGCCGTGCTCCATCGCCCGACGGGCAGCCGCCTCGGCGGCGAGCTGCGCGGCGAACGGGGTCGACTTGCGGGAGCCCTTGAAGCCCACCTGGCCAGCGGAGGCCCAGGAGATGACCGCACCGGTCGGGTCGGTGATCGACACGATGGTGTTGTTGAAGGTGCTCTTGATGTGCGCCTGCCCGTGGGCGACGTTCTTGCGTTCCTTGCGCCGGACCTTCTTTACAGCGGCTCCGGCACGAGCCTTAGGTGGCATAAGTCAGTGCGCTCCTGTTTGTTTCCAAAAGATCGGTTGCTGATCGCACGGCCGTTCTCGGCGGCTCGCCGCCGTGCTCTTCGACGGCGAACGACCCGTCTGACCCCGTCAACTTCCGTAGACCCCAGATCGGTAGCGGCCCGGTCAACCACGACGGCGGACGACCACCAAATCCGATCGAGGACCTACTTCTTACCGGCCTTCTTCTTGCCGGCGACGGTCCGCTTCGGGCCCTTACGGGTACGGGCGTTGGTGCGGGTCCGCTGCCCCCGGACGGGAAGACCACGGCGGTGCCGGATGCCCTCGTAGCAGCCGATCTCGACCTTGCGGCGGATGTCGGCGGCGACCTCGCGGCGCAGGTCGCCTTCAACCTTGTAGTTGGCCTCGATGTGATCGCGGAGCTGGACGAGCTCCTCGTCGGTGAGGTCCTTGGTGCGCTTGTCGGGGCTGATGCCGGTCGCGGTCAGGGTCTCGATCGCGCGGGTCCGGCCGACCCCGAAGATGTAGGTGAGCGCGATCTCCAACCGCTTGTCGCGGGGGAGATCGACGCCGACTAGACGTGCCATGTGCGGGCGTACTCCTCGTGTTTTCCTCACGGAGGTCTGTGCCCGACCCACCCCGCCTGCCCAGACGGGCCCCGGCCTCCGACCGGGGGTCTGCCGCGCGTGTGCGCCCTCAGGGGCGAAACTCCCGCGGCTGGGACGAGCTTGTTCGGTTGTGCGATCTGCCAGCGGCAGGGACTCAGCCCTGGCGCTGCTTGTGGCGCGGGTCGGTCTTGCAGATGACCATGACCCGGCCGTGCCGCCGGATGACCCGGCAGTTGTTGCAGATCCTCTTGACGCTCGGCTTGACCTTCACGGTTTGCCTTACTTCCCATCTACACCCGGCGACGCGACGCGTCACGCGCCGGACTTCGAGGACGGACACGGGGACATCCCGGCCGTCGTCAGGTGTTACTTGTAGCGGTAGACGATGCGCCCGCGGGTCAGGTCGTAGGGCGAGAGCTCGACGACTACCCGGTCCTCGGGCAGGATGCGGATGTAGTGCTGCCGCATCTTGCCACTGATGTGAGCCAGCACCTTGTGACCGTTGGCCAACTCCACCCGAAACATCGCGTTCGGCAGTGGCTCGATGACCCGGCCTTCGATTTCAATGGCCCCGTCTTTTTTCGGCATGTCCTCCGCTGTCCTGACGTCGGTTTATCCGGATGGCACACAACACCTTTCACGGACCACCCCGCCCGCGGGGGACATGCCCCTCGCGACGTGGAACGATCCGCGCCAGCCGCGGCTCCAAGACCCACCGGAAGCGCGGGGTGGGCATGATGGAGTGGACGCTGTGCGCCGATCAGCCAGTGTACGCGCGCCCAGGTATCGACGGCAAACCGAGGTCTTGGTCCCCCGACCGCAGGTCGCGGTTCAGTCGTCGTCCTCGCCCTCAGATTCCTTTTGTGCCTTTTTGCGCGCTTTCTTCTCCGCTTTGGCCTGCCGCTTACGGGCTTCCTTCGCCGCCCACTTCTGCGGCTCGCCGGTGACCAGCCCGCTGATCGTGATCGCGATCAGCACCGCCCCCCACGGCCCGGCCACCCATCCCGGCCAGAAGTAGATCAGCTCCTGGCTCATCAGGCAGATGACCGCCCAGATGCCGACCACGATGCCGACCGTGAGGCCGTAGCCGTCCCACGTGTCGGCCAGCCAGCGCCGCGTCGCGTGCGGATAGCGCCCGTCCGCCTCGGGCGCCACGAACTCGCCCTTCTCCCCGATCGGCACGAGCTGCGCCTTCGCCGCGGGGATGGTGCCCGGCAGGTCCGAAAGCAACCCGTCAAGATCGGCGTACGTCTTCGCGAGGTAGACCTGCTGTAGCCGTTCGTCGTATTCGTGCAGTTCAAGCCGGCCTTCGCCCAACGCGACCCGGAGTTGCTCGGCGACCGCCTCCCGATCGGAGTCCGCCGCGCGCATGTCTTCACGCCGATCCATGCCTACGAGGATGCCACCTCCGCCCCAGGAGGTTCGCGCCGGTCGACCGTCCGTGCCGCCGGGCGTCGCCGTCACGCCGGCGACGACGTCGCCGGCTGTCGCGCGGTCACCAGATCGCCCAGCCGGCCCCGGCCGCCGTCCGGTGCGGTCAGCACCCAGATGCCGTCGTCGAGGATCGCCGAGGAGTGCTCGACGTGCGCCGCGACCGACCCGTCCCGGGTGACCACGGTCCAACCGTCGGCCAGCTCGGCGGTCTTGGGCGATCCCATCGTGATCATCGGCTCGATCGCCAGCGCCATGCCCGGCACCAGCGCCGGGCCACGTCCCGGCCGGCCGTGGTTGAGCACGTGCGGGTCCTGGTGCATCTCGGTCCCGATGCCGTGCCCGCCGTACCCGTCGACGATGCCGTAACGGCCGCCCTTGCGAACCGCCGTCTCGACGGCATGGGAGATGTCGGTGAGCCGCCCCCGGCCGGCGGCGGCACCCTGGGCCGCCGCCGCGATACCCGCCCACATCGCGTCCTCGGCGACCTCGGCCATCCGCAGCAGGGCCGGGTCCACGTCGCCCACGCCCACCGTGATCGCCGCGTCCCCGTGCCAGCCGTCGAGTACGGCCCCGCAGTCGATCGAGATGAGATCGCCGTTCCGCAGTACCTGGCGCGGTGACGGGATGGCGTGCACGATCTGCTCGTTCACCGAGGAGCAGATCGTGGCCGGGAACCCGTGGTAGCCCTTGAACGAGGGGACCGCCCCCGCGTCCCGGATCACCGACTCGGCGATCGCGTCCAGATCGGCCGTGGTGATCCCGGGCGCCACCGCCTCGCGCATCCGGGCCAGGGCAGCCGCGACGACCAGCCCCGCGGCACGCATCAGGTCGATCTGCTCAGGGGTCTTTAGCTGGATGTTCAGCCGCTGACGGCGCATTGGAGGTATCGGGCCTTCCGTTGACGGTCGCGGCGCGTGCCGAGGAACCGGTACGCGACCACTTGATCGAGCCTAACCGCCGTACGACCGCAGTGCGTCGATAGCCCGTACCGTGACGTCTTCCACCGGCCCGGTCGCGTCGATACCGACCAGCTTGCCCTGGGCGCCGTAGTAGTCGACCAGGGGCGCCGTCTTGTGCGCGTATTCGACCAGCCGCTCGGCGATCGTCTCGGCCTTGTCGTCGTCACGCTGGAAGAGGTCGGCGCCACACCGGTCGCAGACCCCTTCCCGCGTGGTCGCGTCGAACTCGACGTGCCAGATCTTGCCGCAGCCCCGGCAGGTGCGCCGGCCGGAGAGCCGCCGGATCACCTCGTCGTCGTCGACGACCAACTCCATGACGAGGTCGAGCGCGGTCCCGAGGTCGGCGAGCAACTTGTCCAGGGCCGCGGCCTGCGGGGTCGTCCGGGGGAACCCGTCGAGCAGGAACCCCTCGGCAGCGTCCGGCTCGGCGAGCCGGCCCCGGACCATGTTGATGGTGACCTCGTCCGGGACCAGCTTGCCCGCGTCCATGTACCGCTTGGCCTCGACTCCCAGCGGGGTGCCCTGGGAGACGTTGGCCCGGAAGATGTCCCCCGTCGAAATCTTGGGCACGGACAGGTGAGCGGCGATGAACTCCGCCTGGGTCCCCTTCCCCGCCCCCGGGGGGCCAACCAGAACCAGTCTCATTTACCGCAGGAACCCTTCGTAGTTCCGCTGCATGAGTTGACTCTCGATCTGCTTCACGGTTTCCAATCCGACGCCGACCATGATGAGCACCGCGGTGCCACCAAACGGGAAGTTCACGTACTGGTCGCTGTTGAGCCAGATGAAGAAGAAGTTCGGCAGGATCGAGATGAGGCCCAGGTAGAGCGCGCCCGGCAGGGTGATCCGGCTCAGGATGAAGTCGAGGTACTCCGCGGTCGGCTTGCCCGGGCGGATGCCGGGGACGAAACCGCCGTACTTCTTCATGTTGTCCGCGACCTCGGTCGGGTTGAACGTGATCGAGACGTAGAAGTACGTGAAGAAGATGATCATCAGGAAGTAGACCGCGATGTAGATCGGGCTACGCGGGTCGGCCAGGTTGTTCTGCACCCAGATCTGGACGTCGCCCGGGTCGTTCGGGTCGAAGAACTGAAGGCCGAGCTGGGGCAGGTAGAGCAGCGACGAGGCGAAGATGACCGGGATGACACCGGCCTGGTTGACCTTCAGCGGGATGTAGGTCGAGGTACCGCCGTACATCCGGCGGCCGATCATCCGCTTCGCGTACTGCACCGGGATGCGGCGCTGCGCCTGCTCGATGAAGACCACCGCGGTGATGACGATCAGCACCAGGGCGATCACGAGGGCGAACATGCCCCAACCGTTGGTGGTCTTGATCGACCAACCCTCGCTGGGGAGCCGGGCGGCGATCGAGGTGAAGATCAGGACCGACATGCCGTTGCCGACGCCGCGGTCGGTGATGAGCTCGCCGAGCCACATGACCAGGCCGGTGCCGGCGGTCATCGTGATGACCAGAACCGTGACGGTGAGCCAGGTCGGCAGACCGGTGCCGGTGGGGATGATCGCGAACTGCGGGTCGGTCTGCGGGCAGTTGCCCTGGAAGAGCTGGCCGGAGCGGGCCAGCGCGACGAAGGCCGACGCCTGGAGCACACCGAGCCCGAGAGTCAGGTAGCGGGTGTACTGGGTGATCTTCGCCTGACCGGACTGGCCTTCCTTGCGAAGCTGCTCGAGTCGCGGGATCACGACTGTGAGCAGCTGCAGGATGATCGAGGCTGTGATGTACGGCATGATGCCGAGCGCAAAGACCGACAGCGAGAGCAGCGCTCCACCGGAGAAGAGGTTCAGCAGTGTGAAGACACCGCTGGTCTCCCCGTTCTCCATGGCGTCGATGCAGTTCTGCACGTTGCCGTAGGACACGCCGGGGCTGGGGATCGTCGCGCCGAGCCGGTAGATCGCGACGATAGCCACTGTAAACAGCAGCTTCTTGCGCAGGTCAGGCGTGCGGAACGCACTGCTGAAGGCGGAGAGCAACTCTTTCCTCCTGCGCGAGGCGGGCCGCCGGCTGAGTCAGTGGCGGTCAGGGTTGGTCCCGGGCGGGTGGGGCCCGAAATCCATGGCTGGGACTCGGACTGTAACAGTCCAATCGGTTTCAGGGCAGGTCCGTCCTGCCACATCCACCGGCACCGATATTAACGGGACGATTGGTCCCTTAGTAGACCGTGGCGCCCGCCAGTTGGTTCCAACTGATCGGACGCCACGATCCCAGTACTTCCTTACAGCTCTGTTACCGAGCCACCGGCAGCGGCGATCTTCTCCTTGGCCGAGGCGCTGAACGCCTGGGCCGACACCTGGAGCTGGACGCCGCCCAGCTCACCGGTGCCGAGAACCTTGACCGGCTGGCCCTTGCGCACCGCGCCGGCCTCGACCAGCTCGGCCGGGCCCACCTGGCCGCCCTCGGGGAAGAGTTCCGCGAGCCGGTCCAGGTTGACCACCTGGAACACGACCTTGTTCTTGTTCTTGAAGCCCTTCAGCTTCGGCAGGCGCATGTGGATAGGCATCTGCCCACCCTCGAACGCCGCCGAGATGTTCTTGCGGGCCTTCGAACCCTTGGTGCCTCGACCGGCGGTCTTGCCCTTGGAGCCCTCACCGCGACCCACACGGGTCTTGGCGGTCTTGGCACCGGGGGCCGGACGAAGGTGGTGAACCTTGATCGTCATTAGTCGACCTCCTCGACCTTCACGAGGTGGTTCACGGTGAAGATCATGCCCCGAATCTCGGGCCGGTCCTCCTTGACCACCACGTCGTTGATCCGCTTGAGACCGAGCGACCGCAGCGACTCACGCTGGTTGCGCTTGGCACCGATCTCGGACCGGAGCTGGGTGACCTTGAGACGTGCCATCGTCATGCCCCCACACCCGCGCGGGCCGCCAGCATGGCCGCCGGCGCGACGTCCTCGACCGGAAGACCCCGACGGGAGGCGACCGCCTCCGGCGATTCGAGGGCCTTCAGAGCGGCCACGGTCGCGTGCACGATGTTGATCGGGTTCGACGAGCCGAGGCTCTTCGAGAGCACGTCGTGGATACCGGCGCACTCCAGCACGGCACGCACCGGGCCACCGGCGATGACACCCGTACCGGCGCTGGCCGGCTTGAGCAGGACGACGCCAGCGGCGTCCTCGCCCTGCACCGGGTGCGGGATCGACGCGGCGATCCGGGGCACCTTGAAGAAGTGCTTCTTGGCCTCCTCGACGCCCTTGGCGATCGCCGCGGGCACCTCCTTGGCCTTCCCGTAGCCCACACCCACGGTGCCGTCACCGTCGCCCACGATCACCAGGGCGGTGAAGCTGAAGCGACGACCACCCTTCACGACCTTGGCCACCCGGTTGATGGCGACTACCCGCTCAAGGTGCGGGGTCTTCTCGACGGGCGCGTTTCCGCGGCCGCCCTCACGGCGGTTGTCGCGGCGACCACCCTCGTTGCCACCGGACCCGCCGCCACGGCGCTGTTGACCTGGCATCAGCAGCCTTCCTTCCTTCTCGTGACGGGGTTAGAACTCAAGCCCGGCTTCGCGGGCGGCGTCGGCGAGCGCGGCGAGACGCCCCGCGTACCGGTTGCCACCACGGTCGAAGACGACCTTGGAAACACCAGCGGACTTGGCGCGCTCGGCGAGCAGTGCGCCGACCTTGCCCGCCAGGGCGCTCTTGTCACCCTCGGCACCGCGGATCGACGCGTCCAGGGTCGACGCCGACGCCAGGGTGTGTCCCTTGGTGTCGTCGACGATCTGGGCCGTGATGTGCCGCAGCGAACGGGTGACGACCAGGCGCGGACGCTCGGCGGTGCCACTGATGCCCTTGCGGACCCGGAAGTGCCGACGCGCCCGCCCGACGGCGCGCTTGGCAGCGACGCCGCGACGACGCTTGAGCAGCGTGGCGGTCACTTCTTACCTGCCTTTCCAGCCTTGCGGCGGATTACCTCGTCGAGGTACTTGACACCCTTGCCCTTGTAGGGCTCCGGCGGACGGATCTTCCGGATGTTCGCGGCGACCTCACCGACGAGCTGCTTGTCGATGCCGGCCACGTGGAACAGCGTCGGCTTCTCCACCGTGAAGGTGATGCCCGCCGGCGGCGTCACGACGACCGGGTGCGAGAACCCGAGCGCGAACTCGAGGTCGCTGCCCTTGGCCGCGACCCGGTAACCGGTGCCCCGGATCTCCAGGCTCTTGCGGTAGCCGTCCGTCACTCCGACGATCATGTTGGCGACCAGGGTCCGGCTCAGGCCGTGCAGTTCCTTGGCGCGCCGCTCGTCGTTCGGCCGGTTGACGTGCAGCTCGCCGTCCTCGCTGCGCTCAGCCGTGATCGGCTCGGCGAGGGTGTGCGACAGCTCGCCCTTCGGGCCCTTGACCTTGACGGTCCGCCCGTCGATCGTGACCTCGACGCCCGCCGGCACCGGGATCGACTTACGTCCAATACGCGACATTATCGATCATTTCCTTCGTTCGCGACTGCGGGGCTCCGCTTCGCGGCGTACTTGGTGCTCACGCCAGGGCCCCCGTTACCAGACGAAGGCGAGGACTTCCCCGCCAACGCTCCGCTTGCGGGCCTGCCGGTCGGTCAGCAGCCCCTGCGACGTCGAAATGATCGCCACACCGAGTCCACCGAGCACCCGCGGGAGCCCGTCCGACTTGGCGTACACCCGCAGACCGGGCTTGGAGACGCGCTTGATGCCGGCCAGGCTCCGCTCGCGGTTCTGGCCGTACTTCAGTTCGACGACCAGTCGCTTGCCGACGGCGCCCTCCGCGGGCTCCTCGACCGACCAGGTCGCGATGTAGCCCTCGGCCTTGAGGACCTCGGCGATGTTCGCCTTGATCTTCGAGTAGGGCATCGACACCTGGTCGTGGTACGCCTGGTTGGCGTTACGCAGACGGGTGAGCATGTCTGCGATCGGGTCGGTCATCGTCATGGGTTCTGTCAGCCTTTCTCGCCGGGGTTCCCGGGGCTCGCGCCCCGGGCCTACGGCGAAGAGCAATAGCTAGTTACCAGGAAGCCTTGGACACGCCGGGCAGCTCACCGCGGTGAGCCATCTCCCGGATGCACACCCGGCAGAGGCCGAACTTGCGGTAGACCGCCTTCGGACGCCCGCAACGCTGGCAGCGGGTGTACGCGCGAACCGAGAACTTCGGCTTCGCGGCCGCCTTGAGGATCAGCGCCTTCTTGGCCATTCGCTCAGTTCTCCTTGAACGGGAAGCCCAGGAACTTCAGCAGCGCCCGGCCCTCGTCGTCGGTCGTGGCGGTCGTGACCACCGTGATGTCCATGCCCCGCTGACGATCGATCCGGTCCTGGTCGATCTCGTGGAACACCGACTGCTCGGTCAGACCGAACGTGTAGTTGCCGTTCCCGTCGAGCTTGCGCCCGTCGAGACCGCGGAAGTCGCGGATACGCGGCAGCGCGATCGACAACAGCCGGTCGAGGAACTCCCACATCCGGTCGCCACGCAGCGTGACCTTGGCACCGATCGGCATGCCCTCCCGCAGCTTGAACTGCGCGATGGACTTGGTGGCCCGACGCACCTGCGGCTTCTGGCCGGTGATCGTGGCCAGGTCGCGGACCGCGCCCTCGATCAGCTTGGCGTCGCGGGCAGCCTCACCGACACCCATGTTGACGACGATCTTGACGAGGCCGGGCACCTGCATCGGGTTGCCGTACTTGAACTGCTCGCGCAGCTGCCCGATGATCTCGTTGCGGTACCGCTCCTTGAGGCGCGGGGTGATCTTGGTCTCGGTAGCCGTGGTCATCACAGGTCCTTACCGTTGCTACGCGCGATGCGGACCTTCTGGCCGTTGTCGTCGAACCGGTACCCGACCCGGGTCGGCTTGCCGTCGGAGTCGAGGATCTGCACGTTCGAGACGTGGATCGGAGCCTCCTGGGTGACGATGCCACCGGTCTTCGCGCCGCGCTGGGTGGTGCGGATGCGTTCGTGCTTCTTGACTCGGTTCACGCCCTCGACCAGGACCTTGTCCTGCCGCGGGTAGGCCGCGATGACCTTGCCCTTGGCACCCTTGTCCTTGCCGGCGATGACGATGACCGTGTCGCCCTTCTTGACCTTCACAGTCACAACACCTCCGGGGCGAGGCTGATGATCTTCATGAACCGCTTGTCCCGCAGCTCACGCCCGACAGGCCCGAAGATACGGGTCCCGCGCGGGTCACCACCGTCCTTGATGATCACGGCGGCGTTCTCGTCGAAACGGATGTACGAACCGTCCGGGCGCCGCCTCTCCTTGGCGGTGCGGACGATGACCGCCTTGACGACGTCGCCCTTCTTCACACCGGCACCCGGGATCGCGTCCTTGACGGTGGCCACGATGACGTCGCCGATGCCCGCGTAGCGCCGACCGGAGCCACCGAGCACCCGGATGCACAGGATCTCCCGGGCACCCGTGTTGTCGGCGACGCGCAGTCGCGACTCCTGCTGAATCACGTCTATCTCCTATGTCTGCCGGTTCTCCGGCCGCTCGCGCGGCCGGAGCCTGGCGGAACCCGCGCCCGGCGACGCCGGACGAGCTCGAAGCCTTCGCTACTTGGCCTTTTCCAGGATCTCCACGACCCGCCACCGCTTGGTGGCAGACAGCGGGCGGGTCTCCATCAGCAGGACCCGGTCACCGATGCCGCACGAGTTCTGCTCGTCGTGCGCCTTCAGCTTGCTGGTCCGGCGCATGACCTTGCCGTACAGCGGGTGCTTGACCCGGTCCTCGACCTCGACGACGACGGTCTTTTCCATCTTGTCGCTGACCACGAGCCCCTCGCGCACCTTGCGCTGGGCCCGCGGAGCGGCGGCCGTGTTCTCGGTCATGCTGCAGTCACCTCATCCGGCGCGACCGAGAGCCCCAGCTCACGCTCACGCATGATCGTGTAGATCCGGGCGATCTCCCGACGAACGACCTGGAGCCGGCGGTTGTTGTCCAACTGCCCGGTCGCGCTCTGCACGCGGAGGTTGAACAGCTCCGCCTTGGCCTCGCGGAGCTTCGTGACCAGCTCCTCGTCGGAGAGCTCACGCAGCTCGGCGGCCTTAACGCCCGCTGCCATCAGGATTCACCCACTTCGCGCGTCACAATGCGGCACTTCATCGGGAGCTTGTGGATCGCGCGGCGCATGGCCTCACGCGCGATCTGCTCGTTGGGGAAGGACATCTCGAACAAAACCCGGCCGGGCTTGATGTTCGCGACCCACCACTCCGGCGAACCCTTACCGGAACCCATCCGGGTTTCGGCCGGCTTCTTGGTGAGGGCCTGGTCCGGGAAGACCGTGATCCAGACCTTGCCACCACGCTTGATGTGACGGGTCATGGCGATACGGGCCGACTCGATCTGCCGGTTGGTGACGTACGCCGGCTCGAGCGCCTGGATACCGAACTCGCCGAAGACCACCCGGTTGCCGCCCTTGGAAGCGCCGCTGCGATCCGGGTGGTGCGGCTTGCGGAAGCCCTTCGGGGGCTTGCGCGGCATCAGCATGTGTCAGCCCTCCTGCGCTGAGCTGTCGTTCCCGGCCGAAGCCGGGGCGGCCGCCGCGGCGGCGCTGTCGTTCGGGGCTTCCGCGGCCTCGGCCTGCGCAGCCTGCGCGGCCCGTCCGGCCTCGGTGCCGCCGGCGGTCGTACCGGTCGAACCGGAGCGACCACGACGCGGCCGCTCGGGCCGGTCGCCGCGCTCCCGACGGGGACGCGCGGGACCCGCCTCGACCGGAGCCTCCCGGCCCGGCACGGCGTCGCCCTTGTAGATCCAGACCTTCACGCCGATCCGGCCGAAGGTGGTACGGGCCTCGAAGAAGCCGTACTCGATGTTGGCGCGCAGCGTGTGCAGCGGAACGCGACCCTCGCGGTAGAACTCCGTACGGCTCATCTCCGCACCGCCGAGGCGGCCGGAGACCTGCACCCGGATGCCCTTGACGATCGAGTTCTTCATCGCCGACTGCATCGCCTTGCGCATCGCCCGCCGGAAGCTGACCCGGCTGGAGAGCTGCTCGGCGACGCCCTGCGCCACGAGCTGCGCGTCCGACTCGGGGCTCTTCACCTCGAGGATGTTGAGCTGCACCTGCTTGCCGGTCAGCTTCTCCAGCTCGCCACGGATCCGGTCGGCCTCGGCACCCTTACGGCCGATGACGATGCCCGGCCGGGCGGTGTGGATGTCGACCCGGACCCGGTCGCGGGTCCGCTCGATGTCGACCTTCGAGATACCCGCCCGCTCCAGGCCCTTGGACATCATCCGCCGGATCTTGACGTCCTCGGCGATGTAGTCCTTGTAGAGCTTGTCGGCGTACCAACGGGACTTCCAGTCGGTCGAGATGCCGAGCCGAAACCCGTGCGGGTGAACCTTCTGACCCATTACTCGGCACCTTCCGTGTTACTCGCAGACTCGCTGGCCTGCGCCTTGGTCTCCGGCTTCGCCTCGGCGGGCGCGGCCTTCTTCGCCGCGGCCTTCTTCGCCGGACGCGCCGCCGGCGCAACCGCTTCCACCGCAATGGTGATGTGGCAGGTGCGCTTGCGGATCCGGTAGGCCCGGCCCTGCGCGCGCGGCTGGAACCGCTTCATGGTCGGGCCCTCGTCGACGAACGCCTCGCTGACGAGCAGCGCGTCGGGGTCCAGCCGCTCGTTGTTCTCGGCGTTGGCGATCGCGCTGGCGAGCACCTTGTAGACCTGCTCGCTCGCGGCCTGCGGCGCGAACTGGAGCACCGTGAGCGCCTCCTTCGCGGGCAAACCGCGGACGAGGTTGACCACCCGGCGCGCCTTGTTCGGCGAGATGCGCACGTAACGCGCAATCGCCCGCGCGCCCGGGAGCACCGGAGCGTCGCCCTTAACTGGCATCGCTGAAACCCCTTGATCCTCTATCCGTGGCTGCCGCGTCAGCGGCGGCGGCTCTTCCGGTCGTCCTTCTCGTGACCCTTGAACGTGCGGGTGAGCGCGAACTCGCCGAGCTTGTGCCCGACCATCGACTCGGTGACGAACACCGGGACGTGCTTGCGCCCGTCGTGCACCGCGATCGTGTGCCCCAGCATCTCGGGGATGATCGTCGAGCGTCGCGACCAGGTCTTGATGACGTTCTTCGAGCCCTTCTCGTTCTGCGTCTCCACCTTCTTGAGCAGGTGGTCGTCGATGAACGGGCCCTTCTTCAGGCTGCGAGGCATGTCTTGACTTCTCCTTAGCCGCGCTTGCGGGTCGCGTAGCGGCGGCGGACGATCAGCCGGTCGCTCGGCTGGCCCTTACGACGGGTACGGCCTTCGGGCTTACCCTGCGGGTTGACCGGGTGGCGACCACCGGAGGTCTTACCCTCACCACCACCGTGCGGGTGGTCGACCGGGTTCATGGCGACACCACGGACGGTCGGGCGCTTGCCCTTCCAGCGCATACGGCCGGCCTTGCCCCAGTTGATGTTTGACTGGTCGGCGTTGCCGATCTCACCGACGGTCGCCCGGCACCGCACGTCGACCCGCCGGATCTCACCGGACGGCATCCGCAGCGTGGCGTAGGCGCCTTCCCGGCCGAGCAGCTGGATGCCGACGCCGGCCGAGCGGGCCAGCTTGGCACCGCCCCCCGGACGCAGCTCCACCCCGTGGATCGTGGTACCGACCGGGATGTTGCGCAGCGGCAGGTTGTTGCCCGGCTTGATGTCGGCCGTGGGGCCCGACTCGACCGTGTCGCCCTGCTTCAGGTCCTTCGGCGCGATGATGTAGCGCTTCTCGCCGTCGGCGTAGTGCAGCAGCGCGATCCGCGCGGTGCGGTTGGGGTCGTACTCGATGTGGGCGACCTTCGCCGGTACGCCGTCCTTGTCGACCCGCTTGAAGTCGATCAGACGGTACTGACGCTTGTGCCCACCGCCCTGGTGCCGCGCGGTGATCCGGCCGTGGGCGTTGCGCCCACCCTTCTTCGGCAGCGGAGCCAGCAGCGACTTCTCGGGAGTCGACCGCGTGATCTCGGCGAAGTCGGCGACGCTGGAGCCACGACGGCCCGGGGTCGTCGGCTTGTACTTACGGATAGCCATTGTCTATACCCCTCAGCCGACCGGGCCGCCGAAGGCCTCGATACGGTCACCGTCAGCCAGCTTCACCATCGCCCGCTTGGTGGCCTTGCGCTGACCGAAACCGGTACGGGTCCGCTTGCGCTTGCCTTCACGGTTGAGCGTGTTCACCGTCAGGACGCGGACGTTGAAGATCTGCTGGATCGCGATCTTGATCTCGGTCTTGTTGGCGTCCGGGTGAACCAGGAACGTGTACCAGTTCCGGTTCAGCTCGCTGTAGCTCTTCTCGGAGACGACCGGCGCGACGATGATGTCGCGGGGGTCGGCGATGGTGGTCACTTGTCGCTCTCCTCGGTCTTCGACGCCGCCGGGACGCGCATGAACTCGTCCAGGGCTTCCTTGGTGAAGACCACATCGTCGGCGACCAGCACGTCGTAGGTGTTGAGCTGGCCGGCCTCGATCAGGTGCACGCTCGCCTCGTTACGCAGCGACAACCAGTTCAGCTCGTCGGTGCTGCTCAGCACGACCAGCACCCGCCGGGCCTCGGTGGCCTTGCGCAGCGTGGCGATGGCGGCCTTGGTCGACGGCTTCTCACCGGTGACGAACGCCTCGACCACGTGCACGCGGCCGGCGCGGGCACGGTCGGAGAGCGCGCCACGCAGTGCGGCGGCCTTCATCTTCTTCGGGGTCCGCTGGCTGTAGTCACGCGGCACGGGGCCGTGCACGACGCCACCGCCTGCGAACTGCGGGGCGCGGATCGAGCCCTGCCGGGCCCGGCCGGTGCCCTTCTGCTTGTACGGCTTCTTGCCGCCACCGGCGACCTCGCCGCGGGTCTTGGCCTTGTGCGTGCCCTGGCGGGCGGCCGCGAGCTGGGCCACCACGACCTGGTGCATCAGGGGCACGTTGGCCTGTACGTCGAAGATCTCGCCCGGGAGGTCGACCGAACCGCTCTTGCCGCCTTCGGCGTTGAGTACGTCAACCGTCGCCATTACTTCACACCGCCCTTCTTGGCCTGGGTCTTGGCCGCGGAGCGGACCAGCACCAGCGCGCCCTTGGGGCCGGGGATGGCGCCCTTCACGAGCAGCAGGTTGTTCTCGGCGTCGACCGCCTGCACGGTGAGGTTCTGCACCGTGTAGCGCACACCACCCATGCGACCGGCCATCCGCACGCCCTTGAAGACGCGACCGGGGGTCGCGCAGGCGCCGATGGAGCCGGGCGAGCGGTGCTTGCGCTCGACACCGTGGCTGGCACGCAGACCGTGGAAGCCGTGCCGCTTCATGACACCGGCGAAGCCCTTGCCCTTGGTCTTGCCGGTCACGTCGATCGTCACGCCGGGCGCGAAGCTGTCGACGGTGACCTCCTGGCCGAGCTCGTAGTCGCTCGCGTCGGTCGTCCGCAGCTCGACGATGTGCCGGCGCGGGGCAGCACCCGACTTCGCGAAGTGACCCGCCCGCGGCTTCTTGACCTTGCGGGGGTCGATCGCGCCGTACGCCAGCTGGATGGCCGAGTAGCCGTCCTTGTCACCGGTTCGCACCTGGGTCACGACGCACGGGCCGGCCTGCACCACGGTCACCGGTACAACCCGATTGTTGTCCCAGACCTGGGTCATGCCGAGCTTGGCGCCCAGGATGCCCTTAACTTGCCTGTCCATTAGTCGCAGTCCCTACAGCTTGATCTCGATGTCGACGCCAGCCGGCAGGTCGAGGCGCATGAGCGAGTCGACCGTCTTCGGGGTCGGGTCGATGATGTCGATCAGACGCTTGTGCGTGCGCATCTCGAAGTGCTCGCGCGAGTCCTTGTACTTGTGCGGCGACCGGATGACGCAGAAACGGTTGATTTCCGTGGGCAGCGGCACCGGGCCTGCGACCTGCGCCCCGGTGCGCGTCACCGTCTCGACGATCTTCCGCGCCGAGGAGTCGACGACCTCGTGGTCGTAGGCCTTGAGCCGGATGCGGATCTTCTGTCCCGCCATGGTGGCTTCTGTTCCTTCTCTCGATGCCGCTGTGTCGCGGGGCTTCCCCCGGCTTCCGCCCACCCCCGCGGTCGGGCGTGTCGCGCCCTGGAGCCAGACTCCGCCCCGGATAACCGAGACGACCTGGGGTGTTTCGCGGGGCTGACCCCGTCCGGGGGTCGAGGCACCGGCCGTGTCTCCACGGGCCGGACACCGTGCGAGGGTGGTTGACTGCTGGGCAGCCAACCACCCTGCGCGGACGCAACCTGACTAGTATGCCGTACCTCGTACGGCAACGCTAATCGGGGTTACCTGTTACTTGACGATCTTCGTGACGAAACCGGCGCCGACGGTCCGGCCACCCTCACGGATCGCGAACTTGAGGTTGTCCTCCATCGCGATCGGCTGGATGAGCTTGACGGCCATCGACGTGTTGTCGCCCGGCATGACCATCTCGGTACCCTCGGGCAGCGTGACGACGCCCGTGACATCGGTGGTACGGAAGTAGAACTGCGGCCGGTAGTTCTGGAAGAACGGAGTGTGCCGGCCACCCTCCTCCTTGGAGAGGATGTAGACGGTCGCCTCGAACTCGGTGTGCGGGGTGTTCGTCCCCGGCTTCACCACGACCATGCCGCGCTCGACCTCGTCGCGCTTGGTGCCACGCAGCAGCAGGCCGACGTTCTCACCTGCGCGGGCGTCTTCCAGGGTCTTCCGGAACATCTCGATCGCGGTGACCTTGGTCTTGATGCCCTTGTCCTTGATGCCGACGATCTCGACGTCCTCGTTCGGCAGGAGCACACCGCGCTCCACCCGGCCGGTGACGACGGTGCCGCGACCGGTGATGGTGAAGACGTCCTCGACGGGCATGAGGAACGGCTTCTCCGTCTGCCGCTCCGGCTGCGGGATGGCGGTGTCGACCGCACCCATCAGCTCCATGAGGGCCTCGGTCCACTTCGGGTCACCCTCGAGCGCCTTGAGCGCCGACACCCGGACGACCGGCAGGTCGTCACCCGGGTACTCCTGCGCCGAGAGCAGCTCACGGACCTCGAGCTCGACCAGCTCGAGCAGCTCCTCGTCATCGACCATGTCGCTCTTGTTGAGCGCCACGACGATGTACGGCACGCCGACCTGACGGGCCAGCAGCACGTGCTCACGGGTCTGCGGCATCGGGCCGTCGGTCGCCGCCACCACCAGGATCGCGCCATCCATCTGCGCGGCACCGGTGATCATGTTCTTGATGTAGTCGGCGTGACCGGGGCAGTCGACGTGAGCGTAGTGCCGCTCCTCCGTCTGGTACTCGACGTGCGCGATCGAGATCGTGATACCGCGGGCCTTCTCCTCCGGCGCCTTGTCGATCTCGTCGAACGGCGTGTAGGGGTTGATGTCCGGGTACCGGTCGTGCAGCACCTTGGTGATGGCCGCGGTCAGCGTCGTCTTACCGTGGTCGATGTGACCAATGGTGCCGATGTTGACGTGCGGCTTAGTCCGCTCGAACTTCGCCTTCGCCACTGGTGTCCTCCTGTGGACTTCTTGGTTCGTACGCTCCGGGCGCCCATTGCGGCGCCCAGAACTCTGTCGACTTGGGTCTTGCGGCAGTGACGCCTTCAGGCCCGGTACGGCAGCTCGCCCGAAGGCGAGCGGGGATCACTCCCCGGTCGCCTTCGCGATGATCTCCTTGGCCACGCTCTGCGGAACCTCGGCGTAGGAGTCGAACTGCATGCTGTAGCTAGCCCGGCCCTGGGTCTTCGACCGCAGGTCGCCGACGTAGCCGAACATCTCCGACAGTGGCACCAGGGCGCGGACGACGCGGGCACCGCCGCGCTCCTCCATCGCCTGGATGATGCCACGGCGGGAGTTGAGGTCGCCGATGACGTCACCCATGTTCTCCTCCGGAGTGGTGACTTCAACGGCCATCATCGGCTCGAGGAGCGCGGGGTCGGCCTTGCGGGCCGCCTCCTTCAGCACCATCGAACCGGCGATCTTGAACGCCATTTCCGACGAGTCGACCTCGTGGTACTGCCCGTCGAGCAGCGTCAGCTTGACGCCAACCAGCGGGAAGCCGGCCAGGATGCCGTACTGCATGGCGTCCTGGGCGCCCGCGTCCACCGAGGGGATGAACTCCTTGGGGATACGGCCACCGGTGACGGCGTTGGAGAACTCGTACGTCGCCGACTCGTTGTCGAGCGGCAGCGGCTCGAGGCTGACGATGACGCGGGCGTACTGACCCGAACCACCGGTCTGCTTCTTGTGGGTGTACTCGACCTTCTCCACCTTGCGGCGGATGGTCTCGCGGTACGCCACCTGAGGCTTACCGATGTTCGCCTCGACGTTGAACTCGCGCCGCATCCGGTCCACCAGGATGTCCAGGTGCAGCTCGCCCATGCCGGCGATGACCGTCTGCCCGGTCTCCTCGTCGTTCTTGACGCGGAAGGTCGGGTCTTCCTCGGCCAGCCGCTGGATCGCGGTGCTGAGCTTCTCCTGGTCGGCCTTGGTCTTCGGCTCGATCGCCACCTCGATGACCGGCTCGGGGAAGGTCATCGACTCGAGGATCACCGGGTTGGCCGGATCGCACAGCGTGTCACCCGTGGTGGTCTGCTTCAGCCCCTGCACGGCGATGATGTCGCCAGCCTGGGCCGAGCTGCGCTCTTCCCGCTTGTTGGCGTGCATCTGGTAGATCTTGCCGATGCGCTCCTTGCGGTCCTTGGTGGAGTTGACCACCTGGGAACCGGACTCGAGCTTGCCGGAGTAGACCCGCACGTACGTGAGCTTGCCGAGGTGCTTGTCGGTCTGGATCTTGAAGGCCAGACCGGAGAACGGCTCGCTCACCGAGGGCTTGCGCTGCAGCGGCGTCTCGCCGTCGGTCGCCGTGCCCTCGATCGCCGGGATGTCCAGCGGCGACGGCAGGAAGCTGACCACCGCGTCCAGCATGGGCTGGATGCCCTTGTTCTTGAACGCGGTGCCGGTCAGGACCGGGTTGGCCTTGCCCGCGATCGTGGCCCGCCGGATGGCGGCCTTGATCTCGTCGGCGGAGAGTTCCTCACCCTCGAGGTACTTCTCCATGACCGCGTCGTCGACGTCGGCGAGGGTCTCGAGCAGCTTCTCGCGCCACTCGGCGGCCAGCTCGGTGAGGTCGGCCGGGATCTCCTCGACCGCGTAGTCCTCACCCTTCTGGGTCTCGCCGCGCCAGGTCAGCGCCCGCATCTCGACCAGGTCGACGACACCGATGAAGTCGGCCTCGGCGCCGATCGGCACCTGCAGCACCAGCGGCGTCGCCTTCAGCCGGTCGATCATCATCTGCACGCAACGGAAGAAGTCCGCACCGGTCCGGTCGAGCTTGTTGACGAAGCACATCCGGGGAACGTTGTACTTGTCGGCCTGCCGCCACACGTTCTCGGTCTGCGGCTCGACGCCGGCGACACCGTCGTAGACGGCGACGGCACCGTCGAGGACCCGCAGCGACCGCTCGACCTCGACCGTGAAGTCGACGTGGCCGGGCGTGTCGATGATCTGGATCGTGTGGCCCTTCCACTCGCACTTCGTGGCGGCGGAGGTGATGGTGATGCCGCGCTCCTGCTCCTGCTCCATCCAGTCCATGACGGCAGCGCCCTCGTGGACTTCACCGATCTTGTAGGTGATGCCGGTGTAGAACAGGATCCGCTCAGTGGTCGTGGTCTTACCGGCATCGATGTGCGCCATGATGCCGATGTTGCGTACGTTGGCGAGCGCGTCTGCGGCGGCCACTTCAATCCCTACTTGTCGTCTCGTCTACGAACCGTTGATTACCAGCGGTAGTGCGCGAAGGCCTTGTTGGACTCGGCCATCTTGTGCGTGTCCTCACGCCGCTTGACGGCGGCACCAAGGCCGTTGCTCGCGTCGAGCAGCTCGTTCATGAGGCGCTCGACCATGGTCTTCTCGCGGCGGGCCTTGGAGTACGTCACCAGCCAGCGCAGCCCGAGGGTGGTCGCCCGGGCCGGGCGCACCTCGACCGGCACCTGGTAGGTCGCGCCACCGACACGGCGGCTGCGGACCTCGAGGGTCGGCTTGACGTTGTCCATCGCGCGCTTGAGCGTGACTACCGGGTCGGTGCCCGACTTCTCGCGGCAGCCCTCGAGCGCTCCGTAGACGATCCGCTCGGCCAGCTGACGCTTTCCGCGCAGGAGGATCTTGTTCACCAGCTGGGTGACCAGCGGCGAGTTGTAAACCGGGTCCGCGACCAGGGGGCGGCGCGGAGCGGGGCCCTTACGCGGCATGTCAGCTCTTCTCCTTCTTCGCGCCGTAACGGCTACGGGCCTGCTTGCGGTTGCGGACGCCCTGGGTGTCCAGCGAGCCGCGGACGATCTTGTAACGCACGCCGGGGAGGTCCTTCACACGGCCGCCACGCACGAGCACGATCGAGTGCTCCTGAAGGTTGTGACCGACGCCCGGGATGTAGGCGGTCACCTCGATCTGGCTGCTGAGCTTCACACGCGCGACCTTGCGCAGCGCGGAGTTCGGCTTCTTCGGGGTGGTGGTGTAGACGCGCGTGCAGACGCCACGGCGCTGCGGGCTGCCCTTGAGCGCTGGCGTCTTCGTCTTGGTCGTCTTGGCCTGTCGGCCCTTACGGACCAACTGCTGAATGGTGGGCACCGGGTTTCTCCGCTCCCTTCGGCCACTTCTCACGCGGCCGCGCTGTTCTGCCGTAGCCACCCGGGCGGGCGGCTCTACTACATTCCGACCAGGTCTTCCGTCAGGAGCCCCGGCACCCGCGGTCGGGCGTGTCGCCAGGCCCACGGTTTGACGCGAACTTCCGAACGCGTCGGTTTTGTCTTCTCACGGCGCCTGTCGATGGCCTACAGCCAGATCGCGAGCACACGCGAGTTGCCCGGGCACGCCCGGGCACGAGGGGAAAGAGTACCCACCATGAGCGCACAGGTCAAAACGGGCCTGCGTGTGCCTCCCACAGCGTCCACACTTACGTCGACACTTGCATCGAGTCGCTGCCCGCCACGGATTTCCGCCCGTCGTGAGCAACCCCCAGTCAACAAGTGTAACGGCTCGCACGGCGACCGGCTTCGGGCCCCCGCACGCGGTCAGGCCAGCTGCAACAGCAGGGCCAACGCGAACGAGAAGACCGTGATCCCCAGGCCGGTCGCGCCGCAACTCACCGCGGCGATTGCCCAGCCGCGCCCGGTGAACCGCACCGCCGACGGCTCGGTCGTACGCATGATCTGTCGTCGCGCGATCAACCCGAGTACGAGCCCGGCCAACCCGAGCAGCCCGCCGAGCACGGCGAACGCGCCCGCCACCCAGCCGCCCCAGCCGTCCTGCGCCCCGGCCAGCCCGAAACAGGCGACGAGCAGCGATACCAGGATCGAACCGATCCCGGCGACCAGTGCCCCGACGGCCAGCCCCGAGGTGACCGGCGGCACGTCGAGGTGCACCACGGCGAACCCCGTACCGGGGACCGGCTCGACCCGGCTCGGCCTGCGCCAGGTTTCCCTCGGGGGCGCGGGCGGGTGATGGCGGCCGGGCGGCACGACCGGCGGCGGGGCGCCCATCGGCGCGTATGGGGCCGGGCCGCCGGCGGGCACGGCGCCTCCTGGAAAGCCTGCCATCGCGGCGGGCGGCGGCGCGGTGGCCGGAGACATGACGGGCGGAGGTGCCGGGGCACCCGGCCGCGCCCAGGGGTTCGCCGGTTGAGCCGGAGCTGGCGCACCGAACCCGACCGGAGCGCCGGCAGCCGCGGACGTGTCGCCGGGTCGGTCGGGCGCCGGCTTGTGAAGGCTCGGCGCAGGCGCCGGTGGTGCGGTCGCCGGCTCCGCGGGTGGTTCGGCCGACGGCTGCGACCGTACCTCTTCCGTCACGAACGTCCCCTCTCCGCAACCGACGGCCGCACCGCCCCGGTCCGGGCGTCGCGCCCGGGACCTTCCCACACCGACCGGTCGGGTCGGGCTGTCCGTCTCGCCGCCGATCCATCGGATCGGTCGTCCGTACTCGCCGCCGACCCTTCGGTCGATTATCCGTTCCTCGACCACTGTGCCCGGGGCGTCCGGATCGCACGAGCCAGGCTACCGCCGAGCGGCCGTCGCGGTATCCCGGCGGGTCCGCACCGGCTAGTCGACGGTCGGCGCGAAGTCCTGCCCGGTCGGGCTGTTGGCCAGGTTGATCAGCCCGATCACGAGGGCGATCACCAGGGTGGTGGCGGCCAGCACGAGGCCCGTCCAGGCAAGGCGCTCGCCGCGGTCGAGCCACGCCGATCCGGTCAGGTATCCACCCGACGCGTACGCCTCCCGGCGGGCCTGTCGGGACAGCAGCAGGGCGATCGTGGCGGGTGCGACGCCGCCCACGAACACGCCGGTGACCGCGGCGACCAGGCCGAGCCAGAAGACGGTCATCGCCTTGGTGGACCGGACCGGGTCGGGATCGAGCGGATGGCGCGACGCCGCGGGCGGCGGGACGGTGACCGGCGTCGTGTTCACCACCCCAGCCTACAAAGACCGGGCGCCGGTCACGTCGTACGTACGACGTGACCGGCG